>JAITRP010000107.1 GCA_031288305.1 Zoogloeaceae bacterium
CGAGAAGAGGAGCGTCAAATCGAGACGCCGGGAGGGCGGCGCATGTGCGATGGGACGAGAAAGGAAGCGCGACGGCGTTGGAGCAGTCGGGATTCCTTGCGGAATTTCTGGAGGAGACAGGGCTGTTCGAGCGGCGGGGGAAGCGTTGTCCGTTGGTCTGCGCCAGTCCCGATGCGCCGGAGGGTGTGGATGTTCCAAGGACATGGCGGCTGTCGATTCTGGATGGTCAGAGGCGGTATGCGCATTACAGTTCGGTCATATGCAATGAAAGGATAGCGCAATGAATACTTCCACTCTGACCGCCAAGGGGCAGACGACCGTTCCCGCTGAAATACGGGCGAAAATCAATGCCTGGCCGGGAACGCAGTTCGTCTGGTCGGTCATGCCGGACGGCACCATCATCGTGCGCGCCAAGGCCCGCCCGGTCGATGCGCTTGCCGGAGTATTGAAGGCCACGCGGCCTGTCGGCATCAAGGAAATGAGCCTGTAGATCATGTTCGCGATGAGATGCCAATCTGCCGCACCTGGCACTCGCGGCCCAGGCCGACGCCCTGCCACTGCTGACTTTCGATCAGGACGCGGCAAAACTCACCGGCGCGGCCTTGGCAGGTTGGGTCACCAGCACTGCCAAAAATAAACCCCCATGCCGGGCTTTCGCAGCACCTCACGCTACATCGCACATATTTTGCGTGATTGCTTCGAACTTATCCCGGCTCGTAGACGGAAGCTTTTACGCACCACCAGCATTTCCTTGAGGTTGCCGACAGGACAGCCAGCCGCACAGGTTATCCAACTGCACGGTAATTGCTTTCCAGTCACAATTGAAGTCGAGCGTTTTCAAACTGATGCGACTGCCGCTAATTGTTATGTCTTCGTCCGGGGTAATGGTTTCATCGGTTCTAGCGTAGAGCAGAACACCCGCCACATTGCCAGTTGCGTTTTTATCGCTGTTCTTGACGTAGGCGTAAATCTGATAAAGGTGCTCGGATTTGTAGGTCTTTTTACCACGATTTTCCTGCATCGTGTGCCCATACCATTTGGCGTCGATAATCAACCGCTTTTCACCATTTTGCAGGGTAATGTCGGATTTCATCCGCGGCAGATATGGACTCCGCACCTCATCGGCAATATCCCAGTCGATAAATGCGGATTTGGGCTGAAACCCGGGGTAATGCTGCATATAATACGCGAGCACGAATTTTTCGTACAGGCGGTACATTTCTTCATCTTGAAGCCAGGTGGCGAGCTTGTGCGCTCCCGCCTCCGTGGTCAGGAGCAGACCCTTGACCGTAAGACGACAAATTCCCAAGAGCATACGATAGGAAGCATTGTTCCGATGATATTTCAATGCGTCCCAGCGGATAGCGGCAGGCGCAATCCCGGTAACTTCGGAAAAATAGAAGAGCAGTTTGCGGAGCGCCTTTTTGTTTTCGGGCTTCATGTTGCCGTGACGAAGGAGCAAAAGCATTACGTTTTTCAATGCCTGATTGTGCGGAGAGTCGGGAACAAATTCATCGTAAGTGCATACCAGCCTGCCTTGCGCCTGGGTTTGCTTGATGGTTTCAGACACCCGAATTTGCCCGCGCACGCCTGCAAGGGCTTCTTCGCATTGAAGATAATCACGATGCAAACCGCGCTTGATCTGCACCCCAACGCCGCGAACAAGAATGGCCGCGAACAGGTCATGGATGTTGTAGAAATCTTCGGAGGCGACATTGTCAAAACCTGTTTCCCGCAAGGTTTGAAAGGCATAGGAAAGCATATGGTAGATGTTCTTGATCCTGATGTTGTCAGCCATCGAGAACACTTTGCAATTTATTCGTCCAACGCTCGACCTTTGACGGTTCGTCAAACCAGTATTCTTTTAAAAGCGGAAGCAGCTCATATTCAATGACCGAGGAGAGCCACACATCGTCAATGACATCGCGCTCGCTCGCGCAGAAATAGCTGTGACCGATGCGAAAGCCCATGCCAAGCGAAGCGTCCTCGCCAATCTCCCTGTTCAGGGATTCGACCATGGCAATGAGCGCATCGAATTTCGGATTGCGTATCCAGGCTTGGCGTGCCTTGAATCCATCGGATTGAAACGCGGGTCCCAGATCGAAAAACGCGAATCGCCGCCGGAGCGCATAGTCAATCATCGCAAGACTTCTGTCCGCCGTATTCATCATCCCAATGAGGTGAAGATTGGCGGGAACGGAGAATTGTTCATCCTTGTAGAGCAGACGCAGGGCGTTCCTTTCGCCGCGTTTGTCGCCTTCGATGAGCATCAGCAATTCGCCGAAAATCTTGCTCAGATTGCCGCGATTGATTTCGTCGATGATAAAAAAGTATGAACGTTCATCATCGCTCTCGGCGATCTTGCAGAATCTGTAGAACGGCCTCTCGGCGAGACGGAAACCGCTGCCGTCGGGACGATAGCCCATGATGAAATCCTCATAGCTGTAGCTTTGATGGAACTGAACGATTTCGACACGGCTCGTGTCTTTTTCGCCCATCATGGAAAACGCCAGTCTTTGAGCGGAAAAGGTCTTGCCCACGCCGGGCGAGCCCTGAAGAATCACGTTTTTCTTGCGAAGCAGAAGCCCTTTCAATGTGGCGTAGTATTCTGCACCGCTATAGACCTCGTTCAGAAAATCGGCTTCGGAATAGGCCGGGCATGTGGTTTCCTGCTCCGGCAGTACCGGTTCATAGCTGCCGTCAATGATGCTTTCGATAACTCCTTTCTGGACATTTGTCATGCGAAAATTCGTCGCATTGGGACGAGTCAGGATTGCAAGCCGTTTTGTGCGCTCATCCATGAGCAGAAGCGAACGAGCGACTTTTTTTGAAATAAATTTGCGTTCAATTTCAATGTCAACCGCTAGATACGGTTTTTCTTTCAGAGCGCCACAGTCATACGAATCGCCCGGATTCGGCTCCTTCATCTCAGGATCACAGAGAATTGTGCCTGAAGCGATAATGCCGCCATCCGTACCCGATCATCCGCCCGCCCTTCCCCATTCCAGCAGCGTCTCGCGCGTATATTCCAGTTCATCGAGATGGGCCATTCCCGTCCCGTACCGGCGCGTCTCTTCAAACAGGAGCGCGTCGCAGCGTTTTATCGCCGCGTCACAGCCTGCCAGGAAACACATTCGGGTTTCCGTGTCCTTCAGCCAAGCAAGCAGCATGGCGCGCAGCGTCTTGTCGTGGGAGGCGAAGGCGTTGTTCAATTTGCCGAAATAGTCGGAAAACCCGTAAAGCAACAGGTCTTTCAGATGCAGGAGCGCGGGGAGGCTCCATAGATGCCGTCTCCACGCCTCCAGCAAGGTTTCGAGCGCGAAGCCGCCATGCGCGAACAGGAGGATCACCGTATCCACCCGGATTTCCAGGATATGGTCATCGGCTTCCCAAACCGGATAATTCAGGAAAAACCAGGCGCAGAAAGTCCGGTACCAGCGATCAATCAAATCCCGCTCCTCTTTCGTCCATGCCGGGTCGGAAAACAGGGAGCGCAGGGTTTTCATGTCGCGTTCGGAATAGTTCTCCCATTCCACGAACCGATGAAAGACGCTTTCCTCTGAAGGAAAACGAAACGCATCGATCTCTTCCAGATAGCGCGGCAAGAGGTGCCGGAGTTCGTTAAGCGGCGTCCAGTCGAAACTCGCGTCGTTATAGCGCGCGAACAGTTCCGGAGACATCCCCCGGAGATTGGCGCGCGCCTTGCGCGTTTCCTTCGCATCCAGATCCTCGGGGTAGCTCGGGGTAGGCGGTCAATTCATTGGGCGCGGGATACTTCGCGAACAGCCGGCAGGCGTCTTCCTCGATCGCGTCCAGCGATTTTTCCAGGCGAGCCATTTCTTCCGTCAGATCGGGCACTTTCTTCTCCCGCAGCCGGATTTTCCCCCGCCCTTACCTGCTGTGCCGCGCCAGCCGCTGCCAGGTATCCACCACTGTGTCTGGATTGAGCGACATGCTCTGTATGCCCTGATCCATCAGCCATTCGGCGAGGTCGGCGTGATCGGAAGGTCCCTGGCCGCAGATGCCGACGTATTTTCCCTTGCGGTTGGCGGTCTCGATGGCCATGGAAAGCAGGCGCTTGACCGCCGGATCGCGCTCATCGAAAAGATTGGCGACGAGGCCGGAATCGCGGTCGAGGCCGAGAGTCAATTGCGTCAGATCGTTGGAGCCGATGGAAAAGCCGTCGAAGATGTCGAGGAAGGCGTCGGCCAGGAGCGCGTTCGAGGGAATCTCGCACATCATGATGAGTTTCAGATCGTTTTCCCCCTGCTTCAGGCCGTGTTCGGCCAGGAGGTTCACCACGCCCCTGCCCTCTTCCAGCGTGCGCACGAAGGGCGCCATCAGCCAGACGTTGGTCAGGCCCATTTCCTCGCGCACCTTCTTCATGGCGCGGCATTCGAGTTCGAAGCAGTCGCGGAAGGAATGCGCGATGTAGCGCGAAGCGCCTCTAAAGCCCAGCATGGGGTTTTCTTCTTCCGGCTCGTAGAGTTCGCCGCCCAGAAGTTTCCGGTATTCATTCGACTTGAAGTCGGAAAGGCGCACGATGACGGGTTTGGGATAAAAGGCGGCGGCGATGGTGGCGACGCCTTCGGCGAGTTTTTCCACGAAGAATTCCACGGGATTCGTATATCCGCGCGCGCGGCGTTCGATTTCCTCGCGCTTTCCGGCGGGCAGGCGGTCGATTTCCAGGATGGCCTTGGGGTGGATGCCGATGACGTTGTTGATGACGAATTCCACCCGCGCCAGCCCGACGCCGGCATTGGGCAATTGCGAAAACTCGAAGGCCAGTTCCGGGTTGCCCACGTTCATCATGACTTTCACGGGAATATCCGGCATGACGGAAATGTCCTGGGTGACGACCTCGAATTCCAGCTTGCCGCGATAGATGTGGCCGGTATCGCCCTCGGCGCAGGAAGCGGTGACGATTTCCCCTTCCGTCAGCACCTCGGTGGCGTCGCCGCAGCCGACGATGGCGGGCACGCCCAGTTCGCGGGCGATGATGGCGGCATGGCAGGTGCGTCCGCCGCGATTGGTGACGATGGCGGCGGCGCGTTTCATCACCGGCTCCCAGTTGGGATCGGTCATGTCGGCCACCAGCACGTCGCCGGGCTGCACCTTGTCCATTTCCTTCGGGCCGAGGACGATTCTCACCGGCCCCGCGCCAATCTTCTGCCCTATGGCGCGGCCGGAAGCAAGCGCCCTGGAAAAGGTTTTCAGCCTGAATTTTTCCTGCCGGTTGCCGTCTTCTCGCGCCTTTACGGTCTCAGGCCGCGCCTGGAGGATATAGAGCTTGCCGTCCGTTCCATCCTTGCCCCATTCGATGTCCATTGGCCGCTGATAGTGCTGTTCGATGATCATGGCGTAGCGGGCGAGTTCCTCCACCTCGGCGTCGGTGAGGGAAAAACGGATGCGGTCGGCTTCCGGCACGTCCTCGGTGATCGTGGATTTTCCCGCAGCCCTTTCGCCGGAAAAGACCATGCGGATCATCTTGGAACCGAGATTCCGGCGAATGACGGCCTTTTTGCCCGCGGCCAGCATCGGCTTGTGCACATAGAATTCATCGGGATTGACCGCGCCCTGCACCACGGTTTCGCCCAGGCCGTAGCTGGCGGTGACGAACACGGCGTCGCGAAAGCCGGATTCGGTGTCGAGGGTAAACATCACTCCCGCCGCGCCCTTGTCGGAGCGCGCCATGCGTTGCACCCCGGCGGAAAGCGCCACGTCGGCGTGGATGAAATTCTTGTGCGCCCGATAGGCGATTGCCCGGTCGTTGTAGAGCGAGGAGAACACTTCCTTGATGGCGTGCAGGATGTTGTCCAGGCCGACGATGTTCAGGAAGGTTTCCTGCTGCCCGGCGAAGGAAGCGTCGGGCAGGTCTTCGGCGGTGGCGGAGGAGCGCACGGCAAAGGACACGTTGCTGGAAGAAGAACCCTCGATGAGCCGTTGGTATTGTTCCGTGATGGCTATCGTGAGCGCGGTTGGAAACGGCGTTTCGACAATCCACTGGCGGATTTTTTCGCCGCATGCCGCCAGCGCGCGCACATCGTCGACATCCAGATGTTCCAGCGCCGCGCCGATGCGTTTGTCCAGTCCGCTTTGCGCCACGAAATCCCGGTAGGCCAGCGCCGTGGTGGCAAAGCCGCCCGGCACGCGCACGCCGGAATTCGCCAGTTGGCTGATCATTTCGCCCAGGGAAGCGTTCTTGCCGCCAACCTGGTCGACATCGGTCATGCGCAGGCGTTCAAAGGGGAGGACATAATGACCGCTCATGGACATTTCCTTTCCAGTCAAGGGGAAAAAAGACTTGCATTATAAAATAGTCAAGGGCGTGACCCATCGCTTTTTTGGCCGGGGCGCGTTGTTTGGGTTGCGCTCGTCTGGCTTTCCAGGAAGCTCTGCCGCAGTCTGGCCTGGAAGTCTTCCGCCGCCCGCGAAAGGGAAGAGGAGGAAGAGGAAGACGGCGCGCCGAACGTCTCGCGCCAGACGTGATCCGGCAACCGGGCGGGCGTGTAGAGGATGGTGCAGGAGAGCGCCAGCGCGTTCGGCTTGACCTGGGTAATGCCGGAAATCTGGCGCAGACCGGCAAAAAACCGCGCCAGGGCGGGCGCGTCCAGTTTTGCGCGCAAGGGTTCCGGCAGGCGCAGCAGTTTCAGGCGAACGCGGCCAGGAATCTGGTGCGCGATCGCGATGCGGGAAAGGAGCGCCGCAAGATCGGCGTCGGCGGTCGTCATCAGGCGGTCAGGCGGCGCCGGTGCACGGCCATGTGCGCCCCCAGACAGGCAATGAACAACGCGCCTGTCCAGATGTGGGCGCGCGTGGAACCGGTGGCGGCATAGACCAGTGACGCGCCCAGACCCGCCAGCATGCCGTATTTGGCGTAGCGGTTGAGCTTCAGGGACGCTCGCGTGTAATGCCGTTGCCGCAAGGCTTTACTACCTTCCCCTGGCGCGGCGGCGGGCGGCAGCAGACGCCGCGCCGCCGCTTCCGCGGCCGGTTGCGGCAGACGCGCCGGATCGTAGAACAGCAACAGGCTGCCGCTGCGCGGATGCGGTTCCACGCGGCAGGAAGCATCCAGCGCCAGCAGGTGTTTTATAAGTTCAGGCAAGCCGGTTGCCGGGCGCAGGCGCATGCGTCCGGGAATGGAGGCGGCAACAGGATTCATGATTGATGGCGAAAAAAACGTGAAAAGAGACGATGTAGTGTACGGCAAAAAGTAGAAACCCGCTTTTTACCGGGTTCAAATAGCCGAAAAGGGACTGCTTCGCCCGCCCCTTTTTGGCGTAAGAGCCGGTTCATGGTCTTTGGTTCCTTGCGGCCTCTGTTCCATCTCTCCCGCCTCGTCGAAAGCGGGGAGCGCAGCGACTAGGAACGCCATCCGCTTGAACGGCCTCTTGCTTCCCTCACCTCGTCATTGCGATGGCCATAGACCAGTGACAATCCAGGCGGCTCCCCTCTCGTCAAAAGCGAGGAGCGTAGCGACGCGGCAATCCAGACGGTCTTTCAATTTGCCCTGGCGTTTCGGGTAACGGAACCGCCGTCTGGATTGCCGCAGTGCTCACGCCCTCGCTTTTGACGAAGCGGGGGAAGTTGAACAGAGGCTGCGCCAGAAGGAACCAAAAGACAGAAGACAGAAGACGGAGGACAGAGGACGGATGTAGGGACACGGCGCATCGCGCCCGCACATCCTTCCCCTCCCCCCTTTGCGGGGGAGGGGTCAGGGGAGAGGGGGCAGTTCAGCGGCTTTGCCCTTCTGAACCGCCCCCTTGTATGCCGGAGAATTCGATCTGAGGGAACCAGATCGATACCCCCAAGCTCTGTCTGCAAGACAAGTTCGTGGGAGAGCGAGGATCGGTTCCCTCATTTTCTGGTGGCGGGTTGCCTGAAACCCGAACGGTTGTACGGGAACACACCGCATTGAACACAAGGAAGGGAGAAGTGACATGGACATCTTCGTTGGCGTCGACGTGAGCAAGGCCACGCTGGACATCGCATCTTTGCCGGAAGGCGCGCTGCAACAATTCACGAACGATGAGGCCGGCATTGCCACGATTATCGCCTGGTTGAAGGAGGAGCACGGCGTGACGCGCATCGCGCGGGAAGCGACGGGAGGATACGAGACCGCTCTGGCGGCGGGCTTGCCGGTGGCGGTGGTGAATCCCAGGCGGGTGCGCGACTTTGCCAAGGCGAGCGGCATTCTCGCCAAGACAGACAAGCTGGATGCCCAAGTGTTGGCGCGTTTTGCCGAGGTGATCGTGCCGCCCATCCGCCCCCTGCCGGACGAAGCGCAGCGGGAGTTGGCCGAATTGCTGGATCGGCGAATACAACGGGTGTCCATGCGTGCCCAAGAGAAGGCCCGGCTGACGACGGTCTTGCCGGTGGCCCGGCGGGACATCCGGGAGCACATTACCTGGCTGGATGCGCGCATTGCCCATTTCGAGCGGGATCTCGACAGACGCTTGCGGGAGAGCGAGGCGTGGAAAGAGAAAGTGGAATTGTTGGCAGCAGTGCCTGGCGTCGGGAAGGTGACGATCTTCACCCTGCGGGCCCGTCTGCCGGAACTGGGGCAACTCAACCGGGGACAGATCGCGGCGCTGGTAGGGGTGGCGCCCTTCAATGACGACAGCGGCAAACGGCGCGGACAGCGATACATCCGGGGCGGGCGTGGTGAGGTACGCGGCGTGCTGTACATGGCCACGCTGGCGGCCCGGCAGGGGAATCCCGCGATCCGGCAATTCTTCGAGCGCCTGATCGCCGCCGGCAAACCCTGCAAAGTCGCCATGACCGCCTGCATGAGAAAACTACTGACCATCTTGAACATCATCATGAAAAGGAAAACCGCATGGACGAATCTTTCCGCCGCTTGACACGGTTGCTCTCCCGGCGCTACGCGCCACACTCCCCCACAAGGGGAGGGGGAAAAACTATATAATTCAGCGGCCTTGCCTCTCTGAACCGCCACCACCTTGCAGGGTCAAGCCCTCCCCCAGCGAGGGTGTGGAGGGAAAAGGGCGCTTCGCTTCCGCTCCTTGCCAGCCTCTTTATCCAAAAATGTTGATGAGAAAGACGGTATCTACAGGATCGCGCAAACAGGTAGTGGGTTGCGTTGCCTTTCCCCCAAAAAAAGAGACTGCTTCGCTCGCTTTTTTTGGAGTAAAAGCAACGAGAACCCACTGCCTATCCAACCGGTCGCAGGGGCGCGTTGCGCGCGCCCGTTACCGGCAAAAGTGTTTTTTACTTTTTGCCGTCGTATAAACGCGCCAGCGTGGCGTACAGCGGCTCGCTGATGAGGCGGGAAACGCCGGAGGACAGGAGCGTAACCACCATCAGGGCGATCACGAGGTCGTAGCCATCCACCATTTCCATGACAATCAGGAAAGATGTCATGGGCGCCTGCGTGGCGGCGGCAAGAAAACCCGCCATGCACAGGGCCAGCACCATGCCGGGCATGGCGCCCTGGTCGAGCAGCGGCGCGAGGGTATGCCCGATGCCCGCGCCAATGGTCAGCGAAGGCGCGAAAATGCCGCCCGGCAAGCCGGAAAAGTACGCCGCCAGCGTCGCCATGAACTTGGCGGGCGCAAAGTACCAAGGCAGATGGACTTCGGCTTCCAGCAGATTTTGCGTCTGTTCCAGTCCGCTGCCATAGACCGTGCCGTTCGTGACCGCGCCCAGGCTGGCGACGAACAGGCCGCAGAGCGCCACGAAAACGAGCGGACGCTGCTGGCGCAGTCTGCCCAGCGCCCCGCGCCAGTTTTTCCCCGCGCCTTCGATCATCATGCGGGAAAACAGTCCGCCAAGAAGTCCGCAAATGAGGATGGCCAGCGCCGCCGCGGCCAGTTGATCGCCTTCCCCGGCGATGATCGGCACCGCGCCGAAATAATTGCCGCCGCCGCCCTTCATGGCCTGCGCGGTCACGCCCGCCAGCACGATGGCGGTGATGATCAGCCCGGACATGCGCGCTTCCACGCCCCGGATCATTTCCTCAATGGCGAACATGACGCCCGCCAGCGGCGCGTTGAACGCCGCCGCGATGCCTGCCGCGCCGCCCGCCACCAGAAGATGACTGCGCTGGATGCGCAGGGCGTTCGGCAAGAGATGGTGAATGGCGTTCATCAGCGAAGCGCCCACTTGCACGCTCGGCCCTTCCCGTCCCAGCGAAAAGCCGCAGCCCACGGCGCTTGCCCCGATCAGAATCTTGCCGGCGATGATGCGCAGGGACAACAGGGGGCGCCAGCCGCCCGCGTCGTGCCCCGCCGTCTGCGCGCGCTGTATTTCCACCAGCGTCTGCGGAATGCCGCTGCCTTCCGCGCCGGCAAAATAGCGGCGCGTCAGCCACACGCACAACACCCCGCCCAACGGCGTGACGAGGAACGGCAGCCACCAGAACCGCTCTGTCCCGCGTATAAACACATGCGTCAGATCCGTTGAAAGCTCGGCAAACAACACCGCCAGCAGCCCAACGCCCACCGCGCCGCCCCAGAACACCAGCCGTCCCAGCCAGATTCGGGAATTCACGGCGCGACGCCGCAAGAAAACGCGCAGATTCATCGTAAAACTAACTCCGGTTCAGCGCGCGGCGATACGCCAGCGCGCGATTTTCCCATCGGCGGACGAGCCAGCCGGCAACCGCGCCCATTCAGGAACAGGGGATTATCGCTCGAAACTTGCCAAGGCACGCCGACAGAATATCGCGGGAAGCGCGAATTTGTGTTTGGGGGGCGGCAAAAAGTAAAATCCTGCTTTTTCCGCCCCCTCATCGCGGGATCATTCGGATGCCTTTTGGGGGAAAAGGTAGCGCGCCCCTTCGGGTTTGAGCACGGGTTTCAAGCGGGCAAAGGGAAGGACGGCCTGTGGGGCGCAACGGCCATACCGGGGCGTTCCCTCCAGCGCCAGGCTGCCAGGCTCGATGAAATAGGCGTCCCAGGATTCTTTCGCGAGCAGGGAACAGTCGTCCTCGTCATCTTGTGCCGTTGGGGAAGCCTTGCGATCTTCCTGTTCCAATTGGGCATACCACTCCTGAAAGGCTGGATTGGGGCGGGGCGCGCCATCCTTGCCGGGCACGAAGAGATCGAACAGGCGGTTCCAGTTCAGGTATTCGCCGCGTATCAGATCGAAGGTGACGGGATGGCTGTATGGGTAGAATTCCCCTTCGCAAAAATGAAACAGCCCGTATTCGACCATGCTCATCAGGGCGGGCGTCAGGTAGGAGACCTTGGCAATGCCCGTGGGTTTGAAGCTCGTGGCGCTTTCGCATTCCCCGTTTTGCGCCCACAGCATCTCGGCGGCGAACCTGCCGTGCTTTTCTTCCAGGAGAAAGTTGATCCTCGCCATGACCGCCGGGTCGGGATGGCGCGTCAGGCGCGGATACTGGATTTGGGTGCGCGGGTCTTCCCACATCCGGTAGGCGACTTCTCCCGCAACCGTTTCCTCGCCGACGGGTTTGGCGATGGCCTGGATTTGCAGGAAACGATAGGCGTCGGGCAGCTTGTCCCGGTCGCGCGGCCAGTCTATTTCAAAGCCCAGCGCCTTGGCCGTCGCCGCCAGAAAAACGTCCTGCAAATGAAAGGGGTATGTCTTGCCGGTGTGGCGATCCAGCCATTCGCCTTCCAGGCAACAGCCGCCGCTTTTCTGGACATTCCAGACGGCATGGGGTTTGTCGAATCCCTCGTGTTGCGGCTGTCCTTTCTCGCCCGCGAGCGGCTCCGATTCGGCAAGCGCTTCCATCGGCCCCTCGAATGGAATGTCATGGCCCGCATGGGTGAAGAAATAACGGCCACTGTAGCGCCCCGCTTTCCTGGGCGACAACCGCAGTTCCAGGACGACGCTTCCCACGCCTTCGATTTCGCCTTGATACACCTGGGCGCAGCACGAAAGGAAGGATGTCGGATTGAATCTGTCATGAAAATCCACTTCGCCCCGGCGCGAATCCGGCGGCGCTTGCGCCAGACAATTCAGGGCGATGAGAAGCAAGAAGAGCAGGGGATGAGACTTGTACGTCATTTGTATTTCCTCCTGAAACCGTCGTCGTAAAACTAACTCTGGTTTGAAACCCCGCCCTTCAGGGCGGTGCGAAGGTGAGACCCCGGCCTGAAAGGCCGGGGGATCAATCCGTAGCCATTGGGGAGGGGAGAGAAACCCCTTCCCAATGACGTTAGACCGGCAGCCCTGAAGGGCTGCCGCTAATTTCTTGCTGCGATTGCCCTGCCATTTTTCTTTATTTTTGAGGGTCAATACGCAAACCAGGATCTGTTTCATATGCTTCAATAAGCATATTATAAGCAGTGATTAGACGGGAAATTTCTGTTTTCCAATCATCATTGCCAAAATTGCTCCATTCCAGAATATTTGTAGCAATAAATTGCTCTGCTTCGATTATTTCTATACGCGTTTCAATATTTGCATTTTTGGCAAGGGACTCGATGCCAGCCCGGCTTTCAGCGGTTGTTACGATCACGGAACGCAGTCCTGATTCAATATTCCCGATACACTTTCGGATCAAGGATTCCGTTGGAGCGACTGTAACGTGAATTACAGTATCATCAAGCATAAAATCACCCGCGCGTGAGGTGGACGCATCTGCTACATTGGCGCCATGATGTTGCACCTGTTTCCCTTTGTTGAGTAAAACCAGATCGAGCTTTGCGCCGACGAGGTGTTGGCAACATTGTCCCCGCGCAGGTCACGCCAGGGTTTTCTCTCTGACGTTTCACAGCCTGCCCCAGGAGATCGCTGACGATGGAACGCAAAGATCGGCTCGCGTCGAGTTTCAGCGTAAAAGGTTTTCCGCTGAAAAAATCCTGCACACGATCAACCCACCACTTTTCCACGGCTTTGAGATCGGGCTTCAGTTCATTTAAAAACTCCGCATAATCAGCAGCATTGCCAAGACTGCCCCGGCTGGTGCGGCCTCCTTCTTCCGCAAGGACACGTGTAATTCCATATTCTTTCAAAATGGCTTGTATCCGGCTTTTGCTCAACCCGGAAATCTGACCCTCTTTTTGTGTGCGAATCGCTTCTGGACGAATGGGCAAACCGTTTTCTATCGCAAGCCTCGTGATATGGAGCGCAACGGCAAGCTGTCCCTTGCCTTTCCAGTGTTTGACGCTTTTGAATTCCGTCAGATGTTCTTCAAAAGATGTCATTGTGCGCCCTTGCCAAAGGAAAAAGAAGATGTTCCGCCAAATGCGCGGCAACAGGAGCGGCCACTGCGTCTCCCATGGCCTTGTATCCATCGTTGGGCGTGCCGGGAAGTTTGAACGTTTCTGGAGCGCCCATCAGTCTGGCCGCTTCACGCGGACTGAGAATGCGGGTTTTCCATTCGTCTCCCTGCCGCATCACAAGATATTGCCTGCTGCTGCCGCCCGCCGGAGTGCGCAGACATCCGGCAATGTCGTCAAAACGCAATTCCAGAACCTGTTTGCCGTTGCGAATTCTTTTATAGCCTGGAACGACACGCATGTTTTTTTCTTCGAGCCGGCGCATGTGCCCGGCAGGAATCAACGCAAGATTCTTACGGATTGTGGCTGCGTCGTGGCAAGCCAGCGAATAATCCACGATGCCAGAAAGCGCAGGGTCACGTTTTTCAGGCTCTGGAAGACGCCACCATATCCAGTCTTCAAGGCCAACGGAAACTTTTTGGATTGCCGCGGAATGCGCCCATGTAGGTTTGTCGGAAACAAGCGTTTCGGGAATCGGCAATCTGGAATCCACTGCGACGACAAACACGCGCGGTCGGGATTGCGGCAGCCAACGGGCGGCATCGAGCAACAAGGCGCCGACGCTATAGCCCCGCCTTGCCAGCGCTTCATGGAGTTCCCGGTAATGCGCGCCTTTATTCGCGGAAACAAGTCCGCTCACATTTTCCGCCGCCAATACAGGCGGGCGTCTTGGCATTTCATCCATGACGCGCAGCCATTCCCATACAAGACCGCTGCGCTTTGCCTGAATGCCCTTGATATTTCCCGCAAGCGACAAATCCTGACAGGGGAAACTGGCCCATGAAAGCAGGCCGAAAGGAAGCTGTCTGCCGCTGATCGCGGTTACGGAACATTGCGCAAACGGCGTATCGTCATGATTCGCCATGAACACAGCCGCTTTTTTGGGGCAAATGTCGTTTGCCCATATTGCCTTGAAATAAGGCGACAGCGCATGGCTGACCAAACCGCTGCCAGCAAAAAAATCAAGAAATGTCAAACGGCCATCTTCTTCCCGATCCAGGAGCGCGGGTTCATGACAAAGGGCTTGGGGCGTCGCGTTCATGGCGCATTATATCGTTGGCATTGGTTGCCGTAAAGCAGACTGCAACCGCGTTCGCAACGCGGGAATTTCTTTCAATTCACATTCCCACACCGTCAGGACACGCCAGCCGCTCCGTTCAAGAAGTTCCCTGTTCGCGGCGTCCCGGGCAATTGTCCTGGAAAATTTTGCGTTCCAGTAGTCTACATTGGAAGCAGGATTCGTGGCTCGTTTGCAGCCAGGATGGCGGTGCCAGAAACATCCATGCACGAAAACCACTGTCTTGTAGCGCGGCAGCACAATGTCCGGTTTCCCCGGCAAATCCGCCCGCTGCAACCGGAAGCGATAGCCCATGTCATGCAACAAGGCGCGCGCCATTTTTTCAGGCCGCGTGTCCCGTCCTTTTACCTGAGCCATCGTCCAACTGCGTTTTTCGGGGCTTATCTTATCCATATGACAAGAATTTCCCGTTCCCTACCCCCCGAAATCATCCAGCAAAATGTTCTCCCGTTCAACTCCCAAATCAGTGAGCATCTTGATGACGGCGGAATTCATCACCGGCGGGCCGCACATGTAGAATTCGCAGTCCTCCGGCGCGGGGTGGTCTTTCAGGTAATTTTCATGGAGCACGTTGTGGATGAAGCCGGTCGGCCCCGTCCAGTTGTCTTCCGGCAAGGGGTCGGAGAGCGCCAGATGCCAGGTGAAATTGGGGTTGTCGGCCTGCAACTGGTTGAATTCCTCGACGTAGAAGGCTTCGCGTAAAGACCTCGCGCCGTACCAGAAGGTGATTTTGCGTTTGGTCTTTAAACGTTTCAACTGGTCGAAGATGTGCGAGCGCATCGGCGCCATGCCCGCGCCGCCGCCGATGAAGACCATTTCAGCCTCGGTGTCGCGCGCGAAGAATTCGCCGAAGGGGCCGTAGACGGTGATCTTGTCGCCCGGTTTCAGGCTGAAGACGTAGGAGGACATCTTGCCGGCCGGAATGTCGTCGCGGTTCGCGGGCGGGGTGGCAATGCGAATGTCGAATTTCACCACGCCCTTTTCTTCCGGGTAATTGGCCATCGAATAGGCGCGGATCGTCGGCTCTTCCACACGGGAGACATAGCGCCACAGATTGAATTTGTCCCAATCGCCCCGGTATTCGGGCTGGATGTCGAAATCCCTGTAATTGACCGTGTGCGGCGGGCATTCGAGTTGCACGTAGCCGCCGGCGCGGAAATTCACGTCCTCGCCTTCGGGCAGGCGCAGGGTCAGTTCCTTGATGAAGGTGGCGACGTTGGGGTTCGATTCCACCGTGCATTCCCATTTTTTCACGCCGAAGACTTCTTCCGGCACGCCGATCTTCATGTTCTGCTTGACCGCCACCTGGCAGGAAAGCCGCCACCCGGCGCGGGCTTCGCGCTTGTTGAAATGCGCTTCCTCGGTGGGCAGCAGGTCGCCGCCGCCCTCGAAGACCTGGCATTTGCATTGCCCGCAGGTGCCGCCGCCGCCGCAGGCGGAGGAAAGGAAGAGGTTGTTGGCCGCCAGCGTGGTCAGGAGTTTTCCTCCGGCGGGCACGGTGACGCCGCGCTCGCCGTTGATGAGGATGGCGACATCGCCGCTGGAAACCAGCCAGGCGCGGGCAATGAGGATGATGACCGCCAGCGCGAGCACCACGGCGGTGAACATGCTGATGGCGAGTATGATTTCCTGTGTCATGGGTTCTCCTTGAAGCTGAACGTCAAAAAGTGAAACCCTGCTTTTTGACGGGTTGGTTTGGGCTTGCGCCCCGCGAAGGGTTTGAAGGCGAGGCAGCCCCGCCTTCAAACCGCGTAAAAACAACGAAAAGCCAGCGCGGCCTGGGATTTGCGCCCTGCAAGAGACACGCTCCAGAGGCGCGTAGCGCCGTGGCAATCCAGGCAATGGCGCAATGACCCGGAACATCCAGAGACAGGCCGGAAGATCGTCTGGATTGCCGCGGGCCTTCGGCCCTCGCAATGACGAGGGTTGGGCATTCGGCACTTGTCTCCCACTTCGTCATTGCGAGGCGCGCAGCGCCGCGGCAATCCATGCGGCGGTTCTGTTTTCTGGAATGATAAAGCAAACGGAAAGACCGCCCGCCTGGATTGCCGCGGCGCTCACATCCTCGCAATGACGAGCCTGTTTGCGTTCGCGCTTCGCCCGGCAAGGTTTTTCCTTCCGCTTTGGATTGCGCCTCGTTGCCCCTGAAAAATGCGAATTCTTTAGCCATATGCCTTGACGCCCCACAGGATACAGGCCGAAAGCAGAAGAACGGCGCAGACGATTTTCTCCCGGCGGTTTTTGGCGCAAACGGTCAGGACGCCCTGCGTCAGGACGCAGATGCACAAAAGAAGATGGATGACGACCGCGCATTCTCCCGTGTCTTCCCACAACTCGCCCGCCGTTTCCACTTCTATTCCCAGCGCCCATTCATAGCGATGATACGGAAGCAGCAGCATCAGGAAGAAACAGAGGCCATATACGGCATGGGCGAGCGGGCGGAGGAGGTTTTTCATCAAGGCGCGAACCTTTCCAGACGAAGCGCGGCGGCTTGCCGTTTCCTTCCCCGCTTGGGCGGCAAGGGTGGCCCGAAAGGGCAGGGAGAGGATGTCAAGGAAGAGGGAAAATGAAATTTCATGCTTTTATCCCGCAAACGGCAGTTTTCTGCCTTTTCAGTGGAAATCGACCCATTCCCCGTTTTTCTTGACGGACTTTTTGATGACGATCCCGTCCCTGACGTAAAAAGCGTAGAAGGACAGAGCGCCCAGCATCGATTCTCCTTCTT
>JAITRP010000082.1 GCA_031288305.1 Zoogloeaceae bacterium
ACCCACCGCGCCCAGCTTGGCGCGCTCCAGAACCGTTTCGAGGGCGTACTGGTGCAGCTTTCCGCCGCGCAGGAAAACACGGAAGCCGCGAAGAGCCGCATCATGGACGCGGACTACGCCTCGGAAACGGCCAAGCTGTCGCGGGCACAGATATTGCAGCAAGCGGGCACCGCCATGCTGGCGCAGGCCAACACCCTGCCGCAAACGGTGCTCTCGCTGTTGCGATGACCTTCTCGCGCGAGTAAAACTCGCCTCGCCCTGGATATTTCCGGCGAGGCGTTTTCTTGCCCGCATGTCCCCCACGCGGCGGAATTACGTTTTGGGCGGAAAAGTCGTTTGCAAGGGAGTGCAATTCCAAAGTGGAAAAACCCCGTCCAGACAAAGCGAGCCGTACGCCCTCCCCTGAGAAAGGGAGGCCGGGGAGGGATTTGCGGTAGTGGAATAGACGCCAAGCTCCGATGCGGGCAGAACCGCCGCAAACCCCCTCATCCCTCCTTCACAGGGGAGAAGGCAAGCCCCCCCTGTGAAGGAGGCAGGGGGTGTGGGGGAGGCAAACCGTGCGCCCCGGATACGCCCGGACTATGCTCAATCTCGGAAAACCGGCAGGACAATATCACGTTGACATCATCCGCTTTTGATTGCGCCCCGCGCGCTCAAGTCTTCTGCCCCATGAATCCAGGCTTCTGCGATAATGGCGTCTTCTTTTGACAATGAGGCGTTTGCTCATGTTACGTGTGGCGCTCATGGTTTTTGCCTGTTTTTTCGGCGCGGTGACCTGTGTTCTGGCCGCGCAGTCCGGGGCGGAAAGCAAAAAAACACTGACGGCGGCAAAGAAGTCCGCGCCCCAAAAGCCCGCGCACAAAGCGCGGGTCATCGAACTCACCCACCAGTTGAGCGCGCACGGCGCCCTGAAGCTGGCGGAACTGGTGGAACGCTTCAACAGCGAACAGCCGGAAGACGAACGCATTCAGTTGTTGCGCATCGAGACGCAGGGACGCAAGCCCGCGCTCCTCAATCTGGCGACGCAGGGCGTTGCAGCGAACCTCCTGGCAAACAAGTCCGCCTTCAAGCCCGTGCATCAGGTGCTGAAGGAAAACGGCGGCAACGTTTCCGGGAAGGACCTGTCCGCCGATCTGCTGGCGGGAGAAAAGCGTGATCGCATGAATGCCCTGCCGCTGGCCTTTTCCACGCCGGTGCTCTTCTACAACAAACGCCTTTTCCGCCAGGCCGGGCTGGACGCGGATGCGCCGCCCAAAACCTGGCAGGAGATGCAGGCCATGGCGGGCGCGCTTTGGGAGAACGGCATCGCCTGTCCCTACACCTCCTCCTGGCCCGCGTGGGTGCATGTCGATAACCTTTCCGCCCTTTCCGGCATGCCGATTGCCGACAAGAAGGGCAAGCTCGCCTTCAATGGCCGTATCCAGGTCAAGCATATCGCCATGCTGGCCACTTGGCACAAGGCGCGTTATTTCCAGAACTTTGGCCGCGCGAGCGAGGCGGACGCCCATTTCTACAGCGGCGAATGCGCGATGCTGACCTCCGACGCCTGGGTGCACAGCCAGTTGCAGGACGCGCCCGGCGTGGAACTGGGCATCGCGCCCCTGCCGCACCACGACGACCTCTATGGCGGCCCGCAGCATACGTTGGCGGCGGGCGTGTCGCTGTGGATTGGCGCGGGCTACAGGGCGAAGGAATACCAGGTTGCCGCCCGCTTCATCCGTTTTCTGCTCGCGCCAGACATGCAAATCGCACTGGCGCGCGGCGGCGGCTTTTTGCCGCTCACCGAGACCGCCCGCGACGCCATGCGCGCCTCGCGCCTGATGAAAGACGAGGAACAGGCGTTGAACGTGGCCTATGCTTCCCTGCAAGGCAAGGGCGGCCTGCATCCGCTGCGCGTTTCCACCCTCGATCCGGTGCGGATCATCATGGATGAAGAACTGGAACAGGTCTGGGCTGGCAAGAAGCCCGCCAAGGCGGCGCTGGATACCGCCGTCAAGCGCGGCAACGCCGTCCTTGCGGCCAAGCCCGCCCTGCGGCGGGTGATTCGCCCGTGACGAAACGTCTCCTTGGTCTCCTCATCCTGGCGCTCGCCAGTCTGGGCGCGGCCTTGAGCGTGGGATCGCTGGAGATTTCGCTGGCGGAATGGACGGAAATCCTGCGCGGCAAGGAGACGCTGGCTTCCGATATCGTGCTGAAGCTGCGTCTGCCGCGCGCCTTTTCCGGTTTTGCCTGCGGCGCGTTGCTGGCCGTATCCGGCGCCTTGATGCAGGCCCTGCTCAGGAATCCGCTGGCGGATCCGTACATTCTCGGCGTTTCCGGCGGCGCCAGCGTGGGCGCGTTATGCGCTATTCTGCTGGGGCTGGGCGGACTGCTGCTGGACGCATTCGCCTTTGGCGGCGCGCTGGCCGCCCTGTTGCTGGTCTTTGGCCTGGCGCGCGGCGATGGGAGCTGGACGCAGACCCGCCTGCTGCTCACCGGCGTCATGGTTGCCGCTGGCTGCGGCGCGCTGGTGATGCTGCTCATGAGCGTCGCGCCAGACGCCCGTCTGCGCGGCATGTTGTTCTGGCTGATGGGCGATCTCGCGCAAACCATGAACCCCTGGCCGATCCTCGGCCTTCTCGGTCTGCTTCTCCTCGCCATCCTGCCCTTCGCCCGTGAAATCACGCTTCTGGGGCATGGCATGGAAAGCGCCCAGGCGCTGGGCGTCGATGTGCGCCGCCTGCGCCGTATCGTCTATTTCCTGGCGGCGCTGGCGACCGCCATTGCCGTCACCAGCGCCGGCGCCATCGGCTTCATCGGTCTTGTCGTGCCGCATCTGACGCGCCGCGCAACCGGCAATGATCAGCGCATGCTCCTGCCCGCCGCGGCGCTTTTGGGCGGCGCGTTGCTGGTTGCCGCCGATACGCTGGCGCGCACCCTGATCGCGCCGGAACAGTTGCCGGTCGGCGTCCTGACGGCGCTGTTGGGTGTTCCCGCGTTTCTCTTTCTGCTCTCGCGCCGCAACACGCCATGACGAATTGCCGCGCCGCGCCGCTTTTGAGTGTGCATCGGCTTACGCTTCGCATTGGCGCGCGTCTGGTCTGCCGCGATCTGGAAATGCGGCTTTTCCCCGGCGACTCGCTCGTCATCCTTGGGCGCAACGGCGCGGGCAAATCCACATTGCTTGCCGCATTGGCCGGATTGCGCGCGCCAGAGGAAGGAGAAATCCTGCTCGCTGGAAAACGCTACGCCGAACACGGCGCGCGCGCGGCGGCGCGGCAGAGAAGCTGGCTGGGACAGCGGCGTGACGATCCCTTTGCCGCGCGGGTGCTGGAAACCGCCTTGACCGGACGCCATCCGCATCTGGGACGCTGGCAGTGGGAAAACGCGGCGGACGTCGCAAAAGCGCGCGCGGCACTGGCGGAAGTGGGGCTGGCGGAAATGACGGAGCGTGACGTGCGTACGCTTTCCGGCGGCGAACGGCAACGGCTGGCCATTGCGACCCTGCTGGTGCAGGACGCGCCGCTGATGCTGGCGGACGAGCCGCTCGCCCATCTGGACATGAACCACCAGATCGCCGCCCTGACGCTGTTTGCCGGGCGCGTCCAGCGCGGCGCGGCGCTGGTCAGCATCCTGCACGATCCGGGGCTTGCCGCGCGTTACCACACCCATGCCCTCCTCATGTACGGCGATGGCGAGAGCGAAATCGGCGCGGCGGAGGATCTGCTCATCCCGGAAAAGCTCTCCCGCCTGTACGGCCATCCCCTGCTGAAAATCACCGCCGATGGACGCACGGCTTTCGTGCCCGCGTAGCGGCGGCAAAAAGTAAAAACCTACTTTTTGTCGGTTCAGATAGCAAAAAAAGACAGGCAAAGCCTGACCTTTTTTGGAGTAAAGGCAACGAAACCCCAAGATCGTGCTGGTTCGCGTTGGGGCGCCACGATTTGAAGAGGGCGCAATCCAAAGTGGATGTCATGTCAATACCTTGTTTCAGACGAAGCGCGGCCAAACTCCCTCCCCTGACAAGGGAGGGCTGGGGATGGGTTTACGGCAGTGGAGCGGGTACTCAATGCCCGACCGCAGATCGACCCGCCGCAATCCCCCTTGTGTACGGCTTTGCAGTCTGCAAGGGCTTTTCCGCATTCCGCTGCGCGGAACCAGCCTTCGACTGTCCTTTCAATCCGGCAATGAGGCGCTCGACTTCCGCTTCTTCCAGTTCCAGGGAACGGCCGCGTTTCAGGCGCGGCGGCAGGACGAAGGGGCCGTAGCGGACACGGATCAGGCGGCTGACCATGCCGCCGACAGCCTCGAACATGCGCCGCACTTCGCGGTTCTTGCCCTCGAAGAGGCTGACGCGATACCAGTGGTTCGCGCCTTGCCCGCCCGCGTCTTCCAGGCTGTGGAAGCGGGCGGGGCCGTCTTCCAGCGGGACGCCATCGAGCAGTTGCGCCCGCGCCTCTTCCGTGAGTCCGCCCAGCACCCGCGCGGCGTATTCGCGCAACAGCCCCGCGCCGGGGTGCATCAACTGGTTCGCCAGTTCGCCGGAAGTGGTAAATAAGATGAGGCCGGAGGTATTCAGATCCAGCCTGCCCACCGCCACCCAGCGGCTGCCGCGCAGACGCGGCAGGGCGGAAAAAACGTTGGGACGGCCTTCGGGATCGTCGCGGGAGACGATCTCGCCCTCCGGTTTGTGATAGAGCAGGACACGCGGCGGGCGCGTGGAGAAATGCAAGCGCACGAGCTTGCCATCCACCTTCACCCGGTCTTGGGGGCCAATGCGCATGCCGGTTTTCGCCGGTTGCTGGTTGACTTCCACCCGTCCGGCGGCAATCCATTCCTCTATCGTTCGCCGCGATCCCAGACCCGCCTGCGCCAGAACCTTGTGCAACCGTTCACTGGCGGCAGGTTCAGAGGACGACGCCTGCGCGCGTCGCGCCGCGCCCTGGCGGTTGCGCCGTTCCCGTTTCTCCGGCATGGCGTCGCGGCGCGTGGCGGGGACGCTGGAAGGGGAACGAAAAGGAATTTTTTTAGGGCGCATCGGCAGGCTCCAGCAGTTCGGGATGCAGGGCGGCGGCTTCCAGCGCGGGCAGTTCGCTTGCGGCCAGCAGACCCAGATCATCGAGGAATTTGCGGGTGGTGGCGTAGAGCGCCGGACGTCCCGGCGTTTCGCGGTGGCCGACCACATCGATCCAGCCGCGTTCTTCCAGCGCGCGAATGGCGTTGGCATTGACGGTGACGCCGCGAATCTCCTCGATGTCGCCGCGCGTCACCGGTTGACGGTAGGCGATGATCGCCAGCGTTTCCAGCACGGCGCGCGAGTATTTGGGCGGTCTTTCCGGACTCAGGCGTTCCAGGCAGGGCATGTATTCGGCGCGAGTGCGAAAGCGCCAGCCGGAAGCCAGCCGCACCAGTTCCGCTGGACGCTCCTGCCAGGCCGCCTGCAGTTCCTCCAGGCATTTTCGCAACAGTTCGTCGCCCAGTTCGTCATCGAACATCTTTTTCATGTCCGCCAGTGAGATCGGCTCCTGCGCCGCCAGCAGCGCCGCTTCCAACGTCGATTTAATCTTATGCAAATCCATTCTTCTCTTCTTGGTTTCGCGCCGTCAGGCGAATATAAATGGGACAAAACGCTTCCGCCTGGACGATTTCCACCAGGCGCTCGCGCGCCAGTTCCAGCATGGCGATGAAATGCACGACCAACACCGGCGCCCCCAACAGCGGATCGAACAGGGTTTCGAACGCGACATGCCCTTCTTGCGCCTGCAGGAAACGCAGGATGATCCCCATGTGTTCGCGCACGGAAAGCGCCTCGCGCGTGATCTGATGATGCGTGTGCAGCTTGCATTGGCGCAGGATGTCGCGCCAGGCGTTTTGCAAGTCTTCCAGGGTAACGCTGGGATAGTGCTTGATCAGGCTTTTTTCCACCCAGGTTTCCACCCAGAGAAAATCCCGCTCGGCCTGCTTCAGCTGATCGATTTTCTGCGCGGCGAGCTTGATCTGCTCGTATTCCACCAGGCGACGCGCCAGTTCCGCGCGCGGGTCTGCCGCTTCTTCGTCGTCCGCCGCCCGGGAACGGGGCAGCAGCATGCGCGACTTGATTTCTATCAGCATGGCCGCCATCACCAGGTATTCAGCGGCCAGTTCGAGATTCCGGGAACGCATGGTTTCGACATAATCCAGGTATTGCCGCGTCAGCGGCGCCATGGGAATATCAAGAATATCGACATTGGCCTTGCGAATCAGGTAGAGCAGCAAATCCAGCGGCCCCTCGAACGCCTCCAGCATGACTTCCAGCGCGTCCGGCGGGATATACAGATCCCGCGGCATCTCGATGAGCGGCTGCCCGTAGATGCGCGCATGGGCCGGCGCGGCATCCGCCTCGTCCTCCGTCCCTTCCGCCTTCGCCAACACAAACGCGCTCATCCGATCTTTTCCATGCCGCCGTTGCACCACGCAACGGAAAACAATAAATGATAGCCTGAATCAGAAGACTGATGGCAGAACCAGGGCAATCGCATGAATACCGTTGTCGTTGCGGTAACGAAAAGTGGTTAACAATCAAAGAGATACGGATGGGCTGTTCACAGGGGAGGAATTTGTGTAGTTTTCTGTCTTTTTGGAGAT
>JAITRP010000223.1 GCA_031288305.1 Zoogloeaceae bacterium
CTGACCCCCGCCTTGACGTCCAACTCCACGCTCCTAACTTCAATCTTGATGCTCATGGCAAATGCTCCAGGAATGCTTCACAAAAAGCCTCGAATTCGGTAGAATTTGAGGGAAGGAAACAGTCCAAATTTAGACTGTTAAAAGAAAAATAACAGCCTAAATCTGGACTGTCAAGTGAGGAAAAAATGGAACTGCGCGACTACATCGAGGAAGGCACAAGGAAGGCAAGCAGCCAAAAAGCTCTAGCCGAATATTTAAACGTCTATGCTTCGAACATAAGAGACGTAAACAGGGGAATGCGTGGACTTCCAAACGACACCTGCATAAAACTAGCGCGATTGATAAACGTCGATCCGCTGGAAGTAATCGCCGCCTCTGAACTCGTGACCGAGAAGAAGCCTGAAAAACGCGCCTTCTGGCTCCCTTTTGTGGAACACGCAAAGGCCGCATGCGCCCTGTTGGCGGTAATGACTGTCATCAGCGGCACGGCGCAGGAGGCAAGGGCAGCGCAAGCGGAATCAGGGTACAATAACCCCTGCCTTCACACGGCAGGGGTCACTGGTTCGAGTCCAGTACCACCCACCAAAAACTACTCCGAGGCAATTTGATACAGGCCGGAAAACCAAGTAAATATAAGGATTCCGGACTTTTTTCTTGTCTTCTTGCGCTAAGTGTGCGTCAAAAAATAAACCCCTGCTTTTTGACGGTTCATATAGCAGGAAAGGGTAAGCGAAGCTCGCCCTTTCCTGGAGTAAAGGTAGCGCAGCCCCACGGCCGGATGGGTTTTGCGTTGTGTTTACACGGTGTGAAGCCAGGCTTTTCCTGGCTTCACACCCAAGACAAACCGGCAAGAAAATAGGGGTTTATTTTTTGACGCATCCTGATCTCATCATGGTTCGTACTCGTTTTGCTCCCAGTCCCACCGGTTATCTGCATATTGGCGGCGCGCGCACGGCGCTGTTCTCCTGGGCATATGCCCGACATCATGGAGGCCAGTTCATCTTGCGCATCGAGGATACGGATATGGAGCGCTCGACGCCGGAAGCGGTGAAGGCCATTCTGGATGGCATGGACTGGCTGGGGCTTGACCATGACGAAGGGCCGTTTTATCAGACACGGCGCATGGAACGCTACAAAGCGGTTATCCAGGAGATGCTGGCGGCGGGTACGGCCTATCGCTGTTACATGTCCCCCGAAGAACTGAATGCCCTGCGCGCGCAGCAGCGCGCGCGCGGCGAAAAACCCCGTTACGATGGATTCTGGCGTCCCGAATCCGGAAAGACCCTTCCGGAACCGCCGCTTGGCGTTGCGCCCGCGATTCGCTTCAAAAACCCGCGGGATGGCGTGGTGGCCTGGAATGATCTGGTCAAGGGACCGATAGCATTCGCCAACAGCGAACTCGACGATCTCGTCATCGCCCGCGCCGACGGCACGCCCACCTACAACTTCTGCGTGGTGGTCGATGACTGGGACATGGGCATAACCCAGGTCATACGCGGGGACGACCACGTAAACAACACGCCGCGCCAGATCAACATTCTCGAGGCGCTGGGCGCGACGCCGCCGCAATACGCCCATCTTTCCATGATCAATGGCCGCGATGGCGCGAAGTTTTCCAAGCGGCATGGCGCGGTTTCCGTCATGCAATATGATAGCGACGGCTTCTTGCCGGAAGCCGTCATCAACTATCTCGCGCGGCTGGGCTGGTCGCATGGCGACGACGAGGTTTTCAGCCGCGAACAGTTCGTGCAATGGTTTGATCTCACGCGCATCACGCCTTCCGCCGCCCAATTCAATGACGAGAAACTCCTCTGGCTCAACCAGCAGTACATGAAGGCCCTGCCAGGCGCCGAACTCGCCGCAAGAGTCGCCTCGCGCCTCGCGGCGCTTGGCGCGGACCTGGACGACGGCCCCGATTTGGCGCAGGCCGCCGCCCTGTATGTCGACCGCTGCAATACCCTGAAGTCGCTGGCACAGGCGCTGCTGGTCTTTTATGCCAGGGTTTCCCCCGCGCCGGAACTCGTTCATCAACATCTGAGCGAGGAGGCGCGTCCCGCTCTTGCCGATTTTACAAAAAAGCTGGCGGATGTTCCCTGGAATGCCGCCGCGATTGGCGCGTTGCTCAAGGAAACGCTGGAAGCGCATCAGCTCAGGATGCCCAAACTCGCCATGCCCCTGCGCGTGTTGCTCACCGGACAGACGCAGACGCCTTCCGTCGACGCCCTCATTGCCCTGATGGGCAGGGAACGTGCGCGGCAGCGCATCCAGGCGGCGGGATGATCCCATCATGGTCCGGCTTCTTTTGCTGCTGACCATGCTCATTGCGTTTCCGGCGCAGGCCGGCGAACTGAAGGCGGACGAATATGTGCGCTTCATCCCCGGCATCGCCTATGACGCAAACGTCGATACAATCGAGGCCGAGGTCAATGCCTTCGTCTATGAACAGGAGAGCCGCCCCTTGGTGACGCTCGCCCTGCATGTCCTGCTGGACATCGACACGGAGGAGCTTGCGCCGCAACAAAAACAGACGCTCGCTGAAAGAAGCGCGCTGTTTCGCGTCGATTTCGAGGGCGATAAGACCTTTGCCGTGCGTTTTGCCGACGGCAGCGTCCATGCCATGCCGGAGACCCATGACGGCAAAAGCGCGCGGCGCGTTCGCCTGAAAAAACCGGCGCCGCCGCAAAAGGAAATCCGCTTTGCGGTGGATCAGCCCAGGTTCCCGGAAAACGTGGAAAGCGGCCTTGCCTTTTATGCCGCGCCGGAAGGCATTTCCGTGATCCTGGACATCGACGACACCCTCAAGGATTCCAACGTCCTGGATCGGAAGGCGTTGCTGCGCAATACCTTCCTGAATGAATACCAGGCGGTCGCGGGCATCGAGGGCGTCCTTGGGCGGTTGCGGGAAAAGGCGGACGCCTTTCATTATGTCTCGGCCAGTCCCATACAGCTTTATCCGGCGTTGCGGAATTTTTTCGCGCGGGAAAATTTCCCCCGCGGCAGTTTTCACCTGCGCGAAACCACGGACCTGCGCGATTTCATCCCGGATCGAGAAAAACTGCGCGCGCATAAACGCCAGGCCATCAAACGCCTGTTGGCCGCCTATCCGCAACGAAAATTCATCCTCGTGGGCGACACGGGCGAAAGCGACCCGGAAATCTACGCCGAATTCAAGAGGGAATACCCGGATCGCGTTCTTGAGGCCATCTTCCACGACATCACCCAGGAAGGCCGGGATTCGGCGCGCTTCAAGGATTTCACGGACTTGCTGTTGTACTGATCGGAAACAGTACCGGGAATCGGCGGAGGCGCGGCGCAATTTTCGTCCGCGAGGGCAGCAAGGACATTTTTCTGCAAAGCATATGCCTTGGCGTTTATTCGCTTATTTGTTTTTATTCGTTTGCATTCGCTGTCGCTCCCTCTACGCTTTGTCGCCTCATAACTGGTTTTCGAGGAGGAGAATTCATGGGAAAGCAAGAAGGACGCGGGTTTATCCGGCGTATGGTTTCGATGTGGCTCGGCGTTGCCGCCGTGTTGGGCGGCGTCTCGCTGGCGCAGGCGGAAGAAGCGGCGTGGCCGGCGCGGGCGATCACCTTTGTCGTCCCCTGGCCAGCGGGCGGGGAAACGGATATTTATGCGCGCGCGCTGGCGCATGAAGTCTCCACGCAACTGGGGCAGCCGGTCATCGTGGAAAACAAGCCGGGCGCGACGGGCGCCATCGGCATCCGGCATGTGGCGCGCGGCAAGGCGGACGGCTATACCTTTTTGTTCGCCAATACGACGGCGCTGGTCGGCAATGTCGTCTCCTCGCCGGAGCCGGTGAATTTCGATCCGATCAAGGACTTTACGCCCGTTGGCCTGGCGGTGGAAACGGTCTATGTGCTCTGGGCGCATCCTTCCATCGGCGTCAGGACCTTTGATGAATTGCTGGCGCGGGCACGCGACGCCAATAAGCCGCAACTGGCTTTTGGCATTACCGGAAATGGCGCGGTTTCCGAGCTTTCCGTCGAGCAACTGGCGCGGCATTACAAGCTCGATCTCATCAAGGCGCCCTACAAGGGCAGCGCGCCGCAGGTTGCCGACCTGATTGCCGGACATATCCAGATTGGCACGGCGAACCTGGGCGTCGCGCTGGGCGCGTACAAGGAAGGCCGGCTCGTGCCGCTGCTGGTCATCGGCAAGGAACGCCTGCCGGAATTGCCCGGCGTGCCTTCCAACCGCGAACTGGGCTTCACGGAGCCGGATTTCACGCTTTGGGATGGTCTGTTCGCCCCTGCGGGCACGCCCCCGGACATTGTTGCCAAATTGACCCGCGTCGTGGGAGAAGCGACCCGTCGCCAGAGTTTTCGAGCCATTGCCGACGGCAACGGTCACCGATCCATTTTTCAACCCGGCAAGGAAGCCGCCAAGCGCCTGACGGACGATCTGGCGGCGCGTTATCGCTTCAAAGCCCAACTGGAAGCAGGAAAACAATGAACGGAGAGGAATAAAACATGTCGGAAGTCATTTACGAGTCAAGGGACGGCATTGCCGGGATCACGCTCAATCGTCCCGAAAAATACAACACCTTCACGCATGAGGTCATCGAAGAACTGCATGCGGCCTGGTTGCGCTTCAATGAGGGCGATGACCGGGTGGCGATTCTGAGCGGCGCGGGCGACAGGGCGTTCACGGCGGGCGCGAATCTCAAGGATATTCCACATGATCTGTTCCGGGCGATTCCCGGCATTGGCGTTCCCGTGCATAAGCCGGTCATTGCCGCCGTGGCGGGTCTGGTGGTGGGCGGCGGGCTGGTGTTCCTGCAGATGGCCGATTTGGCGGTCGCCGCCGACAATACGCGCATCTCCTACCCGGAGGCCAGGGTGGGATTCGCGGGCGGTCTTGTCGCTTCCCTTGCCGCGCGCATTCCGCACAAAGCTGCCATGGAATTGCTGCTCACCGGCGAATCCATCGACGCGCGACGCGCCTATGAAATCGGCCTGGTCAACCGGGTGGTTCCCGTCGGCCAGCAGCTTGTCGTTGCGCGTGAACTGGCGCGAAAGATTGCCGACAACGCGCCGAGGGTACTGGCGCTGCTCAAGGATTTTGTCGGCGAAGTCATCCCCAAGGGACCGACGGAAGCCGCCGGCATCGCCCGCGCCCGCATCCTGGACGACATCAACGCCTCCGCGGATTTTGCCGAAGGCGTCACCGCGTTCCACGCCAAACGCGCTCCGGTATTTACGGGGCGTTGAGTATCTCACCGTTGCGTGTCTTTTCAAGCCTTTCAGGAGTTTTCCCGTGTCCGCGTTTTTTCGCCTCTTCTCCGCCGTTCTGCTGCTGGCGGTTGCGTTTGCCGCGACCGCAGCCCATGCCCAGGACGCCAACTGGCCATCCAGGCCGATAAAGCTGATCGTTCCCTTTCCGCCTGGCGGCGCTTGCGACACCATTGCGCGTGTCTATGGCGAAAAACTCGCGGAAATCCTGAAGCAGCCTTTCATCATTGAAAACAAGCCAGGCGCGGGTACCGCCATTGCCGCCGAATTCGTGGCGCGCTCCAGCCCGGACGGCTATACCCTTGCCGTCGCGCCTGCCGGGCAACTGACCCTGTTGCCCAATCTCAACAAAAAAATCGCCTATGACCCTTTCCGGGATTTCGCGCCGATTTCGCTTTTGGCTTCCGTTCCCAACGTCATTGCCGCCAGCCCGTCGTTGCCGGTCAATAGTTTGCAGGAACTCATCACGCTTGCCAAAGGCAAACCCGGGGAAATTACCTATTCCTCCTGCGGCAGCGGCACCCTTTGCCACCTGACGGGCGAACGCTTCAAGACCCTGGCCGGCGTCGATCTGCTGCATGTTCCCTACAAGGGCAGCGCCCCGGCGATTGCCGCGCTTCTGGGAGGCGAGGTGGATCTGGCCTTCGACACCCAGACGATACTCTCGCCCCAGATCAAGGCGGGCAAGGTCAAGGCGCTGGCCATTACCAGCGCCGAACGCTCGCCGCTGCTGCCCAATGTGCCAACCGCCGTGGAATCCGGCCTGCCCGGCTTCGTGATTGATGGCTGGTTCAGTCTGATTGCGCCCGTCGCCACGCCAAAAGAGATTGTCAAAAAACTGAACGACGCCTTGAACGTGATTTCACAAACCGCCGAAGTGCGCGAAAAATTCGCCGCGCAAGGTTTGGCGACATTGCATGGCACACCGGAAGAACTCGCGCGGCGCATCAGAACCGATCATGCCATATGGGCAAAAGTGATACAGAGCACGGGCGCGACGCTGGATTGAGCAATTCCATCTACAGGTCATTCGTGGCGTGAAGACGAGCCGCGGACAGCGCAAATGGCGCGAAATGGCACGGCAAGGCGAAGTCGACAACGCCACGGATGATTTGTAAATGGAATAGATCAACGCGGAATCCTTTGCGGGATACCCGTCTGTCCGTGGGTTTTGTTGTTGCCTTTCCTCTTGAAAAGGGGCAGGCTTTGTCCGTTTTGCTGTCTGAACCGGAAAAAAAGCAGGTTTTTACTTTCTGACGTACCCTGAAAGCCGATGTCAACCGATTTTCTCATCATTGGCGCGGGCATTGTTGGTCTTGCCATTGCCCGCGAGCTGAAACGACGCCAGCCTGCCGCTTCGATTGTGGTGCTGGAAAAAGAGGCGGAACCTGGACGGCATTCCAGCGGGCGCAACAGCGGCGTATTGCACAGCGGTCTGTATTACGCGCCGGATTCCTTGAAGGCGCGACTCTGCCGCCAAGGCGCGCGGGAGATGGCGGACTGGCATGCGCAACACGGCATTGCCCTGCATCGTTGCGGCAAAATCCTGACGCCGCTCGCGGCCGAAGACGCGCCGCACATGGAAAGGCTGTACGCGCGCGCCCAGGCCAATGGCGTGCGCGCCGAAAGGCTGGACGCGCAGGGATTGCGGGAACTCGAGCCGGAAACCCGTTCGGCGACCGGCGCGGCGTTGTGGATTCCCGAAACCGCCGTGGGCACGCCCGCCGAAGTCATGAAGACACTGGCAGATGAAGTCCGGGAAGCGGGGGTTGCGCTCTGGAACAACGCCGAGTTGGCGCGTGTCGATGCCGTTGCCCGCCAGGCGCTGCTGAAACATGGCGAGCGCATCCGCTTCGGTTATGCCATCAATGCCGCTGGACTGCACGCCGACCGCGTTGCCCATCAATTCGGACTGGGGCGGCGTTATGCGTTGTTGCCGTTCAAGGGACTGTATTGGCGGCTGAAGGCGGATGCCGGCATTCGCCTCCAGCGCCTGATCTATCCGGTCATGGACTTGCGGACATTGACGCTGGGCATTCACACCACTACCGCAACCAATGGCGTGACCTATCTGGGACCCACCGCCGTTCCGGCTTTTGGCCGCGAACACTATCGGGGATTGCGCGGCGTGCGGCCTGTCGAAGCCCTGCGCATGCTGCGTGATTTGGGGCGGATGTTCCTTCACGACAGCGAAGGCTATCGCCAGCAAGCCTGGCAGGAAGGAAAGCGTTACTTTCGCCGCTGGTTCCTGGAAGCGGTCAAGGCGCTCTTGCCCAATGTCCGCGCGGAACACCTGCTCCCCGCCGCCAAGGTGGGGTTGCATCCGCGCATCTTCGATCAGCGGCGCGGCGCGTTATTGAAGGATTTCGTCATTGAGCAGGACGCGCATTCCCTGCACATCCTCGGCGCAACCTCTCCCGCCTGGACCAGCGCCTTCCCCTTCGCGCGCCACATCTGCGAGCGCATCGAAGATCCAAAGGCAGGCGCTCCGGATCGGGCCGCTCCCATTCATCGTAAAACTAACTCCGGTTTGAAACCCCGCCCTTCAGGGCGGTGCGAAGGTGAAACCCCGGCCTGAAGGCCGGGGTTTCGACCGTAGCCATTGGGGAGGGGATGCAAACCC
>JAITRP010000032.1 GCA_031288305.1 Zoogloeaceae bacterium
AGCGCCTTTGGCAAGACATATGACTATCTTCTAGATGGTCACTTACGTGCCAAGGAGCTTGGTCGGCAACGTATTTCTATCAATAATGCGGATTTTACAGACATACGCATCAGAGATACGAGTTGGCAGTATATTGATTTCATCGATTGTGAATTTTCAGGGTTATACACTATTCACCTTGAATGGTTGACCGATTCGACGTTTAAAAACTGTCATTTCAAGGGGCATTTTGGATTAGGACACGCACGAGATGTCAAATTCATTAATTGTACAGTGGATGGCGAAAGCACAATTGCGTTCTTTAGCAAAAGTACGGGCCTTGTATTTGAAGGTAGCGAATTTCTCAATCCCAATGGAGACCCGAATCATCAAGGATTCATCAGCAGTAAAAATGAGATGACTTTGATTAACTGCAAGGCCAGGAATTTTGCTTGGGGCGGGCATAATAAATTGTCGCTAAAAAACTGTAAGCTTATAAATGGGAGTCTTGATACGGCTTATTCAGGAGAATACAGCGACAAAAGCAAAATGCCCTATTCGGATTTTTTGCTGGAAGACTGTGATTTTACGGGAGGGGTAAGTATGATAAACCCCAAACTCAACAGTCTCATTTTAAGAAATTGCAAGTTGGGGGTATTTCAAACCGAGGGCAGCATCGTGCGGGGCGATGTGCTGGCAGAAGGTATCAAGGAAGGGCATCTCAATCTTTCTGCTTCCAAATTCCAGGGAAAGCTCATGGTACGCAATTGCTCTTTTTACAGGACATATGATGGCTATAGTTTTCGGTGCGGCGGCTGCGTTCCAACGCATACCCTGCTGGAAAATATTGACTGTTCCTCTTCTCCGACGGACGTTACCAGCACATTCGGGCCACGCAAGGAATGGAAAGACCCGCCGCCAAACAAATTGTTCATCATCCGCAACTGCAAAATCCCGCATCTCAAGGTGGACTGGGCGCAGACGGAGCATTTGCGTATCGAAAACTGTAAGTTCAACAATCTGGACATAAAAAATGGACGCATCGGCAAGCTGGAGATCATCGGTTGTACCCTGGTAAAACTGGACGTTTCCAATACGCAGGTAAAGACCCACGACGTGCGCGTCCCGGAAGGCGACGCCGAGTGCGTCACCACTGGCAGCAACATCGCGCGCATCAGGTGATCAGGGATCAGAGGACAGGAGAGCGGCGGCCTTGCAGGGGCGGCAACCTGCCGCCCGAACGCCATCAGCGGACGGCAGGGTTGCCGCCCCTTGCGAACGGAGCCGGGCCATGCCCAGCATGTCATCCGCGACGTTGTCGACTTCGCCTTGCCGCATCATTGCATGATCTTTGGATCGTCTTCGCGCCACGCATGACCTGGAAAGGGAATTACTTCTTGACGCCTTGTCGTTCCAGCGCCCTGACCCGTTGCGCGAGCGCCTCGAGGCGGCGGAGTTGCGTGGCGTTCCTGAGCCAGTCCGCGTGACGTTCCAGCGGATAAAGGGCGGTGTATTTTTCGCCGCCTTGCGGGATGCTTTTCATCACCATGCTGCCAGGGGAGATTTCCGTGTGCGGGGCGATTTCCAGATGCCCCAGAATCATGGCCGCGCCGCCAATGGCGCAATGGTGGCCGATACGGGCGCTGCCGGCGATGCCGACGCAGCCGGCAATCACCGTATGCCCGCCAATCACGCAGTTGTGCGCAATCTGGATCTGGTTATCCAGCTTCACGCCGTCGCCGATGATGGTGTCTTCCAGCGCACCCCGGTCGATGCTGGTGTTGGCGCCGATTTCGACATCATCGCCAATCACCACCCGGCCAATCTGGGGAATCTTGACCCATTCGCCCTGTTCCCTGTCGAAATCCGGCGCGAAACCAAAACCATCCGCGCCAATCACCACGCCGCTGTGGAGGATGGCGCGCCTGCCGATACGGCATCCGTGATAAATGCTGACGCCGGGATGAACCACGCTCCTTGCGCCGATGACGACGTTCGCGCCGATGCGGGCATGGGCGAGAATTTCCACATCCTCGCCCAGCACAACGCCGGGGCCGATCCAGACGCCAGGGCCAATATGGCAGGAAGGCGGAACAGCACTCTCCACCACGGCGGAGGGATGCACTCCCGCCGCCCGCCGCGCGGCGGGATTCAGCAAAGCGGCGACGCGCGCGTAATAGACATAGGGTTTGGGAGTGAGGATGGCGGCCAGCGCGGGTTCGCCGGAGACCGCAAGCGGCAGCGCCGAAGCCATGCCGGGATGCAGGATGACGGCGCTGGCGCGAGTGCCGTGCAGGTGCTTCTTGTATTTCGGGTTTGCCAGAAAGGCAATTTCACCCGGCCGGGCGTTTTGCAGGGACGCGACCTGATGAATGGGCAATTCGCCGTTGCCGCGCACCTCGCCCGCGCAAACGGCTTCGAGACGCTGGACAATTTGCGCCAGCGTCAGGGGCGCTCCGGAGGGCATCATTTCCCGTCGGAGAGAGCTTTTACCACTTTTTCGGTAATGTCCAGACGCGGACTGAACCAGATGGCGTCTTGCAGGATCAGGTCGAACTTCTCGCTCTCGGCAATCTGCCGGATGGCCTTGTTGGCCTTGTCGGAGATGGCGGCAAGCGCTTCGTTCTGGCGCAGGCTCAGGTCTTCGCGGAATTCGCGCTGCTTTCTCTGGAATTCGCGCGTAAGATCGGCGTACTCGCGTTCCTTGTTGCGGCGTTCGCTCTCGGACATGGTGACGGCATTCTTTTCCATGTTTTCCTGCAATCCCTGCAACTTCTTCGCCATTTTCTGCAATTCCTGGTCGCGCCCGGAAAATTCCTTTTCAATATCCTTGGCCGCCTGAACCGCGGCGGGCGCATTGCGGAGAATACGCTGGGTATCGACATAGCCGATTTTCAGATCCGACGCCTCGACACGAGGCGCAACGGACAGGATCAGCGCGCCAGCACACAGACTGGCGGCAATGACGGGTTTGATATTCAACATGGACGCTCCTGCATCAAAAAGTAGAACCCAGTTGGAACTGGAAGGTTTCCGTATCGTCCCCTGGCTTGTCGTTCAGGGGCATGGCAATACTGAATTTCAACGGGCCCAGCGGGGAAAACCAGGAGAGCGACACCCCGGTGGAAGCGCGCAACTCGCTCGTCCGGATACGCTCGCCCGGCCCGAAAGCCTGGCCGATGTCGTAGAATACCCCCATACGCATCGTCTTGTCGTACCCCGGAAACCCCCAGAGCACTTCGACATTGCCGACGATCTTCCGGTTGCCGCCCAAACGCTCGTCAGAATATACCGAATCCACCGGCCCCAGACTGGAAGAGGCGTAGCCGCGCACGGAATTGATGCCGCCAACATAGAAATTCTTGTAGAACGGCATGTCTTCATTGCTGCCGTAGCCGTCGCCAACGCCCACCTCGCCATTCAACATCAAGGTAAAGCGCCTGGAGAGCGGAAAATAATGCTGGTACTGGTAGGAGAGCTTCCAGTATTGCAAGTCGCCGCCCGGAATGGCGACCTCCGCCGTGGCGCGCTGGTAGACGCCCTTGGTCGGGAAAATGGCGCTGTCCTTGCTGTTGCTCGACCACCAGGCGGTCAGCGGCAAGGTGAGGTTGGAAGAGCCATATTTCTCGACGAAATCGATATAGCGTCCGGGACTCTCGTCGAAGGTCTTGATTTTCGTGTGATCGACGGACAACCCCACGCCCACGGATTCGTTCTCCGAAATGGGAAAGCCGAAACGGATGCCCGCGCCCATGGAGGCGCTTTCGTAATCGCCCACATCGATGGTGCTCGAAGTCGGCTTGAAGGTGCGGTGATACAGATCCAGCCCCTGACTGACGCCATTCAGGGTGTAATAGGGATTGGTGTAGGAAAGCGAAAGGGCGCGGTTCAGCTTGCTGGTATTCACGCCCAGGCTCAGGTGCTTGCCGCTGCCGAAGATGTTGTTCTGCGAGATGGAGCCGGAAAGCATGACCTTTTCCTCCTTGGAAAAGCCCGCGCCCACCATGACGTTGCCCGTGGGTTTTTCCGTGACGTTCATGTTCACATCCACCTGATCCGCCGTGCCGGGCACGGGCGGCGTTTCCACCGTCACATCGGTGAAGTAGTCGAGTTTGTCAACCCGCTGGCGGGAAATCGTCACCTGCTCGGCGTTGTACCAACTGCTTTCCATCTGCCGCATTTCCCGGCGAATCACCTCGTCGCGGGTGCGGGAATTGCCCGCCACGTTGATGCGCCGCACATACACGCGCTTGCCGGGGTCTACAAAGATGGTGAACGCGACCTGACGGTTTTCCTTGTCCAGTTCCGGCGCGGCATTGACATTGGCAAAGGCGTAGCCGCGCTCCGAGAGCTTGTCCGCAATCAGCTTGGTGACGTTGTTCAGACGCTCGCGCGAAAACACCTGCCCCGGCTTCAAGGTGATGAGCTGGCGAATCTCCGCTTCCGGAAGCACCAGTTCCCCGGCCAGCTTGATGGAAGAAATCTGGTAGCGCTCGCCTTCATCGATGTTGATGGTGATATAGATGCTTTGCTTGTCCGGAGAAATGCTCACCTGCGTGGATTCCACGTTGAACTCCAGATAGCCGCGGTTCATGTAGAAGGAACGCAGCTTTTCCAGATCGGCGGAAAGTTTCTGCCGCGAATACTGGTCGCTCTTGGTGTACCAGGTCAGCCAGCCAGGCGTGGTCTGCTCGAAAATGGCGAGCAGGTCCTTTTCCCTGAAGCTCTTGACGCCAACCAGATGAATATCCCGAATCTTCGCCGCTTCACCCTCGACGATATTGAAATCGATGCCCAGGCGGTTGCGTTCCATCGGCGTGGTGGTAGTGGTGATCCGTGCTGCATATTTGCCGCGCGTCAGGTATTGGCGCTTCAATTCCTGCTCGGCGCGATCCAGCAAGGCGCGATCGAAAATCCGGGTCTCCGCGAGTCCCATTTCCTTCATGGCGGCAAGAATCTGATCCTTTTCAAATTCCTTCATGCCAATGAAATCGATCCTGGCGATGGCCGGGCGTTCCTGCAACACCACCACCAGCACATCGCCTTCCACCTCGATGCGCACATCCTTGAAAAAGCCGGTGGCGAACAGAGTCTTGATCGCCTGTGAAGCCTGTTCATCGTCCAGGGTATCCCCCACCTTGACCGGCAGGTAGGAAAACACCGTCCCGGCTTCTGTCCGCTGGATGCCCTCGACGCGAATATCCCGGATGACAAAAGGCTCGAAAGCCTGCGCCGCGCTGGCGAAGAGTCCGGCAATCAGGACGCCGCAAATTTTTTTCTTCATGCACTAACCACTGAACAAAGGAGGCAACAAACGACTCAAATCATTGAAAAACGCAAAAGCCATCAAAGTGACCAGCACGGATATGCCGACCTTCTGCCAACGCAACATGGCGTTTTCCGACAACGGGCTGCCTTTGACGACTTCGAGCGCATGATACATCAAATGCCCGCCGTCCAATACCGGAATGGGCAGAAGGTTGAAAATGCCCAGGCAAAGACTGACGACGGCCATGAACTTGAGATAGACCTCCGTCCCCATCTTCGCCGTCTTGCCCGCGTACTCGGCAATCGCCACCGGCCCGGAAAGCGCGCGCCAGGAGACTTCGCCTGCCAGCATCTTGCCCATCATCGTGAGCATCAACGCCGACTGCGACCAGGCTTCGCGCGCCGCCCGGAAGGCCGCGTCCACGGGGTTGTGGCGCGCGAACACGTACAGATCCGGAAAATTGTTGGCCTCCGCCGACGACCCGACGCCCACGCGCCCGATCTTGCCCTCTCTTTTGGGCGTCACGGTCAGCGTCAGCCGCTCTCCCGCCCGCTCGATGAGCATGGACAAGGGTTTCTCCGGCGAACCGCTGACCCGCTCGACGAACTGCTGCCAGCGCGTCACTTCCACGCCATCGATTTCCAGTACGCGATCATTTGGCCGCAAGCCCGCCGCCTCGCCCGGAAGACCTGCCAACACCTCGCCCACCACCGGCAAAAGCGGCGGCTGATAAAGCCGCAATCCCAGAAGCGCAAACGGCTCGCCTTCCCATCCCGCCTCATTCAACCGCCCGGTCTCCAGATGGACATGCCGCGTCAATTGCCGGGCATCCATCACCTCCAGCGCCACGCTCGGCTGTTGACTGGCCTGCCGCAACAGCCGCAGATGAAAGTCCTCCAGTGTCGTCACCGTCTCGCCGGCAACGCTCAGCACCCGGTCGCCATCCTGTATGCCCGCCGCCGCCGCGGGCGTATCCTCTGGCGGCGCCCCCAACACCGGACGCAAGGCATTGCCGCCAATCATGAACATCAGCCAGTAGATGAGAATCGCCAGCAGGAAATTGGCCGCCGGCCCCGCCGCCACGATGGCGCTGCGCCGTCCCACGCCTTGTTGATCGAAAGCGCGCGGCAGGTCTTCCTCGGGTATGGTTTCGCCTTCTTCCAGCTCACGCCCATCGAGCATCTGCACATAGCCGCCCAGCGGGATGGCGCAGAGCGTCAATTCCGTCTGATCCGCTCCATAACGCCGCCGCCACAACACCCGGCCAAATCCCACGGAAAAGCGCAACACCTTGACGCCGCAACGCCTCGCCACCCAAAAATGCCCGAATTCATGAACGACCACCAACACGCCCAACAACAACAGAAAGGCCGCCAGATGAAAAAGTAAATTGCCCACCTTGCTTTCCCAGAAAAAAACAGGCTGCGGATTCTACCAGCGTCTCCGCGATCAGAGGACAGAAATACCGGGTCATCCTCTGTCCGCGTGTCGCGCCTCCTACGGCGCCGGAATGACGGTACTGTTGATGTCTCCCGCAGTGCCCGTCTTGCAGCCGCTGGGCGGATAACGGTCATGGACGTTGGTGATCGTGCATTTCCATTTGTCGTCCTGGAGACGAGTGACGGCAATCGTCACGCCGCTGCTGCCGTCTTCCCCGGATTGCAGGTAGGCCGCCACGCTGCGCGATCCGTCCCGGCGCAGCGTGCCTTTCAGGACGTAAAGAAGCCCAGGATCGTCACAACTATGTTTGCCCGCGGCCAGTTGACAGTACGTCTTTTCCTCGGCATCCACCGTATGGAAGCCGGACGCTTCGAGCAGTTCGGAGGCCAACGCGGTATGTTCCAGGCTGGCGCAGGGATACCCCTTGTCCACGGTATCGCTTCCCGGCACGACGAGCGACGCGGGCAGATCCTTGCCGTATTTGCCGTCCGCGATACAGCTTTCAATCTCGTTTCGGATCGTCATCATTTCCTGGACGGCGCGGTTGAGTTGCGCCCGGATGACGTAATCCTGATACAACGGATAGGCAATTGCCGCGAGAATGCCGATGAGGGCAATGACCACCATCAACTCGACCAGATTGAACCCCGACTGGATTTTCTTCATTTCAACGCTCCTCTTGAGCCTGGATACGAAAAACGTGGAAGCAAGACACATGCCGATCAGGTAACGACCTGAGCGCGCACGCGTACAATGTGATTCTAGACCATTCAGGAACCGGAGGCAGGGAAAAATTGGCGGCGCGTTGTGCCGCAATTGCGCCGCAACGAGAAAAAAACCTACAATGTCCGCGTGTTACGCGTCCGCGAAGTCCTGGTCTTTTTCCACCCCACTCTTTTACCCCGCCCTTTCCGATGCCGCCCAATGCCCTGTCTTTTGCGTTCTACCATGCAGCCCGGATCGTGGCGGAGGTCATGGCGGGGCAAAGTCTGGCGGAGAAAAGCGTGGAGCGGATAGCGACGGCGGCGCGTCCAGCGACGCGAGAAATGGTCTATGGCGTCCTGCGCGCCTATGGCGAAGGCAACGCCCTGCTCGCGCCCCTGTTGCGCAACCGGCCGCCCTTGCGGATTCACGCGCTGCTGCTGTGCGCCGTGTACCGGCTTGCCACCTGGCCGGACGCGCATACAGTGGTGCATCAGGCGGTCGAAGCGGCGGCAGGGATGGAAAAGGGGCGTCACAAGGCGTTGGTCAACGCGGTATTGCGAAATTTCCTGCGGCGGCAGGAGGCGCTCCGCGCCGGACTGACGGCGGAAAATCGCTGGAAACATCCGTCCTGGTGGGTGAAACGGCTACAGGCGGCCTATCCCGATACATGGCAAGACATCGTGGAGACCGGCAACCAACCGCCGCCCATGAGTCTGCGGGTAAATGTTCGCCAAACGACGGTCACGGACTATCTGCGGGAATTGCAGGCGGCGGGCATGGCGGCGCGGGCGGCGGGAGAATGTGGCGTAACGCTGGCGCAGCCCGTATCCGTCGACCGCCTGCCGGGATTCCGGGAAGGCCGGGTATCGGTGCAGGACATCGGCGCGCAGCGCGCGGCGTTTCTGCTTTGCCCTGAACCGGGCAGCCGGGTGCTGGACGCTTGCGCCGCGCCGGGCGGCAAAACGGCGCATTTGCTGGAACGATGCGATCTCGATCTGACGGCGCAGGACATTCATCCGGCGCGTTGTCGGCAAATCAGGCACAATCTCGATCGGCTGCATTTATCCGCCCGGATACTTTCTGGCGACGCCTGCCGCCCCGACGCAAGCGTAACGGGCAAGGGGTTCGACGCCATCCTGGCGGATGCGCCCTGCTCGGCGAGCGGCGTAGCGCGGCGTTTGCCGGACACGAAATGGCTGCGCCGCCCGGAAGACATCGCCCGTTTCGCCCATCAGCAGGCGAAAATGCTGAAAAGCCTGTGGCAATCGCTGCGTCCTGGCGGAAAATTGCTCTACGCGACCTGTTCGCTGTTTCCAGAGGAAAATGGCGAACAGATCCGCTGCTTCCTGGCGCAAACACCAAACGCCCGCCTGTCGGGCGAGGAACAATGGCAACCCTGCGCTCAACACGACGGTTTTTATTATGCGCTCATCGAATCGAAGAACTAGGAAAGCGTCAAAAAGCAAAAACCGCTTTTTGCCGAGACAAAAAGCGCAAAGCGCGTTTGCGGGATGGACGCGCGCGCTGGACAAATTGCTCCTGTCCCTCATCCTTTGTCTTCTGGCCGCTGGTCTTGCCCATGCGGCGGACGTGGAAGCGTCGCGTCAGGAATTGACGGCGGCGGAAGGCGGCGGATACGCCCTGTCAGCGGATTTCCGCATCGATCTCAACGCGCGGCAGAAAGAAGCGATAACGCATGGCGTGCCGCTCGTCTTCGAGCTGGAATTCCGCCTGGAGCGTCCGCGCTGGTACTGGACGGATGAAGTGCTCGCGCGCAAACGCCAGACCTGGCGGCTCTCCTATCATGCCCTGACGCGCCAGTACCGGCTGTCGGTCGGTCCATTGCGCCAATCCTTCGCCACGCTGGAAGAGGCTGTACAGGTGTTTTCGCGTGTGCGCCGCTGGCTGGTGCTGGAAAAGAACCTGAAACCGGGATCGATCTATGCGGCCAGTCTGCGGCTGCATCTGGATGTTTCGCAATTGCCCAAGCCTTTCCAGGTTTCCGCTTTTACCTCCCAGGATTGGTCTCTGGATTCCGGCTGGCAGGAATGGGATTTTGTCGTGCCGCGGGCGATAGCGCCCGCCGCGCCGGACGATGACGCGCAAGAAGCGCGTGAGGAAGAGGCGGCGCAATGAGGCGGATGGTTGCGATTCTGGCAACGCTGGGGAGCATTTTCGGCGTCCTCCTGTGGCTGTTCCTCATGTTTGCCTCCACCACGGCAGGCGCCCTGAGCGGGCAATATCCGCTCGTCCTGGCGGCCAACCTGCTGCTGGTGCTGACCCTGCTCGCGCTGGTGGGCTGGCAGATGTACCGGCTCTGGCGCGACTTGCGCGGCAAGGTGTTCGGTTCGCGCCTGAAACTGCGGCTGATGCTGATGTTCGGCCTGGTGGCGATCATTCCCGGCGCGTTGATGTATGGCGTCTCGGTGCAGTTCATTACCCGTTCGATTGAAAGCTGGTTTGACGTGCGCGTGGAAAAGGCGCTGGAATCCGGGCTGAATCTGGGGCGCTCATCGCTCGATTATCTCCAGGGCGAATTGCTGCAAAAGGCGCAGGGCATGGCGCAGGACCTGGCGGCAGACGCAGCTTCGGACGGCTTGTTGCGCTCCCGTCTCTCGCGTTTGCGCGAACAATCCGCCGTGGATTCCGCCGCCCTGTTCGCGCCCAATGGACAGTTATTGGTCAGCGCCCAGGGCGATCTTTCCCAGCCCCTGCCTCCCCTGCCCTTCCCGGGCGAACTGAAACGGGCGCGCGCCAGCGCGCAGGCGCTGTCGGTCATCGATAACCTGGATGCCGGGCGCCTACAGTTGCGGGTGCTGATCGCCATCGCGCCGAAGAATTTCTTCGAGCCGCCGCGCGTATTGCAACTGGCGCAGAATGTGCCGGAAAGCCTGGGCCTGAACGCCGAAGCGGTACAGACGGTATATCGGGATTACCAGGAATTGCAACTGGCGCGCGGGGGATTGACGCGGATCTACGCGCTTTCCCTGACGCTTACCGTGCTGGTGGCGCTCTTTTCCGCCTTCGTCCTGGCATTCGTGCTGGCGCGTCGGCTTTCCGCGCCGCTTTCCATCCTGGTGGAAGGCACGCAGGCGGTAGCGCAGGGCGATTACTCGCCGCGCCAGGCGATGAAAACGCACGACGAACTGGGAATGCTCACCCAATCCTTCAACCGGATGACGCGCCAACTGGATGAAGCCAGACGCGAGGCGGAACGGCGGCGCAACGAAGTGGAAGCGGCGCGCGCCTGGCTGGCGTCCATTCTTGCCAATCTTTCCGCCGGGGTGCTGGTGTTTGATCGCCACGCCACACTGCGCACCATCAACGCCGGAGCCGTCAACATTCTCGGCGCGACATTGGAGACGCTCGTCGATCAGCCCGCCGGCGAATGGAACGATTTCTTCGCCGCGCTGGGGCAGGCCATTCACGCGCATTTTGCCAGCGACGCGCCAGAATGGCAGGAACAGTTCGAGCAGGACATGGCCAACAGCCAGAAGAAAATCCTGCTGCTGCGCGGCGCGGCCCTGCCTCTTGTGAGCGGCGGCGGGCATGTGGTGGTGTTCGATGACGTGACGCAACTGATCAACGCGCAAAGAAGCGCCGCCTGGGGCGAGGTGGCGCGCCGCCTGGCGCATGAAATCAAGAATCCGCTCACGCCCATTCAGCTTTCCGCCGAACGTTTGCAACTGAAGCTCGCCGAGCACCTGGAAGGACGCGCGCGCGAACTGCTGGAACGCTCGACCCAGACCATCATCAACCAGGTGCTGGCGATGAAGCGCATGGTGGATGATTTCCGCGATTATTCGCAACGCTCGACGCCACACTTTGCCGCGCTCGACTTGAACGCGCTGATCCGCGAGGTGCTGGCGCTCTATGAGCACGCGCGCATGGTCGTCGCGACGCGGCTGGCAGACGATTTGCCGCCGATCACGGGCAATGCCAACCAGTTGCGCCAGGTCATCCACAATCTATTGAGGAACGGCGAGGACGCGCTGGAAAACGTCGCCGCGCCATGCCTTTTCATCCAGACGGAAAAAGCGGACGCGAAATCCATCTGCTTGCAGATCAGCGACAATGGCGAAGGTTTTCCGGTCGAGATGCTGGCGCGGGTATTCGAACCCTATATCACCACCAAGCCGCGCGGCACCGGGCTGGGACTGCCCATCGTGAAAAAAATCGTGGAAGAACATCGAGGCGGCATCGACATCCAGAACCTGGAAGAAGGCGGCGCGCGCGTCCGGATTCACCTGCCCATCGCCACGCAAGACACCCCCCAAGAAAAGGAAGACAACAATGGCTGACATCCTGGTCGTAGATGATGAAATTGGCATACGCGAGCTGCTCTCGGAAATCCTGGCCGACGAAGGGCATCATGTGCGTCTGGCGGAAAACGCGGCCAATGCGCGCAAACAGCGCGACGAACAAACGCCGGATCTGGTGCTGCTCGACATCTGGATGCCCGATACCGACGGCATTTCACTGTTGAAGGAGTGGGGCGCGAACAGTCAGCTCACCATGCCGGTCGTCATGATGTCGGGGCACGCCACCATCGATACGGCGGTGGAAGCCACGCGCATCGGCGCGGTGGATTTCCTGGAAAAACCCATTGCCCTGCAGCGGCTCCTTTCCACCGTGCAAAAAGCCTTGAAGCATGACCGCATCGGCCTGCGTCCTCCGGCCACCCTGGCGGCGCTGGCGCACGCCCATATTTTCCGGGATTTGCAAAAACGCCTGGAACTGACCGCCGCCTGTTCCAGTACCCTGTTCGTCAAGGGCGGCACGGGCGTCATCGTCGAACTCTGCGCGCGCACCTTGCAGCGTCCGCATTCCGTCTGGCTGGATCTGCTCGCCTATTCCGGCACGCTGAACCAGGAATCGCTGCAAAAAATGGCGGGAGGGCTGATCTATGTCAGCGACCTTGCCATCCTGGGCAAGTTGCAACAGATGAATCTGGCCTTTGCGCTGGAACGCCAGGGACAGCACAATATTCTCATCGTCGCCGCCGCTTCCCGGCCTCTGGAGGAACTGGCGCGGCGCGGTTGGGAATTCCCGGCGCTGGCGCGCCTGCCGGAAGTCTGGATTACCTTGCCCGACCTGGGAGAACACGCGGACGATCTGCCGGAAATCGCCAGTCTTTTTCTGGGCATGCTGGTCGAACGCCAGGAAGTGCCGCTGCGCAGCTTTTCCAGCGCCGCCCTGAACCTGTTGCGCGTGCGCTGGCCGGAGCGCAAGACGCTGCCGGAAACCTCGCCCTGGAATGAATTGCAGACCCTGATTCGCAACCTGGCGCTCACCACGCTGGAAGAAAACATCGGCGAAGACGACATCCTGCGGCTTCTTCCCGCCAGGACGGAAAAAGCCGTGGAAACGCTCGCGCCGGAGGCCATCGAGAGCCTGTTTGCGCTTTCGGCGCGCGACGCGCGCGAAGCCTTCGAGCAGCATTACTTTCGCCATCTCCTGCGCGCCGAACGAGGCAACATGACGCGCGTGGCGGAACGCGCCGGTCTGGAACGCACGCATCTTTACCGCAAACTGAAACAACTGGGCATCGCCGCGGGACGACGCAACGACTGAACGGGTCGGCACAGCAAGAAATTAGCGGCAGCCCTTCAGGGCTGCCGGTCTAACGTCACTGGGAAGGGGTTTGCATCCCCTCCCCAATGGCTACGGTCGAAACCCCGGCCTTCAGGCCGGGGTCTCAACCTTCGCACCGCCCTGAAGGGCGGGGTTTCAAAGCGGAGTTAGTTTTACGATGAAAATCATTCTTCTCGGCGCCGGACAGGTCGGCGCCAGCGTCGCGGAAAACCTGGTGTCGGAAGAAAACGACATCACCATGGTCGACGACAACAGCGAGGCGCTCGCCGTCCTGCAGGACAAACTGGATCTGCGCGCCGTTACCGGAAACGCCGCCTATCCCTCGGTGCTGAAAAGCGCCGGCGCGCAGGATGCCGATCTCATCATCGCCCTCACCCAGAGCGACCAAACCAACCTGGTCGCCTGCAAGATCGCGCAAAGCATCTTCAATATCCCCATCCGCGTCGCCCGTCTGCGTTCGCGGGATTTCCTCGAAGACGCGCGCCTGCTCGCGCCGGAGAACTTCGCGGTGGATTTCACCATCTGCCCGGAACAGATCATCACCGACTACATCGCGCGCCTGGTTGAATTCCCGGAAGCCTTGCAAGTGCTGGATTTTTCCGGCGGCCGGGTATCACTGGTGGCCGTGCGCGCGAAAGAAGGCGGCCTGTTGGTCTCCAAACCCATCCGGGAGATGCGCGCCCACCTGCCGCTGGGCATGGACGCCCGCATCGCCGCCATTTTCCGCCATGACAGGCCGATCATCCCCGATGGCGGCGTATGCCTGCAGGCGGGCGATGAAGTGTTCGTGCTCGCCGCCGCGGAACACATCCGCGCCGTGCTGCGCGAAATCCGCCAGCATGAGGCCCCGGTGCGCCGCATCATGATCGCGGGCGGCGGCAACATCGGCCTTCGGGTCGCCGCCGCGCTGGAAGATCGCTACGAAGTCAAGATCATCGAACAATATCGCGCGCGCGCCGATGCGGCCGCCAGCGCCCTGAAGGATTCCCTGGTGCTCTGCGGCAACGCCACGGACGAAGACCTGCTGGAACAGGAAAATGTCGCGGAAATGGATATGTTTCTGGCGCTCACCAATGACGACGAAGACAACATCATGGCCGCTTCGCTTGCCAAACGCATGGGATGCAAGCGAGTGGCGGCGCTGATCAATCGCGGCGCTTACGCCGACATGATGCAGGGCGGCCCCATCGACATCGGCATTTCTCCGGCGCATGTTTCCATCGGCGCGCTGCTGGCAAGGGTGAGAAAGGGCGATGTCGCCGCCGTCCATGCCCTGCGGCGCGGCGCGGCGGAGGCGCTGGAAATGGTGGCGCACGGCGACAAGGGCAATTCCAGGGTCGTTGGCCGCCGCATCGACGAAATCCCTTGGCCGAAAGGCGTCACCGTCGCCGCGCTGGTGCGCGACTTCGATTGCGTCACGCCCATCGAAGTGCGCGACGACGGCACCGTGGATCGCCGCATGGGACGCGTCGAAATCGCCGGAGACGACTCCATCATCCTGTCCGGAGACCATGTCATCATCTTTTGCGCGCAGAAAAAACTGGTGCGCGATGTCGAACGCCTGTTTCAGGTCGGTTTTCATTTTTTCTAGTGTAGTGTTTCATGCAAAATGAACCTTGTAAAATTCAAAATGCCCGAAGACAAAGCGAACGCTCCCGTCCCCCTCCTCCCTTGCGGGGGAAGGGTCAGGGGGCTTCCGGCAGGGCCGTCACGCCAAAATCGTGTCGATTCAACGTGACTGGCTACTGGAACGATTTATTGACGCCGGATTCACGGAATTTGCTGCCGCAAGTTTCCAGAATGCTGGAACAAGGAGAAGAAAACATGTTGACACTGGATATGCCGTATGTTCCTGGACGGGAAACGTCTGTCATGCTCATGGCCGAGAACAATGGCAACTCGAAGGCGGAGCAGGATGTTGACTATATCGTGAAAGTCCGCCAGGCAATTGCAGGCAGCGGAGATTCTCGCGATCATGTGGCGGGAGTTGCGGCGGAGGCGACGCTCATGGGGGCGCTGGAGGAAATTCGAGTCATCACGCAGGGCAGGCAGGGGGAGGAGTTTGATTGGTCGCGGGTATTGCTGACGGGGTTGGCGGGAGGCGGTCTGGGAGTGGCTCCCGAGATAATGTCGGCGTTTTTCAGGAAAATAGGCGAACTGATCCAGCCGCGAAACGCGGGGGAAAAGCTCGTCAACGCGGCGCCTTCCGCGAGCAATCCCTTGTCTTTGGAATTCAGGATGGCTCAGGGCGGGGGAAGGACTTATGTAAACG
>JAITRP010000137.1 GCA_031288305.1 Zoogloeaceae bacterium
CAGCCGAAGGATTTCATCCCAGTGGGCGCGGATATGCTTGATGTTGAGCGTACCGCCGATCATAGGGTGCCTGCCTCAACACATGCTTAGCGTGCTTTATTTTCCGTTTTCTGAAGCGACCCCTACACGGTTGGAACCCCTGGCCTTCGGGCCGGGTTCCCGCCTTCGCGCCGTCCTGAAAAGGACAGGGGGTTCAAACCGGAAGTTGGTTGCACGATGAAAGGAGAATAGCATGTCATCTTCATTTTTTTTCCTGCCACGCGGCAGGTTCACCTGGGCGCTGCTGTTGGCATTCCTGCTTTGCGCGTGCGGCGGCGGATCGCCGGAAAGCGCGGCAGAAGCCGGAGTCTGGGCGATGGCTGAAAATCGGGCTGAGGACTTTATCGAACTTCATTCCTCGAATACCGGGCAAAGCGAACTGGTTGTGCTACGACAGGTCATTCGGGCAGGCCATGAGAATATCAAGAGTCGTGGCGGCCTGGAATCGGTCAAGGCGGATCTTGTCGGACAAGAGGGAGAGGACAAGGCCGTGGTCAAAGTCGAAATCACCTACAGGAATGGGCGTACTGAGACGGGCAATATACGGATGGTCAAGGAGTCCGGTGAATGGAAACTTCTCTTCTCTTGACGAACGTCTTGCTTCCCTTCAGGGAAACGCCGGGCGCGGGATCAGGAGACAGAAGACAGATGTCAGGAAACAGATGAAACAGACGGCGGCTTTGCCGCCGGTGACCGGACGGTTTCCTGTCTCCTGATTCCTGATGCCTGACTATGCCGCCTTTGCGGCTTCCGCGAATTCGGCAATCTGGTCGAAATTCATGTAGCGGTAGATGTCGGCGGCCTTTGCATTGACCGTTGCGATGCGCTCCCGGTATTCCTCCACGCTGGGAATCTTGCCCAGGAGGGCGCATACGGCGGCGAGTTCGGCGGAACCCAGGTAGACGCGGGTATCCAGCCCCAGACGGTTGGGGAAATTGCGCGTGGAGGTCGACATTGCCGTCGAGCCGCGCCGAACCTGCGCCTGGTTGCCCATGCACAGGCTGCATCCGGGCATTTCCATGCGCGCGCCGGATTTGCCCAGCACGCTGTAATAGCCTTCTTCGGTCAGCGACTGGGCGTCCATGCGCGTGGGCGGGGCGATCCAGAGACGCGCCGGAATGTCGCTTTTCCCTTCCAGGATCTTGCCCGCGGCGCGGAAATGGCCGATGTTGGTCATGCAGGAGCCGATGAACACTTCGTCGATCTTGTCCCCGGCGACTTCCGAGAGCAGCTTTACGTCGTCCGGGTCGTTGGGACAGGCGACGATGGGTTCCCTGATTTCGGCCAGATCGATTTCGATGATGGCGGCGTATTGGGCGCTGGCGTCGGCCTCTAACAATTCGCCCTTGTCGATCCACGCCTGCATGGCCTCGATGCGGCGCCGCAAGGTGCGCGCGTCCCGATAACCGCCCGCGATCATCCACTTCATGAGCGCGATGTTGGAATGCAGGTATTCCACCACCGGCTCGCGGTTCAGCGCCACGGTGCAGGCGGCGGCGGAACGCTCGGCGGAAGCGTCGGTGAGTTCAAACGCCTGTTCCGCCTTCAGGTCGGGCAAGCCCTCGATTTCCAGGATGCGCCCGGAGAAGACATTTTTCTTCCCCTGCTTTTCCACGGTGAGCAAGCCTTGTTGGATAGCATGGTAGGGAATGGCGTTGACCAGATCGCGCAGCGTGATGCCCGGCTGCATCCTGCCGGTAAAGCGTACCAGCACCGATTCGGGCATGTCGAGCGGCATGATGCCGGTTGCGGCGGCGAAGGCCACGAGGCCCGAACCCGCCGGGAAGGAAATGCCGATGGGAAAGCGCGTGTGCGAGTCGCCGCCGGTGCCCACGGTATCGGGGAGCAGCAGGCGATTCAGCCAGGAATGGATGACGCCGTCGCCCGGGCGCAGGGAAACGCCGCCCCGGCTGCTGATGAAGGCGGGCAATTCGCGGTGCATCTTCACGTCGACCAGCTTGGGGTAGGCCGCGGTATGGCAGAAGGATTGCATCACCAGATCCGCCGAAAAACCGAGGCAGGCGAGATCCTTCAATTCGTCGCGGGTCATCGGGCCGGTGGTGTCCTGCGAGCCGACGGTGGTCATCCGCGGTTCGCAATAGGCGCCGGGCAGGATGCCCCGGTCTTCGGGCAGACCGCAGGCGAGGCCGACCATCTTTTGCGCGAGCGTAAAACCGGCGCTCGTATCTTCCGGCTGTTGCGGCAGGCGAAACAAAGTGGAGGGCGGCAGCCCCAGCGCCTCCCGGGCGCGCGTGGTGAGGCCGCGGCCAATGATGAGCGGGATGCGCCCGCCGGCGCGGACTTCATCCAGGATGACCGGGGTCTTCAGCGTCGCCCCGGCAATGAGCGCGCCATTTTTTTTCGCCGTGACTTTCGCCGTGGCGTGATCGACGGTCAGTTCGATTTCATCGCCCATCTGCATTTGGGAGACGTCGATCTCAATTGGCAACGCGCCCGCGTCTTCCATGGTGTTGAAGAAGATGGGCGCGATCTTGCCGCCCAGGCAGACGCCGCCGAAGCGCTTGTTGGGCACGAAGGGAATGTCCTCGCCGGTAAACCAGAGCACGGAATTGGTCGCCGATTTGCGCGAGGAGCCGGTGCCGACCACATCCCCCACATAGGCGACGAGATTGCCCCTGGCGCGCAGGTCTTCGAGAAATTTCACCGGGCCGCGCGCGCCGGGTTCTTCCGGCTTGATGCCGGGGCGCGGATTCTTGAGCATGGCAAGGGCGTGCAATGGAATGTCGGGGCGCGACCAGGCGTCCGGCGCGGGGGAAAGGTCGTCGGTATTGGTTTCGCCCGTCACCTTGAAAACGGTGAGTTTTTGCGAGGACGGCACTTCGGGACGCGAAGTAAACCATTCGCCATCGGCCCAGGATTGCAGCACCGCCTGGGCGTTGGCGTTGCCGGATTTGGCAAGCGATACGACATCGTGGAAATAATCGAAGACCAGGAGCGTCCTTTTCAGTCCTTGTGCCGCGATGGCGCCGACCGGCGTGGAAAGAAGGTCGATCAGGGGCTGGACGTTGAAGCCGCCCAACATGGCGCCCAGGAGTTCCGTCGCCTTTTCGCGGGAGACGAGCGGGCTGTCCTCTTCGCCCTTTGCTACACGGGTCAGGAATTCCGCCTTCACCCTGGCCGCGTCGTCGACCCCGGCGGGCACGCGATGGGTGAGGAGTTCCAGCAGGAAGGCTTCCTCGCCCCTGGGCGGGTTTTTCAGGAGGGTGACGAGATCGACAGTCTGCTGCCTGGAGAGCGGCAAGGCGGGAATGCCCAGCGCGGCGCGCGCGGCGGCATGGGTGCGGTAACTTGCGAGCATGAGCTTCCTTTAACGGAGACGAAAATACGCGGCAGGGCGCGCAGCATCAGGGAGAATTCGGGGAAAGCGCGTATTTTACGTTAAAAAGCAAGAGGAAATTCAAGTCTTATATCTTTTATATGTCAGGGGATGTAAAGGGGATGTAAAGCTGTGGGGGATTTTTGTGCACTTGTCGACAATGTCGTAGCGATATTTTTACAAGATGTTGATTTTTCATGTTTATTTTCATGGAACAACTATTGCTTATTGCACAGTGGGAAACAATTTTTCTTCCTTTTAACTTTTTTCGGGAGGTGGATTCATGAAATGGGTAACTGCCATCATCAAACCCTTCAAGCTGGACGAGGTGCGTCTTGCGCTTTCTGATCTGCAGGTGCAGGGCATTACCGTGACCGAGGTCAAGGGTTTTGGCCGCCAGAAGGGACATACGGAGCTGTATCGGGGGGCGGAATACGCGATTGATTTTCTGCCCAAGGTCAAGATTGAGACGGCGATTGCGGATGGGCAACTGGAAGCGGTTGTCGACGCCATCCTCAAGTCGGCAATCACCGGCAATGTGGGGGACGGCAAGATTTTTGTCTTTACGCTGGAGGACGCCATGCGCATTCGCACTGGTGAAACCGGCGATTCTGCGCTTTGAAAAAAGGAAACCTGTCATGAAAAAAACCTTGTTTGCCATTCTTGCCCTGTGTTTTGGGTTATGTCTTTCCGGCATGGCGTTTGCCGAACCGGTCAGTCCGGAGGTCTCCGCCGCCGTCGTGGAAGCGGGCGTTGCCGCGCCCGCTGCCGAACCCGCCGCCGCTGAAGTGCTGGATACCGGCACGACTGCCTGGATGATGACCGCCGCCGCGCTGGTCATCATGATGTGCATCCCCGGCCTTGCCATGTTCTATGCGGGCATGGTCAATGCCAAGAACACGCTTTCCGTGTTTTCGCAGTTCTTTGCCACGGCGGGCGTCATTGCCGTTCTCTGGGTACTGTTCGGCTACAGCATCGCCACCGACACCACGGGCATGGAGGAGGGCGTGTTCAACCTGCACAGCTTCGTCGGCGGCACGGGCGCGCTTTTCCTCGCGCACCTGAAACCGGACAGCATCGTGGGCGGAATGCCGGAATCGGTGCTGATTACCTTTCTCCTGTCGTTTGCCATCATCACCCCGGCGATCGTCGCCGGCGGCTTTGCCGAACGGATGAAATTCACGAGCGCGGTATTGTTCATGGCGCTGTGGTTTACGTTCGTCTATGCTCCGGTTTCGCACATGGTTTGGGGCGGCCCCGGCTCGCTGATGGCCAACTGGGGCGTGCTCGACTTCGCGGGCGGCACGGCGGTGCACATCAATTCCGGCATTGCCGCGCTGGCCGCATGTCTGGTCATCGGCAGACGCAAGGGCTACCTGCAACATCCCATGCCGCCGCATAACCTCACCATCTGTTTGGCTGGCGCGGGATTTGTCTGGCTGGGCTGGTTCGGCTTCAACGCCGGATCGGCGGTCGCGGTCAATGGCGCAACGGGCATGGCGCTTCTGAACACCCAGGTGGGCGCGTGCGCCGGGGTGCTCGGCTGGATGATCGTGGAATGGATCAAGAATGGCCGCCCCAGCGCCCTGGGTCTTGCTTCCGGCGCGCTTGCGGGTCTGGTCGGCATCACTCCCGGCTGCGCCTATGTCGGCCCGGTTGGCGCCATCGTCATCGGCTTGGTTGCCGGCGCGGTCTGTTTCTTCTTCGTCTCGGTCGTGAAGCGCAGATTCGGCTATGACGACACGCTGGATGTCTTCGGCCTGCACGGCGTCGGCGGCATGGTGGGCGCCATCCTGACCGGAATTTTCTGCGTCACCGCCCTGGGCGGCACGGAAAAAGTGGAAATCGTCACGCAAATCATTGCCCAGGTGAAAGGCGTGCTCTTTACCATCGTTTATGGCTTTGTGGTGAGCTGGATCATCCTGAAAGCGATCGACAAGACTATCGGCCTGCGTGTCGACGCGGAAACGGAATCGGTCGGCCTCGACCAGTCGGAACACAGCGAGAAAGCATACAACCTGTAAAAGGGGGCGCGGCTTGTGCGGTTTGTCGTAGGGGCGAACTGCGTTCGCCCCACGGACATACGGACGGCGACACTTGAGATTTTGCCCGGGAATGAAAATTTGCTAAGCTACGTTGGTGCCGGAGGAGCAACCGTGTCAAGTGGCGGAAAGATTCGTCCATGCGGTTTTCCTTTTCACGAGGGTGTTCATGAGGGTCAGGAGTTTTCTCATGCAGGCGGTCATGGCGACTTTGCAGGGTTTGC
>JAITRP010000005.1 GCA_031288305.1 Zoogloeaceae bacterium
GCAATCCGCGTGACCTGCTGCCGAAGGAAACAAAAGCGCCGGTGAAGCTCTTCAAGGACTACGCGCCAAGCTCTCTCCACATGGATGTGAAGTATCCGCCGCGAATGGAAGGCGAGACGAAGCAGCGTTATCTCTTCGTCGCCATCGACCGGGCGACCCGCCGGGTTTATCTGGAGGTCAAGGAAGACAGGACCGCGCGCCGCGCCGGAATCGAACATCGCCTGACCCGTCCCCGGACGCCCAAAACCAACGGCATGGTCAAGCGCTTCAATGGACGCATTGCGGACATCCTGAAGACACATCATTTCAGAAGCGGCGAAGACCTCGAACAGACCCTGCTTCGCTACTGCCTGCTCTACAACGAACAACTGCCCCAAGCCGCGCTCAACAGCAAAACCCCCCTGGACGCCATGAAAATCTGGTACGCTCCTCACCCACAATGCTTCAATCGAAAACCCGTATCGAATCGTCCGGGATGCGACAATCAATTAATGCCATAGTAATGGCGCCAATGCCTTGTTTAAATGGTTTTTCATTCAAGTTCAAGGGCCAAAATTCATGAATGGTCCTGCGAATGAACGTGCAGAAATATTTTAACCTTGAAAAGGAGCACATCCATGGCGTTCACTATTGAAAAATGGGAAATTATTTATTATAAGCCGGAGGATATTTGTGGGTTTTATTCTTATTTTTATAAGAGAATTTGTGAGCACGCCTTCATTAAGAAAACGAAGGGTATTATAGATGATTGGGTGTCATATGAGAAAGTTGCCAAGCAAAAATTTCGAAGTTTAGGATGGACAGGTAATGGAGATATTGGTTTGATATGGGTTCCTCCTTTTGCGTTCAATGAATTGCTTAAAAATGAAGAGTCTTTTACAAAATCGCATCAATGTGATATTTTTGGTGAGCATGGAAAACGTGCTATCAATTGGAGCTGTGGATTTGTTGTGTGGTATGTAGAACAAAGTGATGAAGGGGCATTCATTTTGTCCCCAAATGAGATAAATATTCCATGCGATAGTATGCTGCCGCATTCTAAGTTTATGGATAACTCCAGCGTGAAGAATAGTATTCTAAATTACGAACCCGAAGCCATGAATGGGTTTTATTGCTATGTATTATGAATACATTGATAATCTGCATTTCATTGTAGATATTGAAAATATTATTGGGAATTGGCATCCTTACAAAGAAATTGCCAGGAATGTATTCAAGGCTGCAAATTGGAAAGGAGATGGCAATATTGGATTGTTATGGATACCACCATTCGCACTTGCCTCAATTGTAAAAAATGTAGATTGTTTTTCAAAATTAAATGATTTTGAAAAAGGCTTGGCTGTATGGTATGTCAAACAGGATGAAGATGGAGATTCTTTTATTCTGTCACCCATTGAGCTTAATTTAAGCTACGGATGGTAAGTGTTGCATTGCGGTCCTATGCAACTGTACGATAGCCGATATGAATAATCTGGTGGTGGGGTTTTCGGGGTTTCATCGTAAAACTAACTCCGGTTTGAAACCCCGCCCTTCAGGGCGGCGCGAAGGTTGATCCCCCGGCCTGAAGGCCGGGGGATCAATCCGTAGCCATTGGGGAGGGGATGCAAACCCCTTCCCAATGACGTTAGACGGCATACCTATTGGAGATCGACGTCACCTTGACTTCCTCCTCTTTGGATCGCACCCCGTAAAAAGCAAGGAGTTACTTTTTGACGTTTCCTTGCGCTGCATGCAAGGAGCGGTGTATCCAGCGCAGCATGTCGTTCCAGATTTGGCGCTGCTCCTCGGCGCTGGGCATGGCGGCGGCGTTGGGGAGTTCTATGGTGATGACGGGGATATTCTTGTGCACGCCGCCGAAGTTGCCCAGCGATCCGGGATAAACGCCGAGCTGGCTCAGGTTGAGGCGTCCGAAGCGGCGCGGTTTTTGCAGCGGGCCGTCGTAATCGAGGACGCCATAGGGCGCATGCACCGAAATGATGACATCCGGTTTGAAATTTTTGATTTCCCTTTGCAGCCAACGGGTTTCCGGTTCGGACATGGCGGACTTTCCGGGATAGCGGCGCGGGTCCTTGCCGGTGCGTTTTTTCCAATAGCCGAGCGCGTCGCGCGACCAGTCCGGCGTGGAAAAATTGCGGTTCAGATCAACGCCGTGACCGTTGGTGCGCCGCGCCGGCTGGGCCAGCAGGCCATCTGGATTGGCAAGGGGCGCGATGCGCCAGTGGTGGCGTTGCGCCTCGGCCTCGGCAAGCCATTCCATCCAGCGAAAGACGATGGAAACCGAGGTGAGTTCGTCGCCGTGGATGCCGCCGATGAGCAGGATGCGCGTCGCGCCGCGTCCTGCTGCCGACGCTTGCGGATTGGGCGATGCGGCGGCATCCGGCGCGGACGCGTAAGGCTTCCAGCGCAGGCGCGCGGCGGGCGGACTGAAGACGACGGCGGCGGCGGCAACGGGCGGCGCATCGAGCAGCATCAGGGGGCGACCTTCCACCGAACGGAAAGCGCCCGGAAAAAAAGCCCGCTTGCGGCAGCTTGCGGCATTGACGCTGCGCAGCCGCTTGCCCAGCGCGTCGCACCAGGCATGGTGTTCGGGCGGCGCGGCGCGGGCGGGAAAAGCGGCAAGACAACAGACGCAAAACAGACTCGCGCCCAAACGGAGAACGCGCCCAAAACCCTTGACCACGGGTGCAATCCAGAGAGGAGGGAAAAGCCTTGCCAAGCAAAGCGCGAGCGCAAAACCCATGCGCTCGCCTTCAAGCCCGTTATTCCCAGGGCGGCAGGCCCGCGGCAATCCAGACGGCCTTGCCGCTTCTTTTGCCGTTCCAGAAAACTGAACCGCCGTCTGGATTGCCGCGTCGCCACGCGCCTCGCAATGACGAGGCTGGAGGCAAGTTGCACGGGTTTTCCACCGTTTTGGATTGCGCCCCTTGACCACGGACATCTGGCTTTCAATCCCCTGCCGTCTACTGCAAATCTTCCAGCCGGATGCGCGTCACCTTGCCGATGACGGCTTCCAGGGCCTCGATTCCGCGAATGGCGGCATCGGCCTGTTTTTCCATGCAGCGGTGGGTGAGCATGATGACATCGGTTTTGCCTTCGCCTTCCTCCGGCTCGCGCTGCAAGAGCGCGTCGATGGAAATTTCCTGATCGGCAAGGATGCGGGTAACGTCCGCCAGCACACCAGGCTTGTCCGCAACCGTAAGGCGCAGGTAGAAAGCGGTTTCGGCCTCCGTGATCGGCAGGATGGGCAGGTCGTGCAACTGGTCGGGATGAAAGGCCAGATGCGGCACACGGTTGTCCGGGTCGGTGGTCGCGGCGCGGGCGACATCCACCAGGTCGGCGATCACGGCGGAAGCGGTCGGTTCCGCTCCCGCGCCCTTGCCGTAATAGAGCGTCGCGCCCACCGCGTCGCCCTTGACCAGCACGGCGTTCATCGCGCCCTCCACATTGGCGATCAGGCGGCGGGCAGGCACCAGGGTCGGATGCACGCGCAGTTCCACCCCTTTTTCGCGCCGCCGGGTCAGCCCCAGGAGTTTGATCCGGTAGCCCAGTTGTTCGGCGTATTTGATGTCGATTGCGTCAAGTTTCGTGATGCCTTCCACATAGGCTTTGTCGAACTGGATGGGAATGCCGAAGGCGATGGAGGCCATGAGGGTTGCCTTGTGCGCGGCGTCGATGCCCTCGATGTCGAAAGTCGGGTCGGCTTCGGCGTAACCCAGGCGCTGCGCTTCTTTCAGGACATCGGCAAAGGGCAGTCCCTTGTCGCGCATTTCCGACAAGATGAAATTGGTCGTGCCGTTGATGATGCCCGCCGCCCATTCGATGCGGTTGGCGGCCAATCCCTCGCGCAGCGCCTTGATGATCGGAATGCCGCCCGCCACCGCCGCCTCGAAGGCCACCGTCACGCCCTTTTCTCGCGCCGCCGCGAAGATTTCGTTGCCATGCACGGCAAGAAGCGCCTTGTTGGCGGTGACGACATGCTTGCCGTTGCCGATGGCCTTCAGCACCAGTTCCCGGGCAACGCCATAGCCGCCGATCAGTTCCGCCACCACGTCGATTGCCGGGTCGTCTACGACGGAAAAGGCGTCATCGGTGATCCGGCACGCGCCGCCGGTGATTTTCCGGGCTTGTTCGAGATTCTTGTCGGCCACCGCGAAAATGCGGATAGGCCGTCCGGCGCGGCGGGAAATTTCCGCCGCGTTGCGCGTCAGCACCGTATAGGCGCCGCCTCCAACGGTGCCGATGCCCAAGAGGCCAACATTGACTGGTTTCATGGTTGCGTTTTTCCTGAAAATGAAATGTGGATGGGGTAAGGATTCTACCCGCGTCTTGCGTCTGTATTGCCTCACTTTTCGCGCGCGGCGGGGGGAATGAAGGATTGCGAATGGATCAGGCGCTCAAGCGTTTCCTGACAGCCCTGCGCCGCGTCCTGCGGATATCCGATGCAACGCGGCTCCTTTTGGGCGGAAATGAACAACATCGTCGGCGGCAGGGAAACGAGAAGGATGCCATCGGTTTCGCCAACGGCGGTGTGCTTCATGCCTGGATAACGGAAAGTCTCGCCGGAAAGCCGGGCTATCCACGCGCGCGCCATCAATCCTCCCGTGAATTTGGCGGTCGGCGCCCAGAACTGGGGGATGACGAGCGCAACCAGAAACATTACGAAAAAATATGCCGACAATTTCATGCCCCGCCGGTTTTCCCGCAGGATGAAAATCACCGGCAAAACGAACAAAAATGCGGCAAAGCCGCGCAACAGGGAACCGATGGCGGGATACGCCTCGAAGTGCTGGATCGTGATGAAAAGCACAAGAAGGCAGGCAGGAATCACCAGATGACAAAACCCGTGATGCAATATCGCTCGCAAGGACTGGAGCGCCTTTGCGTGCCGGATTGTCGCCTTGAGGGGGACGGGAAAGTAAAGGCTGACGAGAAAAAGCAGGGTGATGGGCAGAACCGCCCAGACGGCTTCTCCCGCAATCGCCCAAAAAGAGAGCAGTACCACCATGCCCAGCAGACCGTAACCCAAATACGCAACAGGTTTCATAGGGTGCAATCCAAAGTGGAGGAAAGGACGTGCAGTTTACCGCCAACCCCGTCATTGCGAGGCGCGAAGCGACGTGGCAATCCAGGCGGCGGTTCAGTTTTCTGGAAGGACAAAGTAAGCGGCGGAAAAGGCCATTCGCGCCGTCTGCCAAGACTGGATTGCCACGGGTCTGCGGCCCTCGCAATGACGGGGTTGGCGGTGAGCGCATAGGTTTTGCGTTCGCGCTTTGCTTGACAAGGTTTTTCCTCCGCTTTGATTGCTCCCGGTTTCATGAGAGGTTTTTCCTGAAACCAAAAGAAGGGATCACAAAGCCTTCCCGAAAATAAAAGCGGTGCGCGTCACCACGCTGCACGCCGGAATCAAGCGCCAGCGCGGCGCAGGAGAGCAAGCGGGCGCGATTTTCCAGCCAGCCGATGAGCGCCTTGCCCACGCCTTGCGAGCGGTGCGCGGCGTCGGCGACCAGATCGTCTACGTAGAGGCGGCGGCCTTCCTGGGTGTTTTCCAGCACACGCCAGAGCGCCAGTCCCCGGACGGCGGAATCTTCCACGGCAAGGCACAGATGGCCGCCGTTGGCAAAAATCCGTTCCAGCGTTTCCCGGTAGGCGTCATTTTCTGGCGGCAATTGGTCGCGCAACTGGCGATGCACGGCCTTTGCCCGCGACAGCCATCGCCGGGCGTCCATCCCGTCCGCGTCGTCCATGAGGCATAAGAAGGAAAGGGGCATGGTGTTTTTTAACGTCAAAAAGTAAAAAACCACTTTTTTCCGGGTTATCTTGGGGTTTGAAACCAGGCAAAGCCTGGCTTCAAACCGTGTAAACCCAACGCAAAACCAGCGCGGCCTGTAGAGTTGTTGGGGCGCGCTGCGCACGCTCGATCTTTCGTCCTCTGTCCTCTGGAGAAAAGTCCCCTCCCGAATGAAATGCCGCGCATCATGCCGCGCCGTGCCGTTTGCGATACGCTTCCAGGAAGCGGGCAATGCGTCCCAGCGCCTCGCGCAGGTCGTCTTCGTAGGGCAGGAAGACGAGGCGGAGGTGGTCGGGGTTTGGCCAGTTGAAGCCGGTTCCCTGCACCAGCAACACCTGTTCCGCCATCAGCAGTTCACGGATGAATTCCTGATCGTCCTTGATGGGATAAAAGAGCGGATCCAGGCGCGGGAACATGTAGAGCGTGGCCTTGGGCTTGACGCAGGAGACGCCGGGGATGGCGGCGAGCAGTTCATGCGCGATGTCGCGCTGGCGGCAGAGTCTTCCCGTGGGCGCCACCAGGTCGTCGATGCTCTGGTAGCCGCCCAGCGCCGTCTGGATCGCGTACTGGCCGGGCACGTTGGAACACAGGCGCATCGACGCCAGCATGTCCAGCCCCTCGATGTAATCCCGCGCGCGCCGCTTGTCGCCGCAGACCACCAGCCAGCCCGCGCGATAGCCGCAGCAGCGGTAGTTCTTGGAAAGGCCGTTGAAAACCAGGATCAGCGCGTCTTCCGAGAGCGCCGCCATCGAGGTGTGCGCATGTCCGTCGTACAGCACTTTGTCATAGACTTCATCGGCGCAGATCACCAGGTTATGTTGAATGGCGATGTCAATCAGCGCCTTCAGCGTCGCTTCCGGGTACAGCGCGCCGGTCGGGTTGTTGGGGTTGATGACCACCAGCGCCTTGGTCCTGGGCGTGATTTTCTTCCGTATGTCTTCCAGATCGGGCTGCCAGCCCTTGTCCTCATCGCAAAGATAATGCACGGGCGTGCCGCCGGAGAGCGACGCCGCCGCCGTCCACAGGGGATAATCCGGCGAGGGCACCAGCACCTCGTCGCCGGAATTCAACAGGGCGTTCATGGACATGACGATCAGTTCGGAGACGCCGTTGCCGATGTAGATGTCCTCGATATCCACGCCCTTGATGTGTTTTTGCTGGGTGTAGTGCATGACCGCCTTCCGGGCAGAGAAAATGCCTTTGGAATCGGTATAGCCTGCCGCGTTGGGCAGGTTGCGGATCATGTCCAACTGGATTTCTTCCGGCGCCTCAAAGCCGAAAGTCGCCAGATTGCCGATGTTGAGCTTGATGATCTTGTGCCCTTCCTCCTCCATCAGCCGCGCCTGCGCCAGCACTGGGCCTCGAATGTCATAACAGACATCCGCGAGTTTGTCGGATTTGTTCAAGGGTTTCATTGGCGGCTCATCCAGAAAAGCGGCGCAAAACGCGCAACAGACGGGCATTTTACTCTAGGCGGAGGGCGGAGGACAGAAGGTGCGACTAAGAGCCTATTTCATCAGGTATAATTTTAGCGATGAAGCATCCCTGCGCGACATTGAGAGGAGAGGAAATGGGACGGATTGCCAAGGATTGACGGCTGGCGGCTGGGCGACAGGCTCTGGGAGCGGATAGAGCCGCTCTTGCCGCCTCGCAAGGCGCATCCGCTGGGCTGTCACCGTCCGCGCGCGCCGGATCGTGACGCGATGAACGCCTTCCTGTTCGTACTGCGGACGGGGCTGCCAAGGGAATGCGCTGGACGCCGCGGGAATCTGTTCGCGCGGTTCATTGTGCCGGCGTGGGAATGGACGGAGGCGGGGTATTCGAGATGTTCTGGCGTACAGGATTGGCAGGGTACGACGCGCTGAAAGGGATCGACAGGTCCTGGTTGTCAATGGATGATGGCGCAATGAGCAAAGCGCCGTTGTCCGGCTCAGAAAAACCGGGCCGAACCCGGCGGATCGCGGCAAGCAGGGCGTCAAGCGCGGCCTGCTGACGGAAGCGGCGGGGATTCCCCTGG
>JAITRP010000028.1 GCA_031288305.1 Zoogloeaceae bacterium
TCGGCTCAAAGGCTTTCGCCGAATCTTCTCCCGCTTCGAAAAACTCGATCGGATGTTCTGTGCTTTTATCCATTTCGTCCTGATCATCGATGCTCTGCGATAGTGTGAACACGCCCTAGGTTCTCCCGAATGAACGCCTTGCCGACTTTCAGAAGATGGTTCTTGAAGCTGAGCCGTCCGCTGGCGTCGACCTTGCGTACCTGCATGTGCGCTCCGTATTGCGGCGGGGCGGGCTCCGGGACATAGCTCCTGAGCGAGGGTTGGTAACGGCTGGCTGAATTGCGCTGCCCCAGGCTTCATGCGGGTGTTCCAGATTGTAGTCGTTGCGCCATAGGTCAAAAGTCTGCTACGCTGCGGGCGCGACCAAAGCAGAGGGAAAATCGCCCAGAACGAAGCGCAGCGGCGCTCCTTCCCCTGCTGGAGCCAAAGGCGAAAGGACAAGCCGCAGGCTGGTCTGGCGAAGCCAGATGCAGCGAAGCTTTTCAGGCTGTGAAGCTGCACACAAGGGGAGGCCGGTGAAGGGTTTGCAGCTGCGGAACAGGAATCAGGGTTCGATGCAAGCTGAACCGCCGCAAACCCTTTAGCAGAGGGCGCAACCCCCCTTCAACAGGGGGGGGGGGGGAAGGTAGGTGCGCCGTGCCCCTACGGAGGAGCAGGGGGTTGGGGGAAGACAACCTAGGGGAAGACAACCGCGCTTTCCCTGATCCTGATCACCAAGCCATGCCCAACTTTAAGATACCAGCAACGGCATGCTTATTGGAGATCGATGTCACCTTGACTCCCTCCACTTTGGATCGCACCCATATATGAACCGGCACAAGGCCGAAGACCGCAGGACAACTGAAGCCAGACTAGGCTTTGCTGCGCAAAAAGTAGGTTTCACTTGCCGCAAACCCAAAAGTGGTGTGTGCCGTCGCGTTCCAGTTGGGCTACGAGGCCGAATTCCCAATCGAGGTAGGCTTGCATGGCGGCGGCGCTGTTGTTCGTGCCTTCGTAGGGACGGCGATAACGATCCAGCGGTTCCGAGGCCAGGCGTTCTCTTTGTTCCAGCGGCAGATTCGCGGCTTTCCAAGCGTTGCTGCCGCCTTCCAGCACGAAAACCTTGCCGGAGGCCGCCGCCGCCAGTTCCGCGAAGGCAAACCGGGCAAGCAGGCTGCTGGCGCAGGTAAGCACATAGCGGGAGGCGCGGGGGATTCTCGCCAGCGCCTCGGCAAGCTGGGCGCGCAACACGAACCACGCGCCGGGAATATGACCGCGCTGGTAATTCGCGTAGGCGGTCAGATCGAGGACGGCGGGCGGATCGGCAGAGGCCAGCCAATCGGACAGCATAGCCGGCTGAACGTATGGCGTATCTGGCAGCGGCGGCAACGGCGACTGCCAGGGACCGCGCTCCGTCAAGGCGGTGGCGTCAAACAGCGTCAGCGCGTACACATCCCAATCCATTTGCGCGAGCCAGGAAGCCGTCATATTGGCGCGCACGCCGTCGTCATCGAACAGCACCAGGCGCGCGCCGCGCGCCGGGGCACTCATTTCCGTTTCCTGCACCAATTGACCGCCGGGAATGGAGCGAAAACCCGGCAGGTGTCCGGCGGCGTATTCTTCCGTGTCGCGGACATCGAAAAAATACGTCGTGCGTCCGTCCTGATTTTTCCACGCCTCGATTTCGGCAAGGCTTGTCCATTGGACGCCCGCGCATTCGGCCAGCCGCCTGGCGCGCGCCGCCGCTTTTTGCCGGGCGGATTCCGTCACCGGCCCGAAGCGCCGCGTTTGTCCATGCTCCAGTGTCTGCCCGGCCAGCGTCCAGCCCATCGTGCCGTTCTTGAGCGCGAATACCGGGTTCGGCTGACCGGCATTGATGAGCGATTGCGCGCCGATGATGCTGCGCGTACGTCCGGCGCAATTGACGATTATCGTCGTTTCCTGATTGGGCGCGAGACTCGAAGCCCGCAGGAGCAGTTCCGCGCCGGGAACGTTGATGGCCGCGGGAATGCTCATGGTCTGGTATTCATCGAAGCGGCGCACATCCAGCACGATGACATTCGCTTCTGCGTCCAGCAGCTCCTTCACCGCCTTGGCGTCCAGCGCGGGCGTGTTGCGCGTGGCGTCCGCCAGTTCGCCAAACGCCTTGCTCGGCACATTCACGTCGCGGAATAGTTCTCCGCCCGCCGCCCGCCAGCCGGAGATGCCGCCCGCCAGCACCGCCACATCGCGGTAGCCCAATGCCAACAAACGCCGCGCCGCCCGCTCGGCATAGCCCTCGCCGTCGTCCAGCGTGACGATGGCGGCATCGCGCCGGGGCAAACGGGCGTAGACATCCAGTTCCAGGCGCGAAAGCGGCAGGTTGGCGGCAAACAGCGGATGCGCCCGCGCGTGCAGGTCTTCCTCGCGCACATCCAGCAGGGCGATTTCGCGTCGCGCAAGAAGCGCGGCGCGCACGTCGGCAAAGGTTTTACGCGGCAGGGACGAACTCATGCGGCGGGTTTGCTCCACAGGTTGGGCAGCACGTCGTTGGCATAGCCGGAAACAAAGGATTTGGCCGCGCCCGTGGCGATGTCGAACACATGCCGATGCACCTGGCCGATGTTCTTGCCATAGACATGGATGCTGATCGAGGGACGGTCGGTCAGGGCGTTGGAGACTTCGTGAATGTCGCCGATGTTGGGGGAGACGGCGGTCACGCCGCCGGCATCGAGAATGCCGCGTCCGGTTTCCTTGTAGCTGCCGTCCGCCTGTTTCTGGAAGGTGATTTCCTGTTCCTTGCCGCGCAGTCCGCCGACGATGCCCCAGGTCAGATGGTCATGCACCGGCGTCTTTTGCCCCGGTCCCCAGACGAAACTGACGATGGAAAGCCGATCCAGCGGATCGGCATAGAGCAGATATTGCTGGTAATGTTGCGGATGCGGCTGGGCAAAGGCATCGGGCAGCCACTCGTCGCTGCTGACCAGGGTTGCCGCCAGCTTCTTTCCTTCCGCGAGAATGGCGGCTTCATCCGGTTTGCGTTCCAGCAGGCGGGTGATTTCCTGGATGAAGGTGAGAAGTTTTTGCGTATCGGCGCTCATGGCGAAGTCTCCGTTTTGATGAAGGTGTGAGATGCTAAAAGATTCGCGCGGCAAGACTTAGACTGTTTTGGGAAAATCAAATAACCAAAACATAGGTTGGAAACGCCAAAAAGTAAAACCCCGCTTTTTGTGCGGTAAAGCCCTCGCAGGCTGCAGGTCGCATTTTGGAGACCAGAGACTTCGGCTGTCCTGCGGCCTGTAGCCTTGTGCCGGTTTATCTTGGGGTTGAAGCCGCCAGGCAAAGCCTGGCTTCAACCCGTGTAAACCCAACGCAAAACCAGCCCGGCCTGTACAGTTTTCGGGGTGCACTGCGTGCGTCCGTAAATGATCCCCGCCACGTGACGGCTGATGGGCGCGCGCAATACGTCTACGACCGGACGGACATGTGGGGTGCAATTCAAAGTGGAGGAAAAACCTTTCCAGACGAAGCGCGAATGTTTGCCGTCCCCTCCCTCACTTGCGGGGGAGGGCTTGCACTCTGCAAAGGGTAGCCGAAGACCAGGAGAGGGCATTGTTCCATGCGGCGCGTAGCGCCCTTGTGGGCGCAAGCCCTTGCAGGAGGGTATTGCAACTTTCCCGAAACCCTGACAACGCGCCGTGCCGCCCCCTTGCAGGGTGCAAACCCTCTCCCGGCGCTGCTTCGTTTGTTTCCTCCACTTTGGATCGCGCCCGGCGTTTCCCTGAAGGGAACCAAGACGTTCGTCAAGGGAAGAGAAGTTTCCATTCGCCGGACTCCTTGATCAGCTTGAAACGACCCGTATCTGTTTTCCCATTCTCGAAGATGGTTTCGAATTTGACTACGGCTTGGTTCCCCTCTTTGTTTGACAAGCTCCGCCTTGACCGCGATCTCAGGCCGCCACGTCTCTTGATATCCGCAGAGAATATCCCAAGCACTGTCGTAGTTCCTACACTAGGCTCTGTTGACAATCAATCGAGCCAAATGACAGAGGCACACACTGCGATGAAGGAGGCGAATCGTTCGGCGAGTTTGTCATAGCGGGTGGCAATACGGCGGAATTGCTTGATACG
>JAITRP010000220.1 GCA_031288305.1 Zoogloeaceae bacterium
CGGGGATCTCGGCAAGATGGCTTTCGTTTGCCAGCACCTTCAGCCATTCGATTTCCACCTGCAAACGGCGGCGAATCAGGGCGTATTCGGAAAAATACGGCCGCAGCGCGTCCAACTTGTCGGCATAGCGGCCATCCAGGGGAGAGAGGGCGGTCAGGGCATGGAGTTCAGGCATGGAAAATCCTTTATATATCGTCTGCGGCACAAGCGCGGGGATTTTACTACAGACCGCCGTTACACGAGATTCGCCGCGAGGGCGAAAAACAAGGATTTTGTTACGTTCGCGCCACATTTGGAGACGTCCGGCTTTCCTCCTGTCGCGTTCAATGGCAAAATCGCACGATATCTACAAATCGGGTGCCGGGGTCATGCGTCTCAATACAAAGATTTCCCTGTTTTTCGCGGCTATCGCCGTCGCGCTGGTTGTCGTCGTTGCCGGGATCAGCCTGTACGCCTTCAACAACTTCTCCATCAACCTGACGACTTCGCATGTCCGCACGGCCTCCGAGATCATCCGCGTGCATCTCACGGATGCCATGATCAACAATTCCATCGAGCAGCAGGAATCCTTTCTCCGGCGCATTACCGAAGTCCAGGGACTGCTTTCCGTGCATGTGGTGCGATCACATCTGGTGACCGACCAGTTTGGCCCCAGAAGCATCGGGGACATGCCGCTCGACGACATCGAAAAAAAGGTGATACAAAGCGGACAACATGAATTCCAGGTGATCGAGCAGAATGACGATATCCTGTTTCGCAGCACCATTCCCTATATCGCGGATTCGCGCGGCACGCCCAATTGCCTGCAATGTCACAGCGTGCGCGAAGGCGCGGTATTGGGCGCGGTGAGCATGACGGTTTCCATCAAGGACTTGCGGCAGCAGGCGTTTCTCACCGTGGGCGGCATTGTGCTCACGGTAGCCCTGTTTGCTTCCTCGCTGTTCGTTTTCCTCTACCGCATCCTGCGGCCGGTTTCCAGCACGGCCAAGGATGTGGAAGAAGTGGTGCGGCGCGCGATCAATGGCGATTTCCGGGGCGCCATCGTCCGGCAGACCAACGATGAAATTGGTCAGATCGCCTCTGAAATGAGCCGCCTGATGCGCTTTCTCAATGAGGGACTGGGGTATATCAGCGGCCAGGTGGCGCTCCTGACCGGACGCAAGCCCAATGTGGACGAAAACCTGCTGTCTACCACCATCGACATGGTAAACGGCTTGGCGCGCGCTTCACACTTCAAGCAGGCGATTGAGGAAGATGAAGCCAAGGTGGAAATCTACCAGCGGCTTTCCACCACCCTGCAGGATGAATTCAATCTGCATGATTTTTCCATCTATGAGGTGTCGCAGAACAAGAACGAGATGAGCAGCGTGATTGTCGATGGCACCCTTTCCGCCGCCTGTCACTGGTGCAACCCGCAGATCCTCGAACGCTCCGAAACCTGCCGCGTTCGGCGCACCGGACATCTGGTGGATGGCTTTGTCCAGCCCGACATCTGCTATGCCTTCAATCCGCCGGCGGATGCTTCGAATCGGGACTACGGCTATATGTGCTTCCCCATCATCCAGTCCGGCACGGTCGGCAGCATCGTGCAACTGGTGGTGAAACGCGAGGAACAGGAACGGGTGCGCACCGCCCTGCCCTATATCAACGTCTATCTGCGCGAAGCCGCGCCAGTGCTGGAAGCGCGGCGGCTCACCGAGACCCTGAAGGAATCCTCGCTGCGCGACCCGATGACGGGACTGAACAATCGCCGCTATCTTGAGGAATATGTGGAAACCCTGCTCGCCAATGTGCGCCGTCAGCAGATTCATCTGTCGATCATGATGCTCGACCTCGACTACTTCAAGATGGTGAATGACGATTATGGTCACGATGCCGGCGATGCCGTGCTGAAAGCCCTGTCGCAGGTGCTGAAGCAATCCGTGCGTTCCTCCGACATGGTGATTCGCTACGGCGGCGAGGAATTCCTGATCGTGCTCCAGGACACCACCGAGCCAGACGCCGATCAGGTGGCGGAAAACATCCGCCGCGCGGTAGAAAAGCTGCGCGTCAATGTGGGCGGCGCCATGTTGCAGAAGACTATTTCCATTGGTCTTTCCGACTATCCGGCGGACAGCAGCACCTTCTGGCAGGCGGTCAAGTTTGCCGATGTGGCGCTCTATCGCGCCAAACAGACCGGACGCAATCGAGTGGTGCGCTTTACCCCGGAAATGTGGACGGACGATCAGGAGTATTGAGCCATGTCCGCGCACGCATTCCTGCCGCGCACGCGCCTTCTCGCCTTGTGCGCGTTCCTTGCGCTTTCCGGCTGTTCGCTGTTGGAAACGCGCCCCGATGCGGGCGACGCGCCGCAAGGCAGAAGCGAGCAGCCGTCGCAGGCAGAGGCGGAGGAAGACAAGGGTGTGGAAGTCGGCGAGATGTCCGCCATGCGCGGCCTGATTTCCGCCAAGGCGCTGGAAAATCAGGCCAATGCCGATTACCAGGCATTACTCAAGAATGCCAGGAAAAAGGATGCGCTTGTCTCCGCCAATGACCCGCGGACGCGCCGCCTCAACGCCATTGCCCAACGTATCATCCCCTTTGCCAAACGCTTCAATCCGGACATTGACGAGTGGAAATGGGAAGTCAACCTGATCGATTCCAAGGACGTTAACGCCTTTTGCATGCCCGGCGGGAAAATTGCCTTTTATACGGGTCTGATCGATACCCTGAAGGCCACGGATGACGAGCTGGCCATCGTCATGGGACACGAAATGGCGCACGCCCTGCGTGAACACGCGCGCGCCCAGGTCGCCAAAAGCAAGGCGACTTCCCTGGGCGCGAGCCTGCTGGGCATCCTGGTCAGCGGCGGAAAATACGCCAGCGCCTTTGATTTCGCGGGCAATCTGCTCACCCTGAAATTTTCCCGCGACGATGAAAGCGAAGCCGATCTGGTAGGCCTCGATCTGGCGGCGCGCGCGGGCTACGACCCGCGCGCCGGCGTCAGCCTGTGGCAAAAAATGGAAGCCGCCAGCAAATCCGCCCTGTCGCTTTCCTGGATTTCCACACACCCCGCCAACGCCAACCGCATCCAGAACATCGAAGCGCAATTGCCCAGGGTGATGCCGCTCTACGAAAAAGCCCAGGCCAGGATGCGCGAAAGCACGGCGCAAGCGCAACAATTCCCCGATACCGGACGCAAACGCGCCACCCCTGCCTCCCGAAAATCCGCGCCCGGCAATAAAAAATAAGCGTCAGAAAGAAAGTATCTCTCTACTTTACCTGGACGGCGGCAAGGAGGACGACATCCTGTTTGGCGGCGAAGGGGATGACGAGCTGTACGGCGGCACGGGGGATGATGAACTCACCGGCGGCGCGGGATCGGATTACTTGAAAGTTCAGGGGTTACCAGATTGGCGTATGACACGCGCTTTCTGCTTGCGGGACGGTTGACGACGGGCATGGAAGATGGTGATGACAACTACAAAGATAAAGGCCACAGAACCACAGATCATTGATCCTATTTTCCTCGATTGCCCCGGGTAAACTGGCGCAAAGCGGGCAGTAGAGCGGGTCATAGCCGATAAAGGAGGGACGCCCGATGGGTGAAAAGGGAATGAAAAGCAAGGCATTGGCAAAAAGGCCTGGACA
>JAITRP010000084.1 GCA_031288305.1 Zoogloeaceae bacterium
AGACCAGCCCGCGGCTGTCCTTTCGCCTTCGGATCCAGCAGGGGAGGTCTGGCGCCCTGCAAAGGGAGCGCCGCTGCGCTTCGTCCTGGGCGATTTTTCCTCCACTTTGGATCGCACCCCTGTCTTTCTTCTTCTGCCCTTGCCCACGCACGGATACGATAAAATCGCAGGCTTTCACGCGTCGCCGGGTCAGGTTTCGGTTTTGACGCATTTTGACCAGGAGAACAGCATGAGCATCAAAGTCGCCATCAATGGGTTCGGACGCATCGGACGCTGCACGTTGCGCGCGGTGTACGAGCGAGGCTTGCAGGAGGAGTTCGACGTGGTCGCCATCAACGCTTCCGGCGATCTGGCGACCAACGCGCATCTTCTGCAATACGACACCACGCACGGGCGCTTTGGAACAAAGGTCGAAACCGAAGGCGACGACGCCCTGATCGTCGAGGGCAAGAAGATTCCCTTCTATTCCACCAGGAATCCCAGGGACATCGACTGGACGAAACATGGCGTCGAACTGCTGCTCGAATGCACCGGCGCTTACGCCAGCAAGGAAAAAGCGCAGGCGCTCCTGGCGCAAGGCGCGAAAAAGGTGCTGATTTCCGCGCCGGGCGGCGATGACGTGGACGCCACCGTGGTCATGGGCGTCAATGAACATGTGCTTTCCTCCGCCATGACCGTGGTCTCGAACGCTTCCTGCACGACCAACTGCCTTGCGCCTGTCGCCCGTGTGCTCTTTGAATCCATCGGCATCAAACAGGGGTTGATGACCACGATACACGCCTATACCAACGATCAGGTGACGGTTGATGTGCGTCACAAGGATTTGCGCCGGGCGCGGGCGGCGGCGGTCAATATCATTCCCACCAAGACCGGCGCGGCCAAGGCGGTCGGCTTGGTGCTGCCGCAACTGAAAGGCCGGTTCGACGGCTTTTCGCTCCGGGTGCCGACCCTGAACGTCTCGCTGGTGGATTTGACCTTCACCCCGGAACGCGCCGCCAGCAAGGAAGAAATCAATGCCCTGATGACCGCCGCCGCCAACGGCCCCTTGCGGGGCATATTGGCGGTCAATACCGCGCCGCTGGTCTCTTCCGATTTCAACCACACCACGGTTTCTTCCACGTTCGACGCCACGCAGACCCGCGTCCTCACCGGCGAAGACGGCGCGACGCTCGTCAAGGTGCTGGCCTGGTACGACAACGAATGGGGCTACTCCTGCCGGATGCTGGATGTCGCCAGAGCGTGGGTTGCACACGTCAAAAAGTAAAAAACCACTTTTTGCCGGTTTCATATAGCAAAAAAGGGCAAGCAAGCTTGCCCTTTTTTGGTGGAAAAGCAACGCAACCCACTACTCGTCAGTCATGCTGAATGAACCATACGAAATTCAAAATGCCTGAAGACAGGGCAAACACTTTTGTCCCCCTCCTCCCTTGCGGGGGAGGGGCCAGGGGAAATCTACACGGTACAGTGGCTCCGCCCTTCTGAACCGTTGCCCTCTCCCGGCGCTGCGCGCCACCCTCCCCCACAAGGGAGGGAGGGAGGGAGGGCAGGAAGGCTTCCAGCGGGCAGCCACGCCAAAATTGCGTCGATTCAACGTGACTGGCTACTGCCTGTCCGCCCCATCGTCGGGGCAGATGATTCGCGGGCGAACGCAGTTCGCCCCTACGACAACCGTATAGGCCGGACGGATTTTCGCGGGTTTCATCGTAAAACCAACTCCGGTTTGAAACCCCGCCCGGAAGAATCGGCGCGAAGGTTGGAACCCCGCTCGATCAGCCGGGGGATCAATCCGTAGCCATTGGGGAGGGGAGAGAAACCCCTTCCCAATGACGTTAGGCTGTTCAGAACCTGTTCATGGTCTCTGGTTCCTTGCGGCCCCTGTTCCATCTCTCCCGCCTCGTCAAAAGCGATGGGCCGCAGACTGTGGCAATTTCTCCCCTCTCGTCAAAAGCGAGGGGAGCCGCGCCAGAAGGAATCAGAGACGATGAACAGGCTCTTGGACCGGCAGCCCTGAAGGGCTGCCGCCAGTTTCTTGCTGGGGCTTGAAGGCGAGGTTTTGCATGACTTCGCAAACCAGATTCTCCCTGCATTGAAATTTTCATAACAAATGACGTGCCAGCATGCTAGCATGCGCGAAATGAAAGGAAGGGAAACCCGGAGGAAGAACAATGGAGGGCGCTTTTCTACGTTTCTGGCATTCCATCCGCGGCCGCATGCTGGCGACGGTGCTGCTGTTGAACGCTCTTACCGTTGGAGCCTATACCTTCCACGTCTACGAGCTGCGCAAGAGCGATGTCATGCAGGCGCTGGACGCGAAACTGGTGTCGGCGGCGGCTCTGGCGCATGAGTTCGCGCCGCCGGAAGTCCATGACCGGGCGGCGGCGGGCGAATTGTCGCAGGAGGCGTTCGAGGATTACGGCAGACGCCTCTACCGCTATGCGCGGGCATCCGGGATCGAATTCGTCTATACCTTGGTGAACTCGAAGGAAGGCTACCGCTTCGTGCTGGATACGCCTGAGGATAAAGAAATCAGCACGGGAATCTTTGAAGATCAGGCGCTTTATCTTTACGAAGATCCGGATGAGGCCATCCCAAAAGCCTTTGCCGAAGACAGGATGCAATTCGCCGAATACGCGGACGAATGGGGGCAGCATCGCAGCGTCTTCATTCCTCGCACCACGCCCGCCGGCACGCGCTATGTCGCGGGAGCGGATCTGTCGCTGGCTGACATTGACGCCACATTGCGGCAAACCCTGTGGGGTTCCATGCTGATTGGCCTGACGGTTTTCGTGTTTTCCGGCACGGTCAGTTATTACGCCGTCGCCAAGTTGTTGAGTCCCATCGGCAGGGCGCAGACTTCCGTGCGCATGATTGCGCGAAAGCGCGATCTCACCTTGCGCGCCGAATCCGGCGACGATGAAATCGGCGTGCTGATTAGCGACTTCAACGCCTTGCTGGACGAAGTGCAAAAGCTCATCGCCAGCGCCAGCGACAACGCGGTAACCACGGCTTCCGTTTCCTCGCAACTGGATGCCGCCAGCAAATCCATTTCCAGCGCCGCCCAATCGAACGAGCAGGTCATCCGTGAAGTGGTCGCGGGCGGCAGTGAGGCCAAGGGACTGCTGGGCGACATGGATGGGCAGCTTTCCGGCGTGGTCGACGTGGTGGATGCGGCGGCTGGCGGCCTGGAGCAGACGCGCGCCCAGCTTGCGCGCCTCACGCGCAGCGTGAAAGAAACCTCGGCGGCGCAACAGGCGCTTTCCGCGCATCTGACGCAGCTTTCCAGCGAAGCCGGACAGATCAGGGAAGTGCTCACCGTCATCGGCGAGATTGCCGAGCAAACCAATCTGCTGGCGCTGAATTCCGCCATCGAGGCCGCGCGCGCCGGGGAATACGGACGAGGTTTCGCGGTCGTGGCCAGTGAAGTGCGCGAACTCGCCGAACGCACGCGCAAAAGCCTGGTGCAAACGAAAGGCCGCATCGTCACGATTGTGCAGTCCATCAACGATGCCGCCGCCGCCACCAACAGCAGCGCCGGTGAATTTTCGACCATGCTGGGCGAGGCGGGCGAAGCCGAACGCCTGATCGACGACAGCGTCGGCGCCATGAACATGGCCAGGTCCTCCGCCGTTGCCGTCCTGCGGGACGCGCAGACCGCGCTTTCCAGAACCCAGGCGGTACTGGACGACATGGCGCGCATCGGCGAACAGACCGAACAGACCGCGCGCGACATCGAAAAAGTCGTCGATATCTCCGCCCTCTTGAGCGGCATGGCCAACATCCTGCGCGACGAACTGGCGCGCTTCGTCAGCCGGAAAGGGTAGAATCCTCTGCTTTTTGACGGTTCAGACCGCAGGACAGGAAGCGCCTTGTCCCAAGACAAACCGGCAAAAAGCAGGTTCTTGCTTTTTGACGCACAAAACCCATCATGCCCGATAAATGTCCGCCGCCCCTGCGCATCGCCATCAATGGTTATGGACGCATCGGGCGTTCCTTTCTGCGCGCCCTGTATGAATCAAGGCTGGAGGACGAATTGCGGGTCGTCGCCATCAACGAGCCGGCGAACCTGGAAAGCATCCTCTACCTCACCCGCTTCGATTCCACCCACGGACGTTTTGCTCCCGCGGTGGAAAAATATGCGCGGGGGATTCGCGTCGAGGGGCGGGACATTGTCGTCAGTCACGCGGTTTTGCCGGAAGCGGTGGATTGGCGCGCATTGAAGATCGACCTGTTGGTGGAATGTTCCGGCCAGTATGGCGAACGCGCCGCCATCGAGCGTTTTCTCGCCGCCGGCGCGCCGCGCGTCCTGCTTTCCAACCCCGCCAACAGCGCCGCCGATGTTGATGCGACCATCATCTATGGCGTAAATCAGCGCGAACTCAACGGCGGGCAGCGCATCGTTTCCAACGCTTCCTGCACCACCAATGCCGCGGTTCCCGTGCTCGATCTGCTGGCGCGCGAGCTGGGACTGGAACAGGCGGCGCTGACCACCCTGCATTCGGTGATGAATGACCAGCCGTTGATCGATGGCTACCACCACGCCGATTTGCGCCGCACCCGCTCCGCCATGCAGTCCATCATCCCCGTCGCCACGGGGCTTGCGCGCGGCGTCGAGCGCCTGTTGCCGCAACTGGCCGGCAAAGTGGTCGCCAAGGCCATCCGCGTGCCGACCGCCAATGTTTCCGCCATCGACATGCTGTTGGCGTTTCCGCGGGATGTAGAGGCAAGCCGCGTCAACGGCCTGTTCGCCCGGCTCGCCGCCGACGCGGCGTCACGGAACCGTCTGGCCTATACGGAAGATGCGCACGCCTCCATCGATTTCAACCACGCGCCGCATTCCGCCATCATCGACGGCAGCCAGACGCGCAACATCGGCCCCCGGCTGGTCAATCTCTTCGTCTGGTTCGACAATGAATGGGGTTTTGCCAATCGCATGCTGGATGTCGTCCGCCACTGGCGGAACGTCAAGAAGTAAAAAACCAACAAATGGAAGCGTCAAAAAGTAAAACCCCGCTTCTTGCCGGTCTGCATGGCAAGCAAGGGACTGCTTCGCCCGCCCTTGCTTGGAATAAAAGCAACGAAAACCCAGGATAAACCGGCAAGAAGTGGTTTCTTGGTTTTTGATGCTTCTTCAATAACCCGTTAGAATCGCGAAGTTTTCTGTTCATAAAACCAATTTCATGAGAGAGGGGAAGCATCGTGCGGCAAGATAAAGGGGAAGTCATCATCATTGGCGCGGGGCCATCCGGCGCGGTGGCGGCGGGATTGCTGCGGCGGGCGGGGCGCGCGGTCACGCTGGTCGAAAAAGAGGTTTTCCCGCGTTTTTGCATCGGCGAGAGTCTGTTGCCGCAGAGCATGGAATACATCGAGGCGGCAGGCATGTTGCAGGATGTGGTCGAGGCCGGATTCCAGTTCAAGAACGGCGCGGCATTTGCCTGCGACACGAAACACGCGCAATTCGATTTTCGCGAGAAATTCAGTCCCGGCTGGGGCACGACCTATCAGGTGCCGCGCGGGCCTTTCGACAAGGCGCTGGCGGATGCCGCCGCCCGCATGGGAGCGGACATTCGTTATCGGCATGAAGTCACCCGGGTGGATTTGTCGGGCGAAAAGCCCGTGCTGTCCGTCTTGCCGAAAAACGGCGAAGCCTACACGCTCACCGGCGATTTCCTGCTCGACGCCAGCGGCTATGGACGCGTGCTGCCGCGTCTGCTCGATCTGGAAACGCCTTCGGAATTGCCGGTGCGCCAGGCGATTTTTACCCATATCGAAGACCGCATCACGCGGAACGCGGGTTTTGACCGCGAAAAAATCCTGATTTCCGTGCATCCCGGAAAACGCGATGTCTGGTACTGGCTGATACCGTTTTCCAATGGCCGTTCTTCCATTGGCGTGGTAGGCCGCCGCGAGCAGTTTGCGCGCGCGGACCTGGAAGGGTTGGGAGAGCGGGAACAGTTGCGCGCCTGGGTGATGGAAGCGCCCAATCTGGCAAAGCTGTTGCGGGACGCGGCGTGGGATACGCCCGCGCAGCACATCATCGGCTATTCGGCCAATGTCAAGGCGCTGCACGGACGCCATTTCGCGCTCCTGGGCAATGCCACGGAATTTCTCGACCCGGTGTTTTCTTCCGGCGTCACCATCGCCTTCAAATCGGCGGATCTGGCGGTCAAGGCGATTCTGCGGCAACTCGCGGGCGAGCCTGTCGACTGGGCGCGAGCATACGCCCAGCCGCTGATGACGGGCGTCAACGCCTTTCGCGCCTTCGTAAACGCCTGGTATGACTGCCGCTTGCAGGACATCATCTTCCACCCCAGCAAGCATCCGGAAATCAAACGCATGATTTCCGCCGTGCTGGCCGGTTACGCCTGGGACGAAAACAATCCCTTCGTCGCCAGGGCGGAACGGCGTCTTGCTTCCCTGGACGCGGCGTGCGCGTTGGGCTGAAACGCGGCGGACGGGCGCATGGAATTCCTGCTTTCGTGGAAAACATGCTGACGGCGTGTTCGCGTTTTGGCTTTGTCTTCTTGTGCGCGCTGCTGTCGGGCGCCTGCGCCTTTTGGGGAAGAGCGGATTTCGACCGCCTGGCGCTGTTGTCCATCAACCCCCAAACCCTGGGCGAGCGCACGCTGGAACAACGTCTTGTCATTTCCTGGCCGGGCGGCGAGCGCAGCCTGGAGGCGGCGCTGGAAATCTCCGCGGACAGGCTGCGTCTGGTGCTCATGAGTTTCGGGCTGCGGGTGTCTGCGCTGGAATACGACGGCCAGACGCTGACGGAAACAAAACGCCTGCCGCAAGCGCCCCCTGGCGCGCGCATGGTAAATGACCTGCTGATGATCGCCGCGCCGCTGGAAGTCTTGCGGGCGGCTCTGCCCAAGGGGTGGAGCGTCGTGGAAAGCGATGGGCGGCGCGTGTTTACACGCGATGACGCAACGCAAATCACCATCCGCTACGCTGCCGCCACGCCCTGGGAGGGGCAGGTGGAATTCGAGCAGCATGATCTGGGGTATCGATTGACGCTGGATTCGCATGCGTTCTGAGAACCTGTTCATGGTCTCTGGTTCCTTGCGGCCCCTGTTCCATCTCTCCCGCCTCGTCAAAAGCGAGGGCGCAGGCCCGTGGCAATCTCTCCCCTCTCGTCATTGCGAGGGCATGAGCACTGCGGCAATCCGGACGGCAGTTCCGTTACCCGAAACGCCATGGCAAATTGAAAGACCGTCTGGATTGCCGCGGCCTGTGGCTCTCGCTTTTGACGAGGGGAGGGAAGCCGCGCCAGAAGGAATCAGAGACTATGGACAGGCTCTGAAAACAGCAAGAAATTAGCGGCAGCCCTTCAGGCCGGGGTTTCGGCCTTCGCACCGCCCTGAAGGGCGGGGTTTCAAACCGGAGTTGGTTTTACGATGAAATTCAAAATGCTTGAAGACAGGGCAGACGCTCCCGTCCTCCCCCCTCCTTGCGGGGGAGGGGTTAGGTTTGGGGGGAACGTGGTGAAATCAATGTTTCCCGTCCCCCTCCCCCCTTGCGGGGGAGGGGTTAGGGGAGAGGGGGAAGCGGAAATTCAGCGGTTTTGCCTTTCTGAGTCGCCGCGCCCTGCGACAACCGTACAAGCCGCGCTGGTTTTGCGTTGGGTTTACACAGTTTGCAGCCAAGGCAAAGTCCGGCTGCAAACCCAAGGCAAACCGGCAAAAGAACAGGGGGTATTTTTTGACGCCTGAGAATATTTACCTGCATCCGCCGGGCGTGTTGTGCGCGCTGGGCGACGATCTGCCGGGCATTGGCGCGGCGCTTTTTTCCGGGAAAAGTCCAGGGATGCAAACGACGGAGGACTTCAGTCCCGGACGCGCCCTGCGTCTGGGCAGGGTAAAGGCCGAGCTGCCGGATACGCGCTTCTTGCCCAAAACGGAGCGTTCGCGCAACAACGCCTTGCTGCTGGCGGCATTTTCCCGCATCGAGGCCGGTTATCGCCGCGCCGCGACCGGTTTGCCGCCGACGCGCATCGCGGTGGTCATCGGCGCCAGCACTTCCGGGATGTTCGAGGCCGAAAGCGCGGCGCGCGCCCTGGAAAAAGAAGGCGGCTGGCCAGAATGCTTTCATTACGCGCAACAGGAGCTGGGATCGCCCGCCAAGATGCTGGCGGGCTATCTTGGCGTTTCCGGCCCGGCCTACGCGGTTTCCACCGCCTGCACTTCCAGCGCCAAGGCGCTGGCGAGCGGCGCGCGCCTCCTGCGCGCCGGGCTTGCCGATCTGGCGCTGGCGGGCGGCGTCGATACCCTGACGCGGTTTACCATCGCCGGATTTTCCTCGCTGGAAGCCGTTGCCTCCGGCGGCTGTTTGCCCTTTTCGCAAAATCGCGAGGGCATCCATATCGGCGAAGCCGCCGCGCTGTTTCTGCTCACAAGCGCCGCGCCCGATGACGCGCCGTCGATTGCGCTTGCCGGCTGGGGCGAGTCTTCCGACGGACATCACATTTCCGCGCCCGACCCGACCGGCGCAGGCGCGCGGCGGGCGATAACGGCGGCGCTGGCGGCGGCGCGCATCCATGCCGAAGACGTTGATTACGTCAATCTGCACGGCACGGCCACGCGGCAGAATGACGCGATGGAAGGACTGGTCATGGCGGAACTTTTCCCGCATACGCCAATGAGTTCGACGAAACCCCTGACCGGCCACACCCTGGGCGCGGCGGGCGCGCTGGAAGCGGCAATCTGCTGGCTGACGCTTGCCGACGCAGAGCAGCGGCTGCCGCCGCACATCTGGGACCATCAACCCGACCCGGCGCTGCCGCCCTTGAACCTGACTTCCATCGGCAGCCGCGCTCCCAGGCCGCCGCGCTACGCGCTATCGACCTCGTTTGCCTTCGGCGGCAGCAACGCGGCGCTGATTCTGGGGCGGGAGGCCAGGTGACGGGGGCGGAAAATGCGTCCGGCGCGAGAATCCACGGGAACGAGCAATGATTCAGCGCATCCATGCGGCCATGCTCGTTTTCATGGAAAAGGCTCCGGCATCCCGTCCAGAAGGCATTGAAACGTGCTATGCTCTTCGCCCGGATATGCTTTTTGCCTGTCGCGATACCACCGATTATCTGTCATGATCTCAGGAAGTCCCATGAAATCCAGCTGCTTGCCGCCTGTCCTGTTCGTCGTTTTCCTGGCTTCTTGCACCACCATTGAAGTTTCGCCGATTGATCCCGCGCTGGATTTTTCGCATGTCTGTATCCAGAAAAATTCCCGTGTGCAGGTGGAGGATTTCGTTTCGGTGCTGGAAGCGGGGTTTGAGCGGCATGGCGTGACGACGGAAGTGTTTTCCGGCAAGAAACCGGGGCATTGCGAATTCATCCTCACCTATACCGCCTTGCGCTCCTGGGACATCTCGGCCTACCTGAGCCATGCGGAATTGCGCATCACGAAGAACAACCGCCGGGTCGCGTCGGCCACCTATCATCTGGAAGGCAAGGGCGGGCTTTCCCTGACGAAATGGGAAGGCACGAAGGCCAAGATGGACCCGGTCATCGATCAATTGTTCGAAAAACGCGCCGCCGGGCAATGAAACGCTTCCTTCCGCTCATCATCGCCCTTTTCTTCACGCGCGCCCAGTAGTCCGTCATGCTGGATGAACCCCATGAAATTCAAAATGCCTGAAGACAGGGCAAACGCTTCCATCCCCCTCCTCCTTGCGGGGGAGGGGTCAGGGGAGAGGGGAAATCTACACGGTTCAGCGGCTCCGTCCTTCTGAACCGCCGCCCTCTCCCGGCGCTGCGCGCCACACTCCCCTGCAAGGGGGTGTTCAGACCGTAGACATCGCATACACTTGTTCGGAGACATGGCAGGCACATTTTAGACAGACTTTCCGACGATTGCCGAGCGTTGTTTCAAGTTGATACGCCCGATTTTCGTGCTGTATCACCCCAAGGAATAGATTCCATCCCCGGCTTCTTCCCGGATGTCCAGGTTCTCCCGAATGAATGCCTTGCCGACTTTCAGGACCTGGTTCTTGAAGCTGAGTCGTCCGCTGGCATCGACCTTGCGCGCCTGCATGTGCGCTCCGTATTGCGGCGGGGCGGGTTCCGGGACATAACTCCTGGGTGAGGCTGGTAACGACGGACTGGAGTGCGCTGCCCAAGGCTTCATGCGGGCGTTCCAGATTGCAGTCGTTGCGCCATAGGTCAAAAGCCTGCTGCGCCGCTTGCATTTGCTTGAAATAGCGCCCTTGCAGCAGTTCCGCCTTGAGCGTCTCATGCAGGCGTTCCAGTTTGCCCTGTGTCTGCGGGTGATAAGGACGGGAATGGTCATCGAGCAAGGCGAGGGGGTGACATCGCCCGCTCCCGGTCTCGAAATGTCCCTTGAAGTCCATCTGCCAAAGTTCATTGGGCACATCATGCTCAAAACGGTTGGGCACGTGCTCTGTCCGCTCTGGCGCCTCATGCAGACCATGACGCCGCAAGATGGCATGCACCGTGCTGGGCGCTGGCAACGGACGCCCCTGATTCTCCAGCCATGCCTTGAGTTTCCTCGCGCCCCAGGCCAGATGCGCATGGGCGGCCTGTATGACCAGCGCCTCCTGCACTGCGTCCGTCCGCCTCGGCGAGACATGCGGACGCCGACTTCGCTCGGCCAGACCCGCATCGCCTTCGCTCTGATAGCGCCGCAACCACTTGTAGCCAGTCGCCGGGCAAATGCCAAAACGGCGGCTCAACGCCCGAAGGTTCGCCCCGCCTGACTGGCAAAACCAACAAATTCCTTCTTCAACGACATCGCTGACATCTCTTTCCACGGCATACAGACCCTCTTTCACAGAGTAATTCCATATGCCTATTTTCCGTCTGCCATGTCTCCGAACAAGTGTATGCGATGTGTCCGGTCTGAACACCCCGCAAGGGGGGGAGGGGGATTGTCGCGTCGAATCGCGCCTCGCTTTTGACGAGGCGGATAACTCCAACGCAAAACCAGCGCGGCCTGCAGGGTTGTCGCAGGGGCGCGCGGCGCGCGCCCGCAAACCATTCGCCGCGTGACGGACAACGGACGCTTGCGCATGAACTACGCCTTCTGATCGGGGAACGGAAGACGGAAACTGCTTCACCTCGTCAAAAGCGGGGAGCGTAGCGACGCGGCAATCCAGGCGGTCTTTCAATTTGCCCTGGCGTTTCGGGTGACGGAACCGCCGTCTGGATTGCCGCGGGCCTGCAGCCCTCGCTTTTGACGAGGCGGGGGAAGTTGAACAGAGACTGCGCCAGAAGGAACCAGAAGACAGAAGACGGAGGACAGAGGACGGATGTAGGGCCGCGCAGCGGTCGCTCTGTCTTCCGAGAGAAAAAGCGGCATAATGCGCATGGATTTTTCCGCCCTCCCATTCATTCATTTCAAGGAACCCGAACATGAAGCGCGTTTTTCTGTTGT
>JAITRP010000145.1 GCA_031288305.1 Zoogloeaceae bacterium
TGTGACCTCCCATCATGAATGTATAAACGCCTCTTGGATTTTCTTTTTGACGGATTCCCGGAACCTCGCCAAATCATCATGGGTCAGATCGAAGCCTTCCGTATTTATATGCATCTTGGTTTTCCATTCTTGCCCAGTCTGTCCGCCTCTGTCATTCATCATGGATATTGCTCCCGTATCGAGAAAGAATTGAAACATGATGCGGCAAAATCATGAACGCGATGCCATTTGTATCGGCCAGGACAATGTGCCGTGCCGTGCCGCGTCGCGTCCGCTGTCAAGAACCGTGACGCCGTAAAACGCCTTCCATGCGCCGCCAGTAGGGTTCCGTCGCGTACGTCATGAGTCCGCGCCCAATGCGGATGAATACCCGGAAGCGAAGCCAAAGGCCGCGATGCTCGGCGCGCTTGCGCGCCTCGGCATGCAGCCACTGTTCGTCGAGGCCCGCCCACTCGCCCGCGGTTGTCAGAAGGTTGGCGCTGACGACTGGAGCGACCTCATAGAGGTAGATGTCGCGCAACTTGGCGACCGAGTAGCCCGACGCCGCGGCGACGCGGGCGATATACCGCAAATCAGCGTCCCCAAGTTCGGCGTCGAGCCAGAATGTGGAGAATGCCGTCCAGACAGGCTTGCGGCGCTCGAACTCGGCATCTTCCAGGATCATGTCGAATATCTCGCTGTGGGACAGGGTTGCTGTTGAAGCCGGTTGTATGCATTCATCCGCGATTCTACGCCGGTATCCCGATCGACGCGCATGAAAATGCGGAAGAAATAAAACCTGTATTTTCCGCGCGTCCCACTCGATGCCGGTCTCCACCACCGCCGCCTCCCGGCATGGCCGTTCGCAACGGCTGGGAATGGATATTGAACCGGTCACCTGGTCGGGACTGGCCTCCTCGTACATGTACCACGCGCCAAACAGCGCCGGATGCGCCACGCCCCCGCAAGAACCAGCGCGAGGACGAAAACCGCCACGACGCGGATTGCGGGACGGGTTTTCTTCGTCTTCCAGGGCGCGGATGTCGTGTCGCTCTTGTCCACGGGATTGTCTTTGTCGTTATCAGCCTGTAAAAAGCCTTCAAATCGCCGGGTCGCGGAATTCCAGGCGGAGCGCGTCGATTTTGGCCAGGAGTTCGGGCGGCAATTCGGTGTTCCAGGCAGCGAGGTTTTCGCGCAACTGGGCGAGCGTGGTCACGCCGATGATCGTGCTGGCGACGCGCCATTGCCGGTAGCAGTAAGCCAGCGCCAGCGCGGTGGGCGTAAGATGGAAATCTCGCGCCAAGGGCGTTCGCCGCGCCGTCTCGAGCGCCCAGGGCCGTCCCCCAGCGTTGTTTGCGCACACTTTCGTAGCGCGCGATGCGTCCGGTGGCGGGGGATGCGTTTTCAAAGCCGGTTTCGTCATATTTGCCGGTCAGGAGGCCGAAAGCCAGCGGCGAATAGGCCAGGAGCGAGACGTTCAGGCGGCGGCAGGTTTCATCCAGCGCGTTTTCATGGCTGCGGTTCAGGAGACAATAGGGATTCTGCACGCTGACGATGCGCGGCAGTCCGTGCGCTTCGGCCAGGCGCGCGAATTCATGCGCTCCGTAGGGCGTTTCGTTGGAAAGCCCGATGTGGCGCACCTTGTGCCCGCCCGCACGAGTTGCGCGAGCGCCTGCAATTGTTCCAGGATGGGCGTCTGGCTGGTTTCCTTTTGGGGGTCGTAATAGAGATCGCCGAATCTGGGCGCGTGGCGTTCCGGCCAGTGGATCTGGCAGAGGTCGATGACTTCCGCGCGCAGGCGCTGGAGGCTCCCTTCGCAGGAAGCGATGATATGTCCGCGCCCGTCATGCCTTCGCCCTTGCGCACCCAGGGCATGCCACGCCCGCCGGTCAGGCCGGCCGCCTTGCTCGCCAGGATCACCTGCCGCCGCTTATCCGGACGCGCCGCGAACCAGTTGCCGAGAATGGTTTCGGTGGCGCCAAAAGTTTCCGCGCGCGGGCACGGCATACATTTCCGCCGTATCCAGGAAATCGACGCCACGCTCGAAGGCATGATCGAGCATGGCATGCGCATCGGATTCATTGACCTGCTCGCCAAAGGTCATGGCGCCCAGGCAGATGGAAGACACGCGCGGGTCACTGTTGCCAAGGGAAATGGGGGTCATGGGATGGTTCCTTGCCGATGGTTCAACACGCGATGCCGCTCCAGACGGTCAGACGAAAGAGTTTTCCCTCCCGAAAACCAAATACGAGTGCCGAGCCATAAGGCCACGCTTCGAAATCGTCCGGGGTCTCCTCGTTCTCGTCTTTTGGGATAGTGCCGAAAATCACGACGAATTCCAGACCATCGTCGCCAACTTTCCGTTGCGCGCTCAAGGGAAAGCGTTTCTGAAATTCCGCGAAGGTCATTTGTGCCGGGATGATTTGTCCCTCCACGATCACCTCGTCCTTGAATTGCGCCATGTCTTCCCAGTAAATCCACAATTGCGCCTTGAGCGATGACTTGCGATAGGCATCGTTCTTTTTCGTCAGGATTTTTTCCATGTCGAAATCCGGATTGTCTTCCGAAAAGAATTCGAGGCGGATGTTTTTATCCGGATAGCGCACATTGATCTCGTAATTCCCCGTGCACTGCATGAACTGCGCATTCTCCGCCGTCACGCCCGCGCCAAAGGCTTTTTGCCATTCCTTCATGCTGACCGCCTGAAACACATCCAGGCCGTTGACCTTGACCGAGGTCACATGATTCGCCTGGGCGCCTTCCGCCCACGCTGGAGCATGCGCCAGCGCAAGAAACGCCAGCGTCCAAAAAAATCTTGTCATCATTGCAAAGCTCCTCTGGAATTTCATTTCATCGTAAAACCAACTCTGGTTTGGAACTCCGCCGGAAGAATCGGCGCGAAGATTGATCCCCCGGCCTGAAGGCCGGGGGATCAATCCGTAGCCATTGGGGAGGGGAGAGAAACCTCTTCCCAATGGCGTTAGACCGGCAGCCATGAAGGGCTGCCGCTAATTTCTTGCTGTCATTTACTGTCATTCTGGATTCTCGTTCTTGTATCGCGCATGGTCTTCCTGAATTCCGCAAACGTTCATGATGGAAATGTGTAATAGGTGAAAATAAAGAACGCAAATACATGGATATTCACCCAGAGAATGGATACAAGCCATGGAACATACGAGAAAAGCGGAGTGCGGCATGGAATTCCGCTTCTGTTTTTCCCGCCGTGTCGGTGACGAGGCGCGATCACCATGAGCGCCAGCGCGATTTGCATGACTCATCTTGCCGACGGCACGCGGACAAATCCCCATTTGCTCCCTTCCTTGACCACCGCCAAGCCATTGGCGGCAAAAGGCCACACCCCGTCGAAGCGCGGCGGGATGACTTCCTCGCCCTTTTCATTGATGAAGCCGAATTTGAAATTCCATCCTTCAGAAGAAAGCCTACGCGCCGTGTTGCGCGCTTCACGGACAAGATGGTCTTCCAGCGAAGGGTTTGGCGAAACAGGTTTTTCTGGAACGAAGGGCGCCGAGGCGCGCTGACCGGATTTCACGCCAACCGCCGCCAGGCCGTTGGCGGAAAAATCGCCCACGCTGTCGAAGCGCGGCGGAATGACTTCTTCGCCTTTTTCGTTGATGTAGCCATATTTGCCCTCCACCCTGACCTGCGCCAGACCGTTGGCGGCAAAGTCATACGCCTCGTCGAAACGCGGCGGGACGATTTCTTTCCCCTTTCCATCGATGTAGCCGTATTTCTTCCCCACCACGACACGCGCCAGGCCATTGGCGGCGAAGGGCCACGCGTTGTCGAAACGCAGCGGAATGGTTTCCTCGCCTTTCTCATTGATGTAACCGTATTTCCATTCATGCGCATCTATCACCAGCACCAGCGCCAGACCGTTGGCGGCGAAGGGCCACGCGCTGTCGAAACGCGGCGCGATGACTTCCTCGCCTTTTTTGTTGATGTAGCCATATTTGCCCGCAATCCCGACCGCCAGCAGGCCATTGGCGGCGAAGCCCTTGTCGTCCGTCCAGTCGAAACGCGACGGGATGACTTCTTCTCCCTTTGCGTTGATGCAACCGAATTTCCTGTCCATGTTCTCGACCCGCGCCAAACCATCGGCGGCAAAATCATACGCCCAGAGGAAGCGCGGCGCGATGACTTCCTTGCCCTTTTCATTGATGTAGCCGTGTTTGAGGCGGCCATGCTTGTCCCTCACCCCGACCCGCGCCAGGCCGTTGGCGGCAAAGTCGCTCGCATGGTCGAAACGCGGGGCAATGACCACCTCGCCCTTTGCGTCGATGTACCCCCATTTGCCTGCCGTCTCGACCCGCGCCAAGCCATTGGCGGCAAACGCTTCCGCGTAATCAAAACGTGGCGCGATAGCCCACGCGACTTCGACTTTCTTTTCCGGGGAAGAACATCCCGATTGCGTCAGGACGAAAAACGCCGCCAACAAGCCCCGGACGAGCCATATGGAAAAACGGAAATGGATGGATTGCATGGGTTCTCTCCGCTTGCCGGTTGCGCCCGGCGGTCACAATAGCCGTTGGCATGACGGCGGCAAGGTTTTTTCTTGCTGTTCGTCATGGCGATTTCCAAAAAAATGAATTAACGACGCGCCATTCTATTCCCGCTTCCCGAAATCATCCAGCGCCAGGGCGGACAAAAGCGCGGTCTGGGATTCAGCTGTCGTTTTCCCCGCCGTGTCGATAATGACGCGCGGGCGCGTTCACGGGGGGTATTCGCGCCGTTCGACATCCGCCCACGAGGGCAGCGCGAGGCCGGGAAGGTCGGCGTGGCGGGTTTCGATGCGGCGGCGGCGCTCGACCTTGCCAGAGCGGCACACTTCGATATGCACGCACCGGCTGCCGCTTTTCCGCGCGACTTGTTCCCACTGCGTGCGCGTCGCTTCGATCACGTTGCAGGCATCGGCCACCACAGGGATGCCCAGGCGCAGATTATCCTGCGCGATGCGGCAAGGCGATAGCCCTCGTCTTCCAGTTCCTCGTGGGCGAACAGATCCCGCAAGGCTTGCTCGATGGTGTCGATGCGTACATAGGCCGCGCCCGAAACTTCTGCCAGATGGCGCGCGAGGGTCGTCTTGCCGACGCCGGGCAGGCCGGGAAAGATATGGAGCGTCGTCATTGCCTTGCTTTCAGGAACCGAATCCCGTCCCTCCCTTTCAGCGCGTTTCGTCCTTGCCGCGCAAACGTTCGAGCAATTCGCAATCGTTGGTCGGCGGCGTCCATTCGCAGGCCGCATGGGCGTCGTCCAGCGCCTTTTCGCGTTCGCCGTGTTTGGCATGGAGCTTGCCGCGCTCGACAAAAACGACGGGTGATGGAAAATTGCCACCGCGCTCGATGGCGGCGCCATAGCTTTCGATCGCCTTCCTGTCCTTGCCCAGATCGCGGTAAATATTGCCCAGCGCGTAAAACGCATTGCTGGCGGCTTGTCTATTCTCCGTTTTGCTTGCCGCGTTGAAATCGGCAATTGCCTTTTGATACGCTTTCAACTCCGCGTAAATCGTGCCGCGCAAGTGATACGAATCACCCATATAAACTCGTTGGAGAACTTCGGGCGGCGAATCGTTGGGCGCGAGGTTATCGTAGATCCGCGCCGCGTCGATGCCGGAACCAAGCTCGATGGCCTTGGTGAAATCGGCAATCGCCTTTTGGTAGGCCACGTTCTTATCTGTCATCTTTCCCTTGATGCAGGGCGAAATTCCCCGCAAACAGCGCGCGACTTCCAGATAGTGAAACCCGCGAAAGAAATACGCCCGCTGATCTATCGGCTTTTGCTCGATTGCGCGCGTAAAATCGGCGATCTGCTGTTCGTGATCCACCGGTTTTCCTGGCGGTATCGGCAGCGGTATCGGCGGCGTCGCCAATGCGGCGCCCGTCGCCAGCGCCGCCACCAGACAGGCTCTCCAAACGCCGCTCGTTATGGCGCGAAAGTTGAACGCGTTTTCAAAAATCGTTTTGTTCATCGTAAAACGAACTCCGGTTTGAAACCCCGCCCGGAAGAATCGGCGCGAAGGTGAGACCCCGGCCTGAAGGCCGGGGGATCAATCCGTAGCCATTGGGGAGGGGAGAGAAACCCCTTCCCAATGACGTTAGACCGGCAGCCCTGAAGGGCTGCCGCTAATTTCTTGCTAGGGTTCATTCAGCATGACGGACTACCAGGAAGGGCGAGCGAAGCAGTCCCTTTTTTGCGAACTGAACCGGCAAAAAGCGGGGCTTCACTTTTTGCCGCCTCCATCTTGCTGCCAGAAGGGGAAGAAGTTGAACCATTGCAGGGGATTTTTTTGACATTCTTCGGTCAGCGCGGCGACATAGCGTTGCGCGTAGGGGCGGATGGCTTCCTGGCGTTCGCGGCGCGGCAGGAGGACGCGATCGGCCAGGGGATGGAGGGTAATCAGGAAGGCGTCGTCGCGCCGGGCGCTGAACAGCGTGAATACGGGACAACCGAGCGCGGCGGCAAGCACATAGGGACCCGCGGGAAAATGCGCGGGCGCGCCAAGAAAGGGCAGGGCGATGGTGGCGTTGGCGATGTTGGCGGCGTGAAGACTCACGGGAACGCGGTCGCCGGCGATGACCACCATGCCGCCCGCCGCGACGCGCTCCGAGAGCAGCATCGCGGTGGTGAAATCGATGCGATCCACCTGCACGAGATCGATCGCCAGTTCCGGGTTGAGGGCGTGCAGCATCTGGTTGAAGCGCTGGGCATGGCGCGTGTAGACCAGCACCGTCAGCTTGATGTCGATGTGCGGACGGGCGCGCGTGAGGCAACGGCAAAGTTCCAGGTTGCCCAGGTGCGCGGTAATCAGCAATACGCCGCGTTTTTCCGCAAGCAGCGCCAATACCGGCTGTTCGCCTTCTATCCGGCAGGGGATTTTCAGGCTGTTGCCATAGGAGAGCATTTTCTCCAGCAGCGTTTCGCCAAAACGCAGGAAGTGGCGAAAACTGTTGCGCCGCGTCGGCGCGGGCGTCGTTCCTTGGCTGCTGGCGTGGAGGCGTTGCAGATATTCCCGTGAAGCGCGGCGCGCCAGCGGGCGCGTGAGGAAAAACCAGAGAATGACAAAAAAAAGAAAAAAACGGAACGGCCACGCGCCGAGACAGCGATACGTGCAAAACAAAAAGCGCATGCCGCCAATGAACCCGGCCTCGCCGATTTTCGCCCAGTGCATGTCATTTCCTCCAACGCCGGCAGAGCAGGCGCGGCGCGCGCCGCAACATGCCGAAGAAAAGACGGGCGTGCATGCTGGAAATGCACAGGTTGTCGCGCCAGGGACGAAAATGCGACAGGCTGTTTTCCGGGTAACGCACCAAGACCGGCAAATTGACGATGGGCGTATCCGCCCAGTCCAGCCGCACCAGGATTTCCACATCGAAGCTCATGCGCCGGGCGCGCGCCAGCGCGGGCAGGAGCGGCATGACGGCGGTCAGCGGATAGACGCGCAGGCCGCACATGGAATCGGCGATGTGCAGCGACAGGGTATTGATCCACACCCAGACATGCGTCAGGTAGCGCCCGTACAGCCGTCCCCTGGGCACGCTTTCGTCATAGCGCGGACAGGCGACGATGGCGGCCTCCGGCTGCCTGGCGGCGGCTTGCAGAAAACCGGGAAGCGCCGCCAGATCGTGCTGGGCGTCGGCGTCGATCTGCAGGACGTGGCTGGCCTGCAACTGGCGCGCGGCGTATTCAAGGCCGGTGGATACCGCCGCGCCCTTGCCGCGATTTTCCGCGTGCCGCAGGAGGGCGGTATCCGCCGTTTCCGCGGCCAGCGCCGTCAGGACGCGCGCCGTGGCGGCATTGCTGCCGTCATCGACCAGGATTACCGGCAAGCCCAGCGCGCGCAGGGCGGCGACCACCGCGCCCACGCTGCCGCCGTGGTTGAAAACGGGAATGAGGGCGGCAAGGCGCACGCGCTCAAGCCTTTCGCAAGATCAGCGTTCCCCGCGAGCAGGAGGTTTCATCCAGCGCGTAGGCGAATTCGATCTCCCGCTTTCCGGGACGCCAGATGAGGTCGAGGCAGGGCGTGTCGTTGGGGCGGATCAGGCGCTGGAATTTGAGACCGGTCATGCGGGTTATCGGGTCGCTTTTGGGGTCCAGGCCGAAATGGAGATGCGCGAAGTGCGCCGCCCAGTCGATTTGCACCACGCCGGGCAACACGGGCAAATTGGGAAAGTGACCCTCGAACCAGACCAGATCCGGCATACAGCGCAATTGCAGCCGCACCCTGCTCATGGTTTCGTCCCCATCCTGCGCCAGACAGAGTGCGTGCGGCAAGGAGGGCGCGAACAGGCGCGCAAGGTCGCTGTGCGTTGCCTTGCCCATGTCGTTTGCCGGCAGCGCCGTCACATAGCGCCAGCGGCGCGGCAGGGCGACGGCTTCCATCTGTTTGCGCAACGCGGCGCGCAAGAAACGGTCGAAATGCGCCTTGCCCAGGCTTTCCTTGCGCGCCTCGCCTTCTGGCGTCAGGATTGCCGCCGCGCCGAGGATGAGCCGTTCGCCTTCCTGTTCGCGCGCAAGCGGCACGACGCGCGCGTTGCGGATTTCGGGCAGGCGGACGAGATTTTGTTCGATCTGCGTCAGGGAAATTCTCTTTTCGCCGATTTTGACCAGCCGATCGGCGCGTCCCAGGAGTTCCAGTCTGCCGCCCTGTTCGTCCAGACGGGCGATGTCGCCGGAAAGGAAACCGCTTGCGCGCTCGGCTTCCGGCAAGGTCGGCGAGCGGATCAACAGGCGGGAGCTGCTGGCGTCCAGGCTCAAGCGCACGCCGGGCAGGGGCTGCCAGGGCGCCGCGCCGCTGCGATACGCCGCCGCGCCGGTTTCCGTGCTGCCGTAGATTTCGATGAGCGGCGCGTTCAAGAACGCCATGCCGCTGGCGGCGACTTCGGCGGCAAGCGGGCTGCCGGACGAGGTCGCCATCTTCCAGCGCGCATTGGGCGCAAGTCTTGGCGCGGCGTCCGCCAGGGCTTTCAGGAAGGTGGGCGAGGTGACGAAGAGGTAATCCGCCGCGGGCAATCGCTCGCTGTCTTCGGGATAACGGAGTTTTTCCGTCACGCAAGGCCGGGCGAAAAGCAGCGGCCAGAAGACGAAGAACGCCAGCCCGTACATGTGCGGATGCGGCACGCTGCCAACGAAACGTGTGTCCGGCGTGAGCGTCTTGCCGAAGGCGGCTTCCAGCATCTGGCTCTCGGCGCGCAGTTGTCGCGGACTCTTTTCGATGGGCATGGGTTTGCCGGTCGATCCGGAGGTAAACAACAGAAGGCCGGAAGAGGAGAAATCAGCGCCGGACACGCTGGATGCGCGGTCTGGCGCATGCCATGTGGACAAAGCGTTCGCCGGATGCTGGCGGCCAACCCAGGGGATCGCCAGCGCGCCGCGCGTCGCGGGCAAATCGTCGCTCGTCATGGCCACCATCCTGCCCAGCGACCATGCCGCCAGGAGCCAGACATTGAAGGCATAGACATCCGGCTCGAACAGCGCGATGCCGGGGCGGCCGGCGAGCGCGCCCGTTTTCAGCCCCGCCAGCGCCTGCCGCGCCTTGGCAATGTCGCGCCGGAAGGAGGCATAGGAAACCGGCTGTCCCGCCCGGTAGGCCACGACATGGCGGTCAGCGGCGTCCGCCAGCGGGCAGCGCCGCGCGAAGTCGCGAAGAAAGGCTTCAGGCATGGGGAGTCTCCCGCAAAACGGAGGCGGCGGCATGTTGCGCGCGACGCCGCATGCGCCGGCGAATCAGCCATTCGCCGGCAAACATCAGTCCCATCAACAGATAGGCGATCAGGCCGTTGTACAGCGCCCAGATTTCTTCCCCGGCGCGGATGCTCCACAACGAAATCGCGCCATTGACGAGGAAGAACAGGCACCAGGCTTGCGTCACCCGGCGCGTATAACGCGCGCCGGATTCCGGCAGGTCAGGCTCGACGCGCCGCGCCAGGCGCTCGATCAGGCTCTGCTTTTGCGTGAGACTGAAGGCAAAGAGGAGAAGAAACATCAGATTGACCAGCGCCGGATAGAACTGGAGGGAAAGGCTGCTGCGCCAGAAAATCGCCGCCAGGCCCAGGAGGGCGGCGAGGCAACCCGGCAGGCATTGAAGCGGGCGCGGCAAGAGGGAGAACACGGAAATATCCCTGCCTTGCCCGCCGCGCCGCGGCCATGCCAGAAGCAATAACAGGACGCCGCACCACCAGAATGGCCAGCCCTGCAAGTGACAAAGCCAGAAAAACAGCGGCAGCAAGAACCCCAGGGCAAAGACAAACCAGCCAGGCATCAACAATTTTCCCGCGGCGGCGCGAGAACCATGTTGACAATGTCGCCCACGCTGCGGATTTCCTTGAATTCCTCCGGGGAAAGCTGCCGCCCTGTACGCTTCTTGAACTCGATGGCCAGATCGACGGCGTCGATGCTGTCGATGTCGAGATCGCGGTACAGGTTCGCTTCCAGGGTGATTTTTTCCGGCTGAATGTCAAACAGATCAGCCAGCAGTTTGACGATCAGGGCGTATGCTGTCTCTTTGTCCATGCCATGCTCTCTTGCGGGTTGTCGATTGTGCTCATTGGGTTCTGTGGGCGGCGATGAAGTCGGCAAGGGCGCGCGCGGAAGCGAAAATCTGCCGCGTTTCCTCGGATTCCGTCGAGATTTTCAGGCCATAGCGTTTCTGCAGACCGACGCCCAATTCCAGCGAATCGATGGAATCCAGACCCAGCCCCTCGCCAAACAGCGGCGCGTCGTCGTCGATGTCGGCGGGCGCGACATCTTCCAGATCCAGCGTTTCGATGATGAACGCCTTGACTTCCTGAACCAGTGTACCCGTTGTCATTTTATTCCTTCACTCAAAAATTTGGACATTGAATGCCGCTGTTCGCAAAGACACAATCATAGCGCGTTATGGAAATGTCGTCTTCTTCGTCAAAAGCGAGGGCCGCAGGCCCGTGGCAATCCAGACGGCCTTTCCGCTTGCTTTGCCGTTCCAGAAAACTGAACCGCCATCTGGATTGCCACGGCGCTCCGCGCCTCGCTTTTGACGAAGTTGGAGGTAAACGCA
>JAITRP010000179.1 GCA_031288305.1 Zoogloeaceae bacterium
TTTATCCCTTTCATGAGGAAATTCTCCATGCAAAAGAAACTCATCGCGCTCGCCGTGGCCGCCCTGGCCTCCGGCGCCGTACTCGCGCAATCCAATGTCACCGTCTATGGCACCGTCGATGTCGGCTACACCAACCGCGGCGACCATACAAATTCTGGCGTTGGTTCCACCAACCAAATCAACTCCGGGCAATCCGACGTTTCCAAGATCGGCTTTACCGGCGTTGAAGACCTGGGCAACGGCAACAAGGCGCTCTTCGTGCTGGAAGCCGGCTTCCACGCGGATGACGGCGACCTCAACGGCGTTTTGTTCAGCGAACAGGCTTTCCTGGGCCTGACCGGCAACTGGGGCACCTCCATTGCTGGCCGTCTGGTTGCTCCGCGTCATGGCTTCCTTGCTTCCATCGATCCCTTCGGCGCGGGCACGGTAGGTCAATATCGCAATGTGTACGGCGACGGGCCGGTTTTTGGCGCCGCCGCGTGGGATCCGGATCGCGTCGACAACGCCGTTGCCTATGTTTCCCCCTCCTTTGGCGGCTTCAATGTGACGGCGGCCTACGCCACCAGCGCCATCGGCCAGGAAACCTTGAGTAACGACGGCGATTTCAAGACGTTTGCGCTGCTGCCGCGTTATACCAACGGCCCGCTGGACGTCGGTTTTTCCTACCAGCGCATCAAAAACAAAGCCAATGTTATCGACTTGGGAGCGTTGGGAACTGGAGACGCGCAGCTCACGGCGCTGACGCTGGGCGGCACCTATGACTTCAAGGTGGTGAAGCTGGGCGCGTTCTACGACCAGACCAAACTGAAGTCAAGTCTCGACGCCGCTGACGGCGCCAAGCACAAGGTCTGGCATCTGGGCGTGTCGGTGCCCTTTGGCAAGAACGCCATCCAGGCTTCCTACACCCAGTCCAAGTACAATGACGGCGAAAAGGCCAAGCAATGGGCGTTGGGTTACACCTATGCCCTTTCCAAGCGCACCAACTTCTACGCCGCCTACTCGGACATCAACAATGATGACGGTCGTACGGCTGGTGTGGATGATGCCTCCAATACCGGTCGTACTGTGCATACTGTGGGCGCGGCCACTGTTCCCGGCGCCTACGAGCGCGGCATCCAGTTCGGCCTGAAGCACACGTTCTAATCTTCCCGGAAGATTGAACATTCTTGAAACGGAGGCGGCAACGCCTCCGTTTTTTCATGGGCGCTCCCTGCACCACCGGGCACAATTCCCTCTCCCCTAACTCCTCCCCCACAAGAGAAGGGGGACGAGAGCGGTTGCCATGCCCGGTCTTCTTCTGTCCTCCGTCCTCTGAAACCCGCTTCTGATCGTGCCGAAATAGGAATAAACTTCATGGTTCGCAACACTGCTTCGGAAGGCGGTAAAGCCCCGCTTTTTGACGCGACCTAAAAAACAAAGGTAGATGCATGGATATCAAAGCCATTATTGCGCCGGTTGTGCAAGACAGGGAGGCGCTGGAGGAGTTCGCGGATGTTTTGCTGGACAGGACGCCGGAAGTGGAACGACTCATCGCGCAACTGAGAAAAAACCCCGGTAACCGGGCGCTGATTAGCAGCCTGTTTCGCGTCGTGCATAACATCAAGGGCGATGCGGCGTTGACCCGCGTCGAGATCGGCGTGGCCGTCACGCATCATGTCGAATCCCTGTTGTCGCGTTTTCGTGACGGAAGCATCCCCTTTTCCGAACGTCTGGCGGAAACGGTGCTGCTCACCCTGGATCGCCTGGAACTGGCGGTCGATGCCCTGTTGCATCACGCCTCCCTGGAGCACCTGGAACTGCTCGCCCTGGTGCAGGGTCTGGAGAAGGCCGCGCAGGCGCTGCCCGATCAGGTCGATAGCGTCTGTGGCGAGCTGATCGAGGCCGTAACCGGTTTTCCGCCGCTGGTGTCCAGTTCTCTCGAACAGAACAACCCCGCCCTGGATGTGACGGAAAATCAGGATGTCGCCGCTGACCTGCAATTTTTCCGCCGCATCGCCCTGCAACTGGAAAGCCGTTCCCCGTTCTTCAAGGGGCGCACCAACCGCATCCTGCGTCTCGCGCTGGAGACCAACAAGGCCGTCGCCGCCATCGATCCCGTGCAACTCGAGGCCGCCATCTACATGCACGACGTGGGCATGATGATGTTGCCGGAAAGCGTCTGGCTCAAGCGCGACAACTTGAGCGCCGAAGAAAGGCTCGCCCTGCGCGCCCACCCCGCCTACGGCGCGGGGCTGCTGCAACGCATGCCCGCCTGGGAAGGCGCCGCCGAAATGATCGCCCAGCACCACGAAATGCCGGATGGCAGCGGCTATCCCGACAACCTGCGCGCGGAGCAGATCTGTCCCGGCGCCAAGCTGATCGCCATCGTCGACGCCTTCGAGTCCATCATGCTGAAACACAGCCATCGCGGCAAGAACCGTTCCGTGCTGCGCGCCATTGCCGAGGTCAACGCCTGCACCAACCAGTTCGCGCCAGAATGGACATTGCCGTTCAACGCCGTCATCCGCCGCACGCTGGAGGCGGCCGACTGATGCGCGCCTCGCCTGCCGGCGCGGACATGGCGCGCCGCTTTTCCGGTGTGCGGCGGCTCTATGGCGAAGCCGCCGAGCAACGCTTCATGGCGGCGCATGTCTGCGTGGCCGGCGTGGGCGGCGTGGGTTCCTGGACGGTGGAAGCCCTGGCGAGAAGCCGCGTCGGGCGTCTCACCCTGATCGATCTCGACATGGTTTCCGAATCCAACACCAACCGGCAGGCGCAGGCGCTGGAAGGCGAATACGGCAGGGCCAAGGTCATCGTCATGGCCGAGCGCGTCCAAGCCATCAATCCGCAATGTCAAGTGCATTGCATCGAGGATTTCGTCCACGCCGGCAATGTTGCCGCGCTGCTCACGCCGGATATGAACGTCATCATCGACGCCACCGACCAGACGCGCGCCAAGACGGTCATGATCGCCTATTGCCGGGAATTGGGGCGGCCAGTCATCACCGTTGGCGCGGCGGGCGGGCAGCGCGATCCCACCCGCATCTGTCGCGCCGACCTTGCGCTTACCCGCCAGGATCCGCTGCTTGCCAGGGTGCGCGCCCAATTGCGAAGAACCCATGCGTTTCCCAAAGCGCCCAAAAAATTCGGCGTTACGGCCATTTTTTCCAGCGAACCCGTGCGGTATCCGCCACGCGAAGCCTGTGACGCCGCCTTGCAGGGTTTGAGTTGCGCCGGGTTTGGTTCTTCGGTCTGCGTTACCGCCTGCATGGGCTTTGCGGCCAGCGCGGCGACGCTGGAATCATTGTTGTGCGACAAAAAGTAAAACCCCACTTTTTGCCGGTTCAGTCCGCAAAAAAGGGCAAGCATGGCTCGCCCTTTTTTGCTGTAAAGGCAACGCAACCCGCCACGTATCTGCACGATCCCGTAGGGGCGCACGCAGTGCGCCCCTGCAACCGCGCAGACCGCGCTGGTTTTGCGCCGGGTTTACACGGTTTGAAGCCAGGCTTCGCCTGGTTTCAAACCCCGAATCAACCCGGCAAAAAGTGGTTTTTTACTTTTTGACGTATCTCCCATGCCGCAACTGAATGTCCATCAGCGCGAAGCCGTCCAGTATCTGGATGGCCCGCTTCTGGTGCTGGCGGGCGCGGGGTCGGGAAAGACGCGGGTCATCACGCGGAAAATCGCCTATCTGGCGCAGGAATGCGGCTTTGCGCCGCGCCAGATTGCCGCCATCACTTTTACCAACAAGGCGGCGCGGGAAATGCAGGCGCGGGTGGGCAAACTGATTTCCCGGCAGGCGGCGGAATCCTTGCAGGTTTCCACCTTCCACGCGCTGGGGGCGCGCATCCTGCGCGAAGAGGCCGCCGCCATCGGCTACAAGCCGCGCTTTTCCATCTTCGACGCCTCCGACGCCTTTGCCGTCATCGCGGATCTGGCGGGCAGCGCAGACAAGGCCAAGCTGCGCCAGATACAGGGCATCCTCTCCAACTGGAAAAACGCGCGCGTCCTGCCGGAAGAAGCCTTGTCGCGCGCAGCAAACGAGATGGAAAAACTGGCGGCAAGGGTCTATCCCGCCTACGAAGCCACCCTGAAAAGCTATCAGGCGCTGGATTTCGACGATCTCATCCTGCGTCCGGCGATGTTGTTTACGGAAAAGCCGGAGATTGCCGAAAAATGGCAGAACCGCTTTCGTTATCTGCTCATCGACGAATATCAGGACACCAACGCCTGCCAGTACAGTCTCTTAAAACTCCTGACGGGGGCGCGCGCGCAGTTTACGGCAGTAGGCGACGACAACCAGAGCATCTACGGCTGGCGCGGCGCGGATATGGCCAACATGGGGCGGATTGCCGAAGAATTCCCGCATCTCAAGATCATCAAGCTGGAACAGAATTACCGTTCGACGCTGCGCATCCTGAGCGCGGCGAACAACGTCATCGCCCACAACGCCAAACTCTTTGAAAAGAACCTCTGGTCGGAACTGGGGCGCGGCGAACCGGTGAGCGTGACCAGTTGTCCCGACAACGAGCGCGAGGCGCAGAGCGTGGTCATGCGCCTGCAGGCGCATCGCCTGGCGCATCAGGGCAAATGGTCGGATTACGCCATCCTCTACCGCTCCAACCACCTTGCCCGCCTGTTCGAGCAGCAGTTGCGCGATCGGCGCATTCCCTATGTCCTCTCTGGCGGACAGTCTTTTTTCGACAAGGCGGAAATCAAGGACGTGCTTGCCTGGCTGCGTCTTCTCGCCAATCCTGACGACGACCCCGCCTTCATTCGCGCCGCCACTACGCCTCGGCGCGGCATCGGGGCGAATACCCTGCAAGCCTTGGGCAATTACGCCGCAATGCGCCATCTTTCGCTTTTTCATGCCGCGCGAGAGGATGGGTTGTCCCAGCGACTTTCCCCGCGCCAGCTTGAGCCGCTCTCCGGCTTCTGCCAATTTATCGAACGCATGGAGCGGCGGGCGCAACAGGCGGACGCGGGCGCGGCGGCAAATGAACTGTTGTCCGGCATCGGCTACGAAGCGCATCTCCACGCGCGCGAAGAAGCGCGCCTCGCGCGGGATCGCTGGGCCAACGTCTGCGAATTCGCGCAGTGGCTAGGTCAAAAAGGGATTGCTGAAGGCAAGAACCTCATTGAACTGGTTTTGCGCATCGCCCTTGTCGGCCACTTCGACAAGGAAGGCGGCGCAACGCCGGACGCGGTGCAGCTTTCCACCCTGCATGCCGCCAAGGGACTGGAATATCCGCATGTGTTCCTGGTCGGCGTGGAAGAAGGCGTTTTGCCGCATCGGGAAGCCGTGGAAAGCGGCAAGGTGGAAGAAGAACGCCGCTTGATGTACGTCGGCATGACCCGCGCCCGGCAAAGCCTGGCAATTTTCTATTGCGAGCGCCGCAAGCAGAACCGTCAGTGGCTGAGCGTCAAAGCCTCGCGTTTCATCCATGAACTGGGAAGCGGGGACATCCGTTTTTTGGGCGGCAAAAACCAGCCGCTCCCCGACAAGGCCACCCGCATGGCCCGCCTCGCCGCCCTGAAGTCCATGCTGGAAGACGGCAAAAAGTAAGAACCCGCTTTTTGCCGGTTTCATACAGCAAAAAAGGCAACGAAAACCCATAGCCGGACGGGTTTTGCGTTGGGCAATTCTTTTTGATGTACGCTTTTGCAGGAAAACAGCATTTTCTTCGAGGAACCAACATGTTCTACATCACCCATGAAGGTCGCGGTCTTTACGCCTTGCTTCCCATATTCACGGGATATGCCAGCAGCGGGCTTCTCGAGGCTTCGCTGGATCTGGAGCGCCTGTTGCCGCACAACACGGGCGCGCCGCACCCCTACAGCATGCTTGCGTTTTCCGCGGGCGTCCTGCTGGGCGCGTTCATCATCCGCTGGATGGGGCGGCACAACAAGAAGGAGCGGATACTGGTCGATCCCGAAACGCAAGAAACCTTCCGCTTCGCGCCCAAGGATACGCTCTACGGCGTATCTTTGAATTCCTGGAGCATCGTGTGGATGGTCATCGCCTGCCTTGGCGCCAGCAGCACCCTCCATGAGCTTTTTTCTGGATAAGAAAAGCGCCAAAAAGTAAAAAAACCTGCTTTTTGCTGATTCAATCCATTGCGGTTACTGGCGCGGCGTTCGCTTGGGCCGCCCGCTCGATGATGACGCCCGCCCTTTTGGCGTCCAGCAACGCGCCCGACTTGGCGACGGAGAGGCGCACCCATTGGACGGAGAAGGATTCGAGGATCAGAGCGGCAGCGAATTCCGCGAGCGCCTCCAGCAGGTTGAAATGGCGCGCGGGCAGTTCGGCGCGCAGACGCGCGCGGACGGCGGCGTAATCCACGGCGTCGCGGATGTCGTCGCTGGCCCCGGCGGGCGCGGTGGAAGCGACCCCCATGCGGATGTCCAGCGCTAACGTTTGCGGCACGGCCTTCTCCCAGGGATGGATGCCGATTCGCGTCTCGATGCGCAAGTCTTCGATGAAAATGATGTCCATGAAAAGTTTTTGGCAAGAAGCGGGATTTTACTTTTTGACGCCCAAGCTAGTACAATCCCCGCGCATTGTACTCTCGTCTGTGCTCATGGATATTCTCCTTGGTTTCCTGGTCTGTCTGGCCGCCTATCTTCTGGGTTCCGTTTCCTTTGCCGTGTTGGGCGCGCGTCTTTTTCGCCTGGCGGATCCGCGCACCTACGGCTCCGGCAATCCCGGCGCGACCAATGTCCTGCGTTCGGGCAACAAGAAAGCGGCGCTGTTTACCCTGACGGGCGATACGTTAAAAGGCGTGTTTGCCGTCCTTATCGTCCGCGCGCTGGATTTTCCCGAACTGGTGGTGGGACTGGTGGGTCTGGCGGCCTTCATTGGTCACGTCTATCCGGTATTCCTAAAATTCCAGGGCGGCAAGGGCGTGGCGACGGCCGGCGGCGTGTTGCTGGCGCTGGCGCCGTTGGTGGGTCTGGCTTCGCTGGCAACCTGGCTGCTGGTGGTTTTTGTCAGCCGCTATTCCTCTCTTGCCGCGGTAATCGCTGGAATTTCCGCTCCACTCTGGGGACTCCTGTTCCTCGGCCTGCACAGCGGCGCCGCCATCGCCCTCCTGCTGGGCGCAACGCTGATCGCGCGCCACCGGAACAACATCCAGCGCCTGCTGGCCGGCACGGAAAGCCGCGTCGGGGGCAGGGGACAGAAGACTGAGGACTGAGGACTGAGGACTGAGGACAGGACGCTTACTGTGCTCGCTTTGTGGGCTGTGTTTTTGTTTCGCAGCGCTGGCTTCGCTGGCGCAGGGGCATCACCCCTACTTTTTAACGCTTTCCAAGAGGCCGATTTCCTCCGCCGTCAGTCGGCCAATCCGGGTTACGGACAAGTCACGGGGAATCTCGGCGCGTTCCCGGCTAACGAGAACGCGTCCGCCCATGATTTCGGCCAGAGTCTGCGGCAGCAGGGGCGAGCGCTCCGGTTCCGCGTACCCGTGCGGATAGATGGGCTGCAACGTGGCGAAGTCGTACTTGTCCGTCGCGCCAAAAATGTGCAGTAACTCGTGGGCAATGATGACCGCGTTTTGCCCGGCCTGCTCCGCACTGGCAAAAGCGTGAATGACGCCGATTTTGCCCTTCTTCATGCCAAAAGAATGCGGCAAGGACAAGTTGGCATGACGCTTGGCGTCATGAAACAACACGAAAAGCTGGATATGCGGCTTGATGTTCGCGTCATCGCCTTGGCGATACGCCCACCAGCGCAGCTTCAGGCTCCAGAGCATGATGTCCAGCGTATTCGGCGCATCCGGCAGATTTGGCGGCAGGGTTTTGATTTCCGCTCCCAAGTGGATTTGCACCGGGTGTTGCTGCGTTTGCCGGTAACGTTTGACTTCGCCCTGCAACCAGTTTTCGATGGCGGCAAAACTGGCGGAATCCAATTCCCGGATGAACTGCGCCGCCGTAGGCGAATCATCGGCGGTGATCGGATGAATCGCCACGCGTATCGTGTATGACCAAGAAGTCAGGCGACTATCCGAACGCCAGTCTTCCAGGGCAACGAACAGCAGGATCAAGAGCAACAGCAGAATGCGAATTTTGCGAAACATCGTCAAAAAGTAAAAACCTACTTTTTGCCGGTCTGTCTTGGGTTTGAAACCAGGCAAAGCCTGGCTTCAAACCGTGTAAACCTAATAACACAAACCCAGCCCGGCCTTGGGGTTTGCGTTGCCTGTCCTTTGCCGCCTTTCTACGCGGACTTTGCCTCTCCCGACTGAACGACTTTCAGCGCTGTTGCCACGAGCGAAGACATGTCGGCCAGGTTGCCGGGGACGATGAGCGTGGTGCCCGCCTTGGCTATGTTGCCGAAAGCGTCCACGTATTGTTCGGCCACTTTCAGATTCACCGCTTCCATGCCGCCGGGGCTGGTGATGGCGTTGGCCACCAGGCGCACGGCTTCGGCGGTGGCTTCGGCCACCAGGCGCACGGCCTCGGCCTCGCCTTTTGCCTTGTTGATGGCGGCGGTCATCTGGCCTTCGGACATGGCGATCGCCGCCTGCTTTTCGCCTTCGGCAAGATTGATTTCCTTTTGCCGTTCGCCTTCGGATTCGGCGATCTTGGCGCGTTTTTCCCGCTCGGCGGTAATCTGCAATTGCATGGAACGCAATACGGAATCGGGCGGCACAATGTCCTTGATCTCATAGCGCAGCACCTTCACGCCCCAGGTGGTGCTGGCTTCGTCCAGAACCGCCACCACGGTGCGGTTGATGGTCTCGCGGTCTTCCAGGAGCCGGTCCAGATCGCGCTTGCCCGCCTCGGAACGCAGCGCCGTCTTGGCCAGTTGCTCGATGGCCAGCTCGAAGTTGGAGGTGCCATAGGATGCCTGTTTCGGATCCGTGACCTGATAGTAGAGGATGCCGTCGATCTGCACCTGGGTATTGTCGCGGGTGATGCACACCTGCGGCGCGACATCGTAGGGGATTTCCTTGATGGAGTGTTGATAGGCGATGCGCTCGAAAAAAGGAATCAGGAAATGGATGCCGGCCGTCCAGGTATCATGGTAGCGTCCCCAGCGTTCCACCACATAGGCCGACTGCTGCGGCACGATGCGCACGGTCTTGAATATGGCAATGAAGACGACGATGGCGAGGACGATGAAAAAGAAAGTGTTGTTGTCGATGTTCATGATGTTTCATTACTCCTTGTCGGATGCATGGGTTCGGAAGTCCACGATGAGCGTCGAGCTTTCCTGCGCGACGACGGTAAGCAACATGCCGATCTCCACGGCCAGCGCCGCGTTCGCCAGCCGCGCCGCCCATTCGCTGCCCCGGTAGCGCACCCGCAGGCGCGCCTGGACATCGGGCAGCGAGACGACTTCGACCCGCTGGCCGATTTCCTCGACGCTGGCATTGGGGTCGGCAGGCGCGCTGGCGCGCCGCGCCTGGACGCGCCGCCACGCGACAACGACGCCCGCGGCGCTTGCCAGCGCGAAGACGCCCAGCTGCGCGGCGAGACTATCCGGCAACACATACGCCAGCAAGGCGGCAATCAACGCGCCGAGACTGGTAAACAAAAGCGCCAGCGTGCCGGTCGTCATTTCCACCGCCAGCAGGACGACCGCGAGAATCAACCATGTCCACATCCCTCATTCCCCCCCGATTTCCGCCGCCCGATCCCAGGCGTTCAGATATTCCTGCCAATGGGGCAGTTCCAGACGCGCCAGTTCGGCGCGGACGAAGGCTTCCTCCGCCTCGGCCTCCGCCTTGTCCTGTTCGCCGCGCAGGAGGCGAAAGCGGTTGAAGACCAGATAGGTATTGACCACATCCGTTTCGCAATAATTGCGGATAGCCTCGGCCTCTCCCGCCCGCCAGGCTTCCCAGACCTTGCCGCCGTCCATGCCCAGCTTGCCGGGAAAGCCCATGAGCCTGGCAAGTTCATCCAGGGGCGCGTTGGCGCGCGGCTGGTAGAGGGCGAGCAGGTCCATCAAATCCAGATGACGGGCATGGTAGCGGTTGATGTAGTTGTTCCACTTGAAATCACGCGAATCGGCATAGTCGCCATCGCCCATGTCCCAGTAACGCGGAGCGCGAACGCCATGCATCAGGCCGCGATAATGCAGGACGGGCAGATCGAAACCGCCGCCGTTCCAGGAGACCATCTGCGGCGTGAATTTTTCGATGCCGTCGAAGAAACGCTGGATCATCTCCGCTTCCGTCAGGGCGGGCGCCGCCAGCGACCAGACCTTGAAGGCTTCCCGCGCGCGCAGGACGCAGGAAATGGAGACGACGCGCTGCAAATGCAACGGCATGAAATCATGTCCGGTCTGGGCGCGGCGCTGCTGGAAGGCCATTTCCGCGACTTCCGCGTCGGCAAGCGTTGCCTCCAGGCCATGCAGACGGCGCAGGCCGGGCACATCAGGAATGGTCTCGATGTCGAACACCAGGACGGGACTGTGCAGAATCACGCTAGTAGCCAGTCACGTTGAATCGACGCAATTTTGGCGTGGCTGTCCCGCCGGAAGCGCCCCGTCTTCCCCCCTCTTGTGAGGGAGTGTGGCGCGCAGCGCCGGGAGAGGGCTTGCGCCCTGCAAGGGGAGCGACTCAAAAGAGCAAAGCCGTTGATCTGTAGCTTCCCCTCTCCCCTGACCCCTCCCCCGCAAGGGGGGAGGAGGATGGAAACGTCCCCTCCTCCGCAAGGGAGGAGGGGGACAAAAGCGTTTGCGCTGTCTTCAGGCATTTTGAGTTTCATGGGGTTCATTCAGCATGACGAACTACCAGGGCCTCATGGCGCGCCGCCCTCCTGGCGCCGCGTCCATTTTCCATTGGCGTCCTGTATCCACCAGCCCGCGGGAATGCGTTTGTTCATGCGTTCATGGATGGTGTCGGCAATCTGTTGTTCCCATTCGGGATGACCATTGGCGCGGGCGATTTCCCGGTAGAGGGCGGCCTTGTCGCTGGCGTCTCCGGAAATCAGCCGGGTGATGTTCTGGCGTTCGGCAAGCGGCACGGAAGCCGGATCGCGCACGGCCAGCTTGCCATCCGCGGTCACGCCCAGTGTGCCGTTTTCCAGGAGAGGCTTGATTTGCGCGAAACGCGCCTTCAGGGAAGCGCGGATTTCCTTCGCCGCCGGCGTGTCGATGCGCAGGTCGGGCGCGGCCTCCTCCTGCGCGCCCGCCGGCGCGACAAGAGAGAACAGAACGGCAAACAGCAACAGGAATTTTTTCATGGCGTCATCTCGCTTTCCTTGTCCTTTTGATTTTTCTGATCCTTTCGGTGTCCGGCAGGCTCATCCAACTGCCAGATGTCGTCGATGAGCTTGTCCGCCATTTTTTCCGCGGCGGCAGCGGGAAAATAGATATTGATGGTAACGCAGGCCGACAACAACCCGGCGCTCACCAGCGTCAACAACCAGATGATTTCTTTACGCATTCAAGTCTCCTTTTTCTTGAAAAAATCTGCCCGCGAAGACAAGCTCTCCCTACATGGCAGGCCGGAGAGATTCCAGCGTGCGGGAGTGCGGCAGGGTGCGCTCAATGTTGGCAAGGCCGTTCAATTTTTCCTGCAATTCGCTGGCCTGACGCTGGAAAGAAAGCAGTTTCTGATATTGCCTTTCCATCTGCCGGGTCTGGGCGGTAAGCTGCTTTTCCAAACGGATGCGCTCGCCATAGCCGTCGGAAAGCTGGCGCAACATGGGAAACAGGGGGCGCAGACGATACAGTTCCGGCGCTTCGTCCCTTTTCAGCAGGCCTTCCAGAATATTGCGCGCTTGCGGCAGATCCGGGTTGGGCTGACGCGGATGCCCCAGCACCATGGCGCGGCGCGCCAGCACGTCCGGATCGGCTCCCAACTGATTCAGCAAACGGCGCTCCCGCGCCAGGGATTGCCCGGACATCGAGGCCAGGCTGTAGTAGTAGGTCAGCAGACCCTGGGCGGTCGCGCTCACGCGATCAACATCGCGGGCAGCATCCGCTTCTTCGTCGCCGCGCTCGCCCATGTTCGCGCAAGCGCCCAGCAGCAAAACCAAACTGCCCAGCGCCAGCGCCAGAAGAAGGCGCGGCAGGCCAGAAAACGGGTTGGGGGAGGAAAATTCAGTTTTCACAGGGAATCTCCATTTGGAAACAAGCGCCTATTTTACCATTGGCATAACGCGCCGTGCCGCCCATGATGCTGCTCAATTCGCGCGCGATGGTCAGTCCCACGCCGTAGCGTCGCGTGGCGGGCGTTTGTTGTGGCGGCCTGCCCTGGCGGAAGGGCTGGAAGATATGCTCGATGTCTTCTTCGGCGACCCCGGGACCCTGATCGCGGCATTCCAGGCGCAGGACATTGTTTTCCAGCATGGCGCGCAGCAGGATTTCGCCTTCCTCCGGACTGAAATCCAGCGCGTTGGCAAGAAAAACCTCCAGCACGGCGCGCACCTTGTCTGGATCAATTCGCACGCTGACATCTGGCGCGTCAAGACGAATGTGCGCCTTCCGCGCGGCGCAGACTGCCGCCTGCGCCTCAACGACTTCCTGCAAAAACGCGGGCAGGCGCACGGGTTGGCGTTGCAAACGGTTGGATTCGAAAATGACGCTCATGCGCAGGATGCTTTCCAGTTGCCGCAGCAACAGTTCGGCGTTGTGGCGCATCATGTCGACCAGACTGCCCTGGCTTTCCGCGTTGGCTTCGACATTGAACAGGCCGCAGCCTTCACGGATAGCGACAACCGGCACTTTCATTTCCTGGGTCATGTGGTGAAACAGGCTCTTGTGGTTGCTTTTCAAGTTGGACAGATGTTGTCGCAGCCACTCCAGGCGCTCGCCCAGCTTGCGTAGATCGGCAGGGCCGTGGATGACGATTTTGCCTTCCAGGTAGCCATGCCCGAGCAGCAGGATGGCCTGCCCCACCTGGCGCAGCGGACGGGTCAGCCAGTAACAGAGGGCGACGGCCGTCAGGACGGCAACGCTCAACACGAAGAACAGTTGCAGGAACAATTGTCGCCGCTTGGCTTCCAGCGACGCCAGGGTGCGCTGGTGATTGTCTTCCAGCCATTGCTGACTGGCGCGCTGGATACTTTCGTGGATTTCCGTCAGTTGGGTGAGGCGCGCGCCCAGCACGGATTCCGCCGCCGGACTGTCCAGGCCGTCCGCCAGATTCTGCGCCGCGTTGCGCCACTCCTGCAACAGCGGACGCAAGAGCGCCTCCTGCTGTGTTTCCAGCGTTTTCGTGAGGTTCAACGCCTGGGCAAGCGTAGCGTCGAAACTGGCGCGAAAGGCGCTCTGCCGCACCAGGAGATACTGACGGCTGCTACGCTCCAAATCCGTCCCGCGTTCCCGAAGTTCCTGCAGGGCGGAGGCCATCCGCACGGATTGCTCGATGTTCTCGCGGCTTTGCGCGCCCAGTTGCTCCAGCAGTTGCCAGCTTTGCACGACTGTGCCGCCCAGGAGAACGATAATCAGCGAAAACCCGATTATCAATGCCTGGTGGGAAGCTATCCGGTTCATAAAACACGCATCTCCGTGAAGACCTGCCGGCCTGAATCTGAATCTATAAGGGACGGAACGGTATTTTTACCGCGAACTCGCGTTCATTCTATTACATCTTCGTGATCAATCGCGCAATTCTCGTCCGGTCAGGCGGATGAAGACGTCCTCCAGATTGGCGGCGCGATGCGTGTAGCGCAACGTTGGCCGTTGCGCCAGCAATTGCAGCAACCGGCGGGCGGCGTCGTCGTGACCGTAAAAGAACAGCGTCTCGCCGCTTCTTTCCATGCGCGCGCCCTCCATGCCTTCCTGGGCGCGCGCCGCGCACAGGAAGGATTCCAATGCGTCCGGCGTTCCGGTCGTGTCATACACTTCGATGACCTGTGCTTCGATATGGCGGGCAATCAATGCGCGCGGGCTGCCTTCCGCGATTTTCCGCCCGCCGTCGACAATCATGATCCAGTCGCACAGGCGTTCGGCTTCCTCCATGAAATGCGTAGTCAGGAGCAGGGTCTTGCCAGCGTTCCGCAAGGTTTTCAGGCGTTCCCAAATCAGATGACGGGCTTGCGGATCAAGGCCGGTGGTCGGCTCGTCGAGAAACAGGATGGCGGGGTCATTGACCAGCGCCCGCGCCAGCGTCAGCCGACGTTTCATGCCGCCGGAAAGGGTGTCGATGCGGGTGTCGCGCTTGCTTTTCAGGCTGGCAAATTGCAGCAGTCCCTCCATGCGCGCCGCCATCTCTTTTTTGGACAAGCCAAAATAACGCCCGAAAACCCGCAGGTTTTCACTGACCGTGAAATCCGGATCGAGATTGTCGAATTGCGGCACTACGCCTACCGAGGCGCGGGCGGCCTGCGCCGCCTCCGGGACGCGATGGCCGGCCAGCGTGATCTCGCCCGCGTCCGGCGCGGCCAGGCCGAGACAAAGTTTCAGGGTCGTGGTCTTGCCCGCGCCATTTGGCCCCAACAGGCCGAAACAGCAGCCTTCTTCCAGCGCAAAGGAGATATCCTCCACCACGGGGACGCCCGCGTAGCTCTTTTTCAGCGCCCGCGCGGACAGGGGAGGCGGCTTCATCGAAGGTTTCGCGCGCGGCCATGCCAAGCGCGAAGGATGACGTCGCGGATGAGGGTGAGCCGCCGGTGAAAAAAATGATCCGCGCCGGGAATCACCACTACCGGCAGGTTCTGCGGCTCGGCCCAGGAAAGGACATTGGCAAGCGGCACGAGGGTGTCGGCGGCGCCGTGGATGACCAGCGTATCGGCAGGCACGGCTTCGGCATCGTATGCGCGTGTCCCGTCGATGAACCCGGCGGCGACGCCAACCAGCGCCAGCCGCTCCACCGCCCGTCCCGCGTCCCGCAAGCGGCGGGCCAGAAGGGTCTGGCAGTACGCGCCGAAGGAAAATCCAGTCAGCGTCACGGGCAAGCGGCGATCAGGATCATTGAGCCGCCGGTGGGCGTCTTCCAGCGTCGCCAGGAGATCGTCCGTTTCGCCCGCGCCGTTGTCATGTACGCCTTCCGTCATGCCAACGCCGCGAAAATTGGGGCGAAAGGCGGCGTACCCCAAGGACAGGAAGGTCTTGGCAAGCGTATGCGTGACCTTGTTGGTATTTGCGCCGCCGCCAACCGGATGCGGATGCGCCGCCAGCGCAATGCCGCGCAAGGGCGCATCCGCCGGGATTTCCATGATCGCCTCGATGTTGCCCGCCGGTCCGTCAAGATGAATGCGGCTTTCGTGATGCACTCTTTACACCATGATATGGAAGCGGCAAAAAGTGAAAACCCACTTTTTGCCGGGTTATCCTGGGATTTGAAACCAGGCGAAGCCTGGCTTCAAACCGTTAAACCCAACGCAAAACCAGCGCGCCCCTGCGACTGGGCGAACGTGTAGCGGGTTTCCTCGCCTTTTACGCCAGGAAAGGGCGAATCCGCTTGCCCTTTCTTGCTATATAGACCGGCAAAAAGTGGTTTTTACTTTTTTTGCCGTTTTCCTATATATGCTCGAAATCCAGCAGATCGGCTTCCTTGTCGCGCGTGGAGATGCCGAAGGAAAGGTGACCCTTGCCGCGCAGGGCAACGCTGTCCTTCCTTAGAAATACTTCCTGCTCGCCCGCAAAAGCGATGAAAGTGCCGTTCGTGCTCATATCCGTCAGCCAATAATAGCCGTCCCGCCGTTCCAGGCGCGCATGCTGCCGGGAAGTGCGGCTGTCGTTGATGATGATGTCGCTATGGTGTTCGCGTCCGATGGCCAGATTGGGAGTTTTTTCGTCCAGGATCAGGGAATTTTCGCCATGTCGCACCAGGAGACGAATGGGGTGGGCGGGCGGCATAGGCGGAATCGTCGCGGAACCATCGGCCATGGCGGCCTGCGCCAGCAGACTGGTGGAAGTCAGGGTAGCGGGGAGATCGTCGTCATCGCTCACGCGCGTCACGTCGCTCAGGCCATCATCGTTTTCCTGCCACAGCAACTGCATGACGCTGATGATGTCGCCGCTTTCGACAATCTTCAGTTTTTGTTTGTGATCGGTCACTTTCAGGCCGACGCTGACCGCCACTTCCATCAGCACCTGCCGGCTGCAAAGGATCTGTTGGGGAAGCGCCATTTCCAGCAGTTTGCCCACCCGTTGTATGGCCTGCGCCTCGCTTTCCGCCGACAGTATCGCCAGACGCAGGCCAAGGCGGATGCCGGAAGTCGGCATCAATTCGGCAATCCGGCGCTGCATTTCGATGGCGGCAAGACAGGCTTCCTCGGGCGAATCAAACACAAAGGAAATCTGTCCGTTCTTGGCGGTTCCCGACAACCGTCCCCGAAATCCTTCGCCCGTGTTCTTGACCCGGTTGAGACAGCGCTCGAACGCGTGCCCGGCCTCCTTCAGCCCCACGCGCATCACCAAAGATGGATTATCTTCAATTTCACCACAAACAATGGTAATCACCACAAATCCTTCAAGAAAAAAAGGAACATCCATGCCAAATCCTGGCGCATCATAGCAGATTTTGCCGAACCGAGGACAGGGAAGAGCGGACGACAGAGGACAGAAGACAGAGTGGCCTGCGCGCCTTTGCAGGCTATGGTCTGTATTCTGGGGAACCTGCGGATCGCATTCTGCCCAACACGCGGTCACGGATTACAGAATAAGACCACAAAGCGAGCGGAGCGAGTGCTCTGCCCTCTAAAACTCAGTCCTCCAGCACCTGCCATCGCCCGATGTGTTCGTTCTCTCCGGGTTCGACCTGTCCGCACAGCGCGCGCACGTGGCGGCCTGCTTGCAAAAATATGGCGGCAAGCGTTCGCATGCGCTGCCAGCACAGTTCCGCGTTGCCTGCCCAAGGTTGATAGAGCGCGCTCTCGATGCAGGGAAAACTCCGCTGCAAGAGAGGAGCGGCCAGAATGGGCTGCGTGGCGAGAAAATCGAACGGAAACGGCGATTCGCGCGCGATCACAACGTCGGCGACGACGCGGATGCCCGCTTCGCGCGCGCCGGTACTCGATCCCCACAACACGATGGTGGAACGATCCGGCTTGCCCGCAAGGCAAGCCGCCACGCCAATGATCGCCAGTTCGGTCAGCGCCCCGGCGCGGCGCAAGGGCACGGCGGATTGCTTGCGCGCGAGCGCGGAGAGCGCGGCGGCATCGAAGCGCTGTTCCAGCATCTCGCTGATGCACAGCGCGCTCATTTCCTTTTTTCAGCGGCGCGGCAGCGTTCGATGATCACCGTCGCGGCGCTACCGCCGAAGCCAACAAGATTGAAAAGCAGATAGCGCGGCTGTCCATAGAGCGCTTTTCCCGCGCACGTATCGAGCAGGGCCAGCAAGACAGTCAGTTCCGCCGGGCCGCTCGCGCCCAGCGTGTGTCCCATGCGGCGCTTGAAGGTGATTTCTGGTGGGCGGCGCGCGCCGAAAAGGAGATCGAGCGCGGCTTCTTCGGGTTCGTCAGTGCTGAACATGCGGCTGCGATGGGGTTTGATGAGATCGATGTCGCCTGCCTCCAGTCCGGCGTCGTCAAGCGCGGCGGCGAGATTGGCGGCGATGACGTGGCCATCAGGCGCTGGCGAGGTTGCGGAGTAGCCGTCGGTACCCAGGCGGCAGGAGGCGACCCGCCAGGCAGCGGGCTGCGCCGTGAGCCGCAGCCCGGCGACCGCTTCGCCCAGGATCAGTCCTTCGGCATTTTCGTCGCGCGCAAGCAAGCCGAGACTGGCAAAACCGGCAAGCGTTGTGTCGCAGCCGAATTCGATGCCGAGCGCGAGCGCTTCGTCGATTTCGCCATGGGCGATGAGCAGGGAAGCCGTCTCCAGCACGGCAAAGCCCGAAGTGCAGGAGGTGGAAAACAGCCATGGCATGCTTTTAACGCCGAGCGCAGCGAGAATTTCCGTTTGAAAGGCGGCAATATCGTCGAAGCAGGCCGGAACCACGCCGTCCGCGCGGGCGCGGGCTTCGACTGCGCCGGTCGCCAACGCGGAGGAACCCACGAAAAGCGGCAAACCGCCAGCGGCGAGTTCGAGGCCGACGAGTTCGACGGCGCGTCGGGCGCGGGCCGTCCAGTCCGTCTCGGCCAGCGGCAGCGCGAACCAGGGGTAGCGGGCGTCGGGCAATTCGCGCCAGGAAACCGCTTTTTTGTCCGTCAGCACCGCCTCGGCAGCAGTGGCGGTCGACAGTCCCAGCGCCGAAACATGGCCGATACGATCGATATAGACCGGGCGGGGAATCTTCATGCCAGCGCGCCTGTCCGGCCCCGCGCTTGCAGCCAGAGCGCAAGACTGGCGACATTGGCAAACACGCGGCGGGTTTCTTTGCTGTCGGTCAGGCGCACACCGAAGCGCTTTTGCAGCGCGATCGACAATTGCAAAGCATCGAGCGAGTCGAGCGCAAGCCGCGTTCCAGAGCCGAACAGGATTTCGTCGTCGGCAATGGAAGCGGGATCGCAGTCTTTGTCGCAAGTCTCCACAATCAGGGTTTTGAGGGCGAGTTTCAGATGAGTCATGGATTCGGTGTCGCTTTGCGCCAACGCGCCTTGGTTTTGCGCCCGGCAGACGAAAAAACCGCCGCTGTCCGCGCGAAAAGGGCAAAGCATACCAGCGCCGCCGCTGCGGGCAAAATACAAAGAGGGAAAGGACAGAGGATAGAAGATAGAGCGGTCGCTACGCGGCCTTTCTTTGTAGGCGCACTGCCCGCAGCAAATCACATCCGCCGCGTGACGGCCAACGGGCGCATGCAGCACGCCCCTACGACCCGTGCGGACGGGTAGTGAGTTGCGTTGCCTTTAACCCCAAAAGGGGTGCGATTAAAAGTGGAGGAAACGAACAAAGCGCAAACGTTTGCCGTTCCCTCTCCCCCAATATTTTGGGGGAGAGGGTGCCCCGCCAAGCGGAGGAGGGGACGGCAAGCGGCGGCGCTTTGCTTCGTCTGGAAAGGTTTTTTTCCTCAACTTTTAATCGCCCCCCAAAAAAGGGCAAGCTCCGCTTGCCCTTTTTTACTATATAAGAGCGGCAAAAAGTGGGGTTTTACTTTTTGCCGCTTTCCTTTCTCATACGGCCTTGCCCAAAGCGGCGAAGAAAGCTTTTTCACGCGCGGCCTGTTCGCGCAGCAAAGCCGCGAGCCGTTTGGGTTCGAGCGGATCGCGACCGCGGATCATCCGCGCGGTGGCCAGGGCGAATTCGCGCCAGCCGTCGCCGACGCCCACCAGTTCTCCCGCCAAATCGGCCAGCGCCGGACGGGCCGCGAGGGGCGCGGCTTCTTCGAGAAACGCGGCGTACATGAAGCGAAAACCCGCGCCGCCCGTGCCGATTTCTTCCTGCATTCGTACCAGGTGCCCGATATAGCGCTTGCACGCCACGGGGTCGGCGGCGGCGGGCTGCCGCTCGAAGGCGCGAGCCACCCGCTCGATGCCCGAAACGCCGATGATCGGCAGCGGCGTGTGGAGCATCATCCGCACGGTTTTCTTGATCGCGGCGGGGACGGCCTGTTTCCAGTCTGGCTCGCATGGCGGCGTGGCCGGGTAGTAAATCAGCCCCTTGGGCGCGAGCGCGCCCCGCGCGAAACGCGCCTTCGCCAGATCGGCGGCGGCGCAGCGCACCGGATCTTCCAGCACGGGATCAGAGAGCAGGTAATCGCCCTTTTCCTCGTCGCGCCCATAGGCAAGCAGATTGTGGGCGTTGAAATGGAAGCGAAAATCCGGCGGCATGAAAGGCAACCAGAACACCGAAACTTGCAGCCCCACCAGGCGCCCGGCATCAAGCAGTTCATCGAGCCGCGCCATGCCTTTTTCCACGCGCCGGAATCTTTCGGTACTCATCGAAAATCGCAGGGGCTTCTGCAAGCCGCGGATGATCGCCCCGGGCGGCATGCGGTACGACACCAGCGGCAAGCCGGAGAGTTTGATGAAAGGCAAATAGGCAAAAGTCAGCGCCGAGGCGAGGCCGAAAGCCATCGGCTCGGACAGGGGCAAACCATGATGGCGCGCGATGGCGCTCATCACCCCGCTTTCACAGTGGGATGCCTGACGGTGGAGGAAGCCGGTCGTGGTCGTCATTCTGGGGTCTGGTTACGATTTTCCAGGCTGCGCCGGAAAAATTGAAAAACGGATTCTACAAAAGCAAACGACTGTAGATTGGAAATATGGAAGGCCGATGGAGATGAATCGTTGTCTTACCCCTTCATCCTGGACTGCGCCGCCCACAACGCACGGAACGGCATCTTGTCGGCTTTCTTGGTGAATAAATACCGTTCATCGTAAAACTAACTTCGGTTTGAAACCCCGCCCTTCAGGGCGGTGCGAAGGTTGAGACCCCGGTCTGAAGGCCGGGGGATCAATCCGTAGCCATTGGGGAGGGGAGAGAAACCCCTTCCCAATGACGTTAGGCCGGCAGCCCTGAAGGGCTGCCGCTAATTTCTTGCTGGCCTTGGAATCCGGCGTGGAAGCGGCGCGCCCCCGGCGGATCGCATTCTGGGCAATAATCCGCGAGGATGCAAGAAGAACCAAGACCGCGGACAAAAGCAGGGGAATTGCTTTCTGACGCGCGTTTACGCGATTTCGTCCAGGCGCTCGACATCCATGCCGAGCGCCTGGGCGTAACGTGCGCGCAGTCTTTGTGGCAGACAGGCGAAAACCTCTGGGCGGAGGTGGCGGCGCACCCGCCAACGCCACAGGCCGGTCGCCTGGGCAAGCAAAGACTCGTCCATGCGGGCGCGGTACATGTGGCATTCGAGCGGCGAAGCCTGCCCGGCGCGCGCTCTCTTCAAGGCGGCGGCGGCCAGTTCGTCGAAGGTTTCCACCGCCTGCCGGGTCACGATTTCCTCCGCTTCCCATCCGCATGTGGGAACAAGGACAAGACGCCCATCCGCGCCACGCGCGTAAATGCCCTTTTGATGGCCGCCATATGCGGCGCTCTCCTCCTGCGGCACTTCGTCGATGTTCATCGCTCAAACGACCGTCAAATGCATGAACCCGCTCGAAAACCGCCCGCTCTCCGGCACGAAGCAGAGCAGACGGTTTCCCGGCGCGAGGCGTTCACTACGGAATAATTCATCAATCATGATGTAGATCGAGGCCGAACCTGTGTTGCCTCGCGTCGCCAAGTTGGTAAACCAGCGCTCGAACGGTATCGGCACGCCCGCGCGCGCCAGCCCATCGGCGATCGGCTGGCGGAAGTAATGCGAGGACATGTGCGGCAGGAACCAGTCGATACTTTCCGCCGCCAGCGCGCGGCGCGCGACAACGGCGCGCAGGGGCGTCTCCAGCGTGGCCTCGACGACGTGGCGATCGAGCAGCTTTACATCCTGCCGGATCGAGAAAAGCGATTTTTCCAGCCATTGCCGGGATGAAAACCGGGACCAGCCGGTGAGCGCGCCGTCGGCGGCGCGTTCGCCGCCAGCGTACATACATACCGGCAGGCGATGAGCGGCGGAAGACAGTTCGATCCAGTCGATGCGCAGGTTGACCCGCCCCGCGCGCGGGCGAGGTTCGACAAGAAAAGCGCCCGCGCCATCGGAGAGCATCCAGCGCAGGAAATCCTTTTCAAAGGCGATGTAAGGGTTGGCTTCGAGCGCCATGACGCGCGCGGCGTTCTCGGCCTCGAAATGCGCCGCCCGCAAAACCACGGAAGGGAGCTCGGATCCCGTCGCCACCGCGTTTTCCGCCTCCCCCGCTCCCACGGCGAGCCAGGCGTATTTGAGCGCAGCAAGGCCCGACAGGCAGATGCCCGCGGTCGAAACCACTTCGCAGGCGGGATTGCCCAGTTCGCCATGCACCATGACGCCATGATTGGGCATCAACTGGTCAGGCAAGGAAGTGCCTGTGACGAGACAACGAATATCGCCGATTGCGAAGCCGCTCTCGCCAAGCGCGCGGACGGCTTCGGCGGTGAGACCGGCATTGGAATGCGTGGGCGCGCCGGTCGCCGGATCGATTGCGTAATGGCGGCTCTTGATGCCGTTCTGGCGCAAAACGACGCGGCGCGCGCGCGAAGGCTGGCCGCCGACCTTGCCGAGCACGGCCTCGACGGCATCGTTGCCGACGGGCGCATTCGGCAGGGCAATCGCCGTGGCGGTAATAAAAACTTCATTCATGGGCGGCCATGCGCGTATCGTCCGCGCCGGAAGGTTGTTCGTAATGGCGCGCGAGCGCCGCCAGACGCCGGGCGAACAAGGGCGCTGCAAGGCGCTGCAAAACGAGGCTGAGCGGAACGACAGCGAGGATCATTGCAACAAGGTATACCAGGAAAAGCATGAGCACTGGAACCCGCCGCCATTGGCCGGGACGGCCACAACGGCGGATGAACCCCGACCAGACACGAAAGGCGCGCCGCCCGGCGCGTTCGGAGAGCGCCAGATGGGGAGAGATTTTTACCGCGCGCAGGCCGCCCAGCATGGGTTGACCGCGTTTTTCCTCGTCGCGCGCGAGCGCCTCGGCCAGCGCGATCCCGAATCTTGCCGCGCCCGCGGTCTGGCGGGCATCCACGCCAGCGGGCGGCAAACCGAGAAAGCGGTCACGCCGCCCGGTAAACATCCAGCGCGGCGTGGTGATGAACGTCGCCAGCGCCGGAGCCTGGTCGGTAAAAGCCACATGATCGACAAGCCGTCCGCCCGTATCCGCCACCAGGGTTTTCAAGGCGTCGAACGCGACGAGCCACATATTGCGGCAGGCGACCACGCTCACCACGGGCTTGCCCGCAAGCAACCGCTTGGCTTCGGCGCTTTGCAAAAACGCGACGACCGGCTGGGCCGGGGAAAGAAACCACACCGGCCAAGCCAGGATCACGAGGTCGAACGCCGCTTCCGGCGCAAGGGAAAGCGGCTGGTTGGGGCGCGGATCGAGCCGCACCGACTCCGGGAAAACGTCGAAAAACGCAAAAAACGGCCAGGGAAACGGAAAATCCGGCGCTGGCCGCAAGATTTCATGGTGAATATTCACGCCCGCTTCCTGCAAGGGGCGCGTCAAGGCAGCCACGATCCCGGCGAGTTGCCCGCTTTGTGAATAGGAAACGACAAGGACATTCTTCATGCAATATGCTTTTTCCATCAGAAAAGTAAAACCCTGCTTTTTGACGCTTCCTTGCGCAAAGCGGCGCACGCCAAGCCCGCAGAGCGGGAACGCAGGCGCGTGAAAACTTGAATTGTGTTTTAAAACAATGGGTTGCGGCTATGACTATATGCCGTAACCACGCCGAAGTCAAACCGCTTGGGCGTACCGGGGAGCGCGTTTTTTCCTCGCTGGCAAGAGGAGATTGAGGAGGGTTGCGGTAATTCAGCTTGCATCCGGGCGCCGGTTCCTGCTCCAGCGCCGCAAACTCTTCCCCAGACATCCGTTGTATGCGGCTTCGCCAGATCGGCCTTCAGCTCCAGCAAGGAAGGAAGCGAGGCCGCTTTGTTTTCAGCTCTCTGCGCGCACCGGCAGGGGGAAGGCGGGAACATTCGGCGGCGGCAAATCCGGCGCATCAAACAAGGGATCTTCCGGTGTGCCTGGCGTGCCCGTCCGCGTCAATCCCTGGAAATCGAACAGCGCATTGTCGGCCAGATGCGAGGGAACGACGTTTTGCAGCGCCGTGAATACGGATTCGGTGCGACCGGGAAAGCGCCGGTCCCATTCCTGCATCATCGCGCGGATTTTCTGGCGTTGCAGATTATCCTGCGAACCGCAGAAATTGCAGGGGATGATGGGGAAATTCATGCCGCGCGCGTAACGGGCGATGTCGTCCTCGGCGCAACAGGCCAGCGGGCGGATAACGATGTGCGCGCCATCATCCGTCTTCAGTTTGGGCGGCATGGCCTTCAGCTTGCCGCCGAACAGGAGATTGAGGAACAGGGTATGCACCATGTCGTCACGGTGGTGCCCCAGCGCTATCTTGTTGGCGCCCACCTCTTTTGCCGTGCGATAGATGATGCCCCGGCGCAGACGGGAACAGAGCGAACAGGGCGTCTTGCCCGGCGCAATCTTTTCGCGCACCACCGAATAAGTATCGGCTTCGACGATACGATAGTCGACGCCGATTTTCTGGAAATAGCTGGGCAGCACGCCTGCGGGAAATCCCGGCTGTTTCTGGTCCAGGTTCATGGCGATCAGCGTAAAGGGCACGGGCGATTTTTGTCGCAGGAGGCGCAAAAGGTGCAGGAGCGTATGCGAATCCTTGCCGCCGGAGACGCAAACCAGAAGCGTATCGCCCGCTTCAATCATGTTGTAGCCGGAAATGGCCTTGCCGACTTTGCGCAACAGCCATTTTTCCAGGCGTTGCAGGGTTTGGGAACTTTGCACGAGAATCCTTGACGCGACAAACTACAGGCAAGAACATGAACAGGCTAAAATCCGTCACGCTTTCGCCGGAATTACCTGTCGCGGCAGGAATTATCGTTTGAAGACGGCAAAAAGTAAAAACCTGCTTTTTGCCGGTTTGGACAGCAAAAAAGGACTGGCGAAGTCTGCCCTTTTTTGGCGTAAAGGCAACGCAACCCCAAAGCCGGATGGGTTTTGCGTTGGGTTTTCACGGTTTGAAGCCAGGCTTTGCCTAGTTTCAAACCCCAAGACAAACCGGCAAGAAGTGGTTTTTACTTTTTGACGAACGCATATGACCCATAGCGCAGCGTTACAGGCGGAGATCCGTCGCCGGATTGCGGCGGCGGGCGGCTGGATTTCTTTTGCCGATTTCATGGAACTGGCGCTATACGCGCCCGGTCTGGGGTATTACACGGCGGGCGCGCAAAAATTCGGGGCGGCGGGGGATTTCGTGACCGCGCCGGAATGGACGCCCTTGTTTGCCCGCGCGCTGGCGCGGCAAGCGGTAGAAATCATGGCGATGAGCGCGCCGCATATCCTGGAAGCGGGCGCGGGTTCCGGGCGGCTGGCGGTCGATTTGTTGCGGGCGCTGGAAGATGCTGGCGCCCTGCCGGAACGCTACGATATTCTGGAATTGTCGCCGGAACTCGCGGCGCGGCAGCGGCAAACCCTCGCGCGGGAGGTTCCGCGTCTGCTTGTGCGGGTGCATTGGCTAAAACGCCTTCCGGAACGGTTTTCCGGCCTGGTTCTGGCCAACGAAGTGCTGGATGCCATGCCAGTGCATGTGGTGCAGTGGCAGGACGAAACGATCCTGGAACGCGGCGTGACCTGGGGAGAAAACGCAAAATTTCAATGGCGGACGCGCCCCGCGACCGGGCGTTTGCGGGCGGAGGCCGAACGCATTGGGAGGGAATGCCGCCTGCCGCCGGGCTATGTCAGTGAAATTTCCCTGCTGGCTCCGGCTTGGACGGCAACCTGGGGCGAGCGGCTGGCGGCGGGTTGTCTCCTGCTCATCGATTATGGTTTTCCCCGTCATGAGTTGTACCATCCCGACCGCGACGGCGGTACGCTCATGTGCCACCACCGCCAGCGCGCGCATACCGATCCCTTTTATTTTCCGGGTTTGCAGGACATCAGCGCGCATGTGGATTTCACTGCCCTGATCGCGGCGGCGCATCTGGCGGGGTTGAGCTTGTCGGGTTACGCGGATCAGGCGCGCTTCCTGTTGAATTGCGGCCTGCTCGACGATCTGGCGGCGCTGGCGGCGGACGCTTCCGCTTACATCAAAAGCGCCTCCGCCGTGCAAAAGCTCGTCGGGCCACACGAAATGGGCGAACTCTTCAAGGTCATGGCCTTGGGCAAGGAGATAAAAACGCCGCTCATCGGTTTTACGCGCGGCGACAGAGGCCATGTCTTATGAGTTATGAATCTGGGGATTGGGCGATGCGCGGGAAGTGGTGCGACGCGCCCAGTACCATGCGTCCGAATTCTTCCATCAGCGCGGGGTTCCTGGGCGCCTCAATGGGCATGCGGTAAATGGCGTTGCCCAGACGTTCCAGGTTGCTGGCGCGCACCACGATCTGCTCTTCCTGATAATCCGGTTCCCAGCGCACCTTTACCTGGATTTCCTGGACAATCCTGAAATGTATGGTTTTCAGTGTATGGCGCGCGCCGTAGGTTTCATCGATCAACATGTTCAGGTTGAGATCGAAAAAACGCTGGCGGAATTCTTCCGCCACCGATGCGTCTCGGTTCAGGATAATGTCGGGCTTTTCGCTCTTTAGCCGGTAATTCAGGCTGACGGAATGCATGAGCGACAGATCGTCGGCGGAATTCATGACATGGTAATTCGCGCTGCCTTTCCGCCAGGCCAGCGCTTGCAGGTATTTTTCGTCCGCCAGCAGATAGTCGCGGGGAATTTCGGGTTTGATGATGTTGAGTTGCTGCGTCATGTCCTGCAACCAGGCAAAGACATAGCGCATGGATTGATCGATCTGAACCGCCAGTTGCGCGTTTTGCCGCGCGCGCGCTTCCTGTTGATTCAGTATGTCCTGCGCCTGTTCGCGCAACTGTCCGAGCAAGCCGCCGGAATAGAGCGGGGAAGAAGACTCAAATTCCTCCTCCAGGTCGGGGAATTGCAAATTCGGCATTTGCGCGCGCGTCTCGATGCGTACACGCATGTCGCTTGCGAGCGTCTCCCGCGCCAGGGCGTCAAGGTCGCTGACGATTTCTTCCAGAAAGTGTTCCTTTTCCTTGGATTTTGTCGCGGATTCCTGTGTTTTCGGGGTGGTCTTCGGGTGCGGATCCGGCATGGCAAGTCCTGCATGATTCAAAAAAAAGACTATACTGTAATCTCATGTTGCGCAAAAGGGAACTACTCATCATGGAAATCAGCAGCAATGTTGGCAGTCTAGCCAGCCAGACCAGCCAAGCGCCGGATGCCGTCAATATGACCGTGCTCAGGAAAGCCATCGACATGCAGGCACAAGCCGCGCTGCAGCTCATCAACGCGCTCCCCGCCGTCAGCAACCCATCCCATCTGGGGCAAAATGTCGATCAGATCGCTTAGAAGCCGTCTTGAAAAATGTAAATTCGAGGTCATGATTGCGTTGATGGAAAGTATCTTATAAACCACTCACAGGCATATTTTACCTCCAGACGGACATTGCCTGCATAGCCGCTGTCTTGTGTGCCTATCCATCATGACTGATCCGAAAGCGGTCTCACCGACATACGAGTGCTCCATTATCGAGAGGAAGTGCACATGCCGGGAGCGCACTATCAAGGAAGCGGAAGGACAGATCGGACGCTATTGCGCAGCAATGAAAAAGATAACCGGCAAGAACCATGAG
>JAITRP010000060.1 GCA_031288305.1 Zoogloeaceae bacterium
ATGACTCCGACGATCTTCTCGATTCATTGGCCGCGCGCCAGATCGGCGCGGTCATCCCGCCCCGCAAGAACCGCTCCATCCAACGCCCTTACGACCGCCATCTCTACAAGAGCCGCAACCTGGTCGAGCGCTTCTTCTGCCGTATCAAGCAATTCCGCCGTATTGCCACCCGCCATGACAAACTCGCCGAACGATTCGCCTCCTTCATCGCAGTGTGTGCCTCTGTCATTTGGCTTGCTTGATTATCAACAGGCCATAGGCTTCGGCCTTGTCCTCCCCCTGACAAGGGGAGATTGAGGGGGGGGGGCGGCGGATCGGTCTGTATCAGACCTTGATTCCTGATCCGTTGCCGCCAAACCCCTCCCCAGACCTCCCCTTGTCAGGGAAGGGAGTGTGGCCGCGCTTTGCCTGGGACTGGTCATCGACATGGCATCTTCCCCTTTTCATTGCGCCCCGATTTTTCCGGCGGCATTGTTTGTTGTGCCGCAATAATGAGAAAATCCCGATGAACGCGAACCTTGCGCGTTGGGCAATCATTGGAAATCTCATGTCATTATCCTTGTCGTTTCCGTTTACGCGGCGCTCCTGGCGGTACTGGCTCTTGGGCGGCGCGGCGCTTGTTCTGTTGGCCTTGCTGCTGCTCATGTTCATCCGTTTCGATGGCGAGGCGCTGAAGGCCAGCCTGATCGAGCGGGCGCGCGCGGAAAAGCAGCGGGAATTGCGCATGGATGGCCCCTTGCGTCTAAAACTCCTGCCGCGCCTGTCGGTGGAAATGAGCGATGTGCGTCTTCTGGATGCGGCGGGGGATGCGGATTTCCTGACGCTGGGGCGGCTGGATGGCGCGCTGGAGCTTTTGCCGCTGCTTGCCGGCAAAATCCGCATCAACCGTATCGAAATCCGCGACTGGACGCTCCACCTGGCGCGCGACGCCGATGGCCGTTACAACTTTGACGACCTGTTGTCGGGCAGCGAGACAGGGGAAGCGCCGCTGGACATGGAAGTGGAAAAGCTGGTGTTGTTGAATGGGCGCGTCACCTGGAAGGATGCGCTCGATGGGCGTCAATTGGCGCTGGAAAAGGTGTTTTTGCGTTCTGGCCGCCTGGGGTTGCAGGCGCAGGGCAAACTGGAAATGGGCGCGACCCTGCGTCTGGGCGCGGCGGAAGACGCGCGGGCCGCGCAGATAGGCGTGACGCTGGATACCCTGTATCGGCTGGATGGCGCGGCGCGGCGTCTGCGGCTGGATAATCCGCGCGCGCATCTCAAGGGGCATGGACAGTCGCTGGAACAGGCGCGGCTTGCCCTGAGCGCCCGCCAGATGCAGGCGGATTTGTCCGCGCCGGATTTCGAGCTTGCGCAATTGCGCGTGCAGGGCGAGCGCGCGGCATCGGCGGCGGGGGAGGAACGGCTGGCGGGCGGGATCGAGTTGGAGACCCTGCGCTGGCAGCATGCCGCGCCGTCCTTGCGAGGGTTCAAGGCGTATCTGACGCTGGCGGATGATACCTTGAAGGCAAACCTGAACCTGGATGCCTTGCAAGGGGAAAATGGCCGCATGGAAAGCCCGGCCTTGCGTCTGGATTGGGCGGGAAACTGGCGGCAACACCGCTATCAGGGCGCGCTTGCCGCTCCGCTGCGCGTGGAGGATGACGCGCGCGGCCTGCATGTGCGGGTGGACGCCTTGCAAGGGGAAATGCAAGTCGATCCCGGCCCTGTGCTTGCCGAGGCATTGAATCTGCGGCTTTCGGGAGACTTTTCCCTGGATTCGGGCGGCGCGACGGCAAAAGCGCCAGGGCAGGGCGCGGGGAACTTGCAACTCGACCTGGATGACAGCCAACTGGCGTTGCGCTGGCAATGGACGCAAGGACTTACGGGACGCCCGCCGCGCCTGGAATTCCAGGCGCATCTCAACCAGTTGGACCTGGATCGCTACCTGCGCGCCGAAACCGCGCCGGAAGCAGCCTCGCAGGAACCCGCGCCGTCTGCCGTGGAAAAGGACGCCATCGACAAGGCAAGAACGGCGGCAACGGAGGAGGATGGCTTGGAAATTTCCGGTCAGGCGCGTATCGATGGGTTGCGCTACAAGGGCGCGCGAATGCAGCGCCTGGAAAGCCGGGTCTGCTTTTCTCGCGGCGAGCTGTCCATCCAGCAATCGGATGCGGGCGGCGAAGCGGCGAATGCAAAGCGAGCGAAAAAGGCCGCCGCTCGCCCCATGCCGTGCTGATGCCATATGCGGGCATTTCATAGGGACGGATGTCTGGCGCGGATGCTGTTGTTTTCCGTCTTGGCGCATGTCCTGCTGCTGAGTGTCGCCCACCCGCCGCCGCCGTATATCACCCGTTCCGGCGAAGGATTGACGGTGCGTTTGCGCGCGGCAGCGCCGCCTTCCGCCGCGTCTGTGTCCACGCCGTCTCCCGCGCCTGCTTTGCCCGCCGCGCCATTGCGCGCGCCGGAAGTCACGCCTCCGCCGTTGCGCCGTGTTCTGGATACGCCGCGCGCCTCCGTGCTGTCCCCGCGTCCGCATGCCGCGCCGCCGGAACGCGCGCCAACCCATGTGGAAGCCATCGCTGCGCCTGCCGACGCCACAAACGTTGCCAGTGGCGTTGCGGCGGACGTTGCGGATGCTGGCGAAGCGACGCAGGCGCTTTCCGGAGGCGCGGGGCAGGGCGGCAACGCGACAGGCCAGACGGCGGAAGGCGCGGCAGCGGCGGATGCGTTGCCCGCGTATCTCCTTGCCATTGGCGACAACGCGCGCAGACTGCGCCGCTATCCAGAGCGCGCGCAAGCGTTGGGACACGAAGGCCGGATGGATGTTCGCCTGATCTGGCGGCCTGGCATGAGCGTTCCCCAAGTGGAATTGCAACGGAGTTCCGGCAGCGCGCTGCTGGATCGTCAAGGCGTGGACATGCTGCGCCAGGCCGCCGCCCGCACCCCCCTGCCGGAATCCTTGCGCCAACGCACATTTAGCCTGGTGCTGCCGGTGGAATTCAGCCTAGAGCGCTGAGGTTCAGAAGACAGAGCGGCCGCTGGCGCGGGCCTCGCAGGGGCGCACCGTGCCTCTACGGGGGCAGGGGGGGTTGGGGGAAGACAACCGCTTTCCCTGATCGCCAAGCCATGCTTGACCTTGAGAAACCAGCAACGGCATACCTATTGGAGATCGATGTCGCCTTGACTTCCTCCACTTTGGATCGCACCCGCAAACGCCGTACTGAACAAAGAAAAGCAGCACAACTGCAACCAATTGATTCTTCTGTGAAATCGATCAGACAGTAGTGATCTGAACTGGCAAAAAGCAGATTTTCACTTTTTGCCAGTTCCTTTATTCCCGTCCCGCAAAGAAGTGCACGATGCGTCCGATCATGCGCTTGTCGGCATCCGTGAGCCGTGATCGTCCGGTGTAGGCGTGGAAGAAGCGCAGCCGCCAGGTGCGGGAAAGGTGGCGTTTGGCCATGCGGTCGAGGCAGGCCAGGTCCTTGAGCGAGCGATAGCGCAGAAAAGGCCCCGGCCAGCGCTGGCCGCCGGGGCAATCGATCAGATAGAGCGTGGGCGTCGCATCGACCAGCAGGTTGCGCCACTTGAGATCATTGTGGGCGAAGTGATGATCATGCAGCGCGCGCGCGATGCGCGCCGCCTGCGGCACGATTGCCGCCAGCCATGCGCGCGTGGACAGGCGCGGGTCACGCGCGCGCGCCAGTTGGGCGAGATCGTTCGTGCCGGGAACCTCCCGCGTGATCATCGCCCCGCGTGTAAACGCGAGCGCGCGCCGTTCCAATCCATAGCCGACGACCGGAGCGCACGGCAGGTTCCATTGGACGAACGCGCGCATGTTTTCCCACTCGGCCTGTACGCGGGGACGTCCGAACCAGCGCCGCAGGGGATTCTTGGCGGCGCGGCGGTAACGCTTGACGTAATAGCGCGTTCCATCGACCTCGACGCGGAGCATCTCGCTTTGGGGATCGCGGGAGATCAGTTCGCCTTCGAGCGCGAACACGGCATCGAGCGAAGCGAACATCCGGGCGGTCGCGCCGCGATCATAGGGGGAAACGAGCCGCCAAACGCGCGTCATGTTTCTTCCTGCCGGCTGTTTTGGGGAAAGATCATGGGACGTCATTGTATTTTTCATTGGCGGATTGTACTGGCAACGAGAGAATGAAGCGCGCGCCGTCAGGCGGCGTCGATTCTACGCGGAGACTGCCGCCGTGGGCGCGGGCGACGCCCAGCGCAATCGGCAGACCCAGTCCGGTGCCCTGCGGCATGGTGGTGAAAAAGGGCTCGAAGATGCGCGTCCGCAAATCTTCCGGGATTCCGGGGCCTTCGTCCGCAACCGACATCCGGATTTCATCGTTGCCGCTATCGGCGCAAAGCCAGATGCGGCCTCCCGGCGCGCTGACCTGCAAGGCGTTTTCCAGAAGGCTCACCAGCGCGCCGAACAGCGCCTTCCTGCCGCCGACGATGCGCGCTTCCGGCGCGGGCAGCCGCGTTTCCAGCCGCACTTCCCGCGCTTTCAGGAGCGGCTCCAGCGTCTGCGCCGCTTCGAGGAACAGGTCGGCGACAGGGATCACGTCGCGACCGATGCTTTCGCCGCGCGCAAAGAGCAGCACGTCCTGAATCAACCGTTCCAGGCGTCTGAGTTGCGCGGCGGCCTTGCCGGCAAAGCGGTGGCGCGCCGCGTCGGAGAGTTCAGCCTGTCCCAGGTTGCCCGCGTACAGCAGCGCCGTCGCCAGCGGCGTCCGCAGTTGATGCGCCAGCGAGGCGGCGAGTTCGCCCATTGCCGCCAGGCGCTGGTTGCGTTCGAGTTCCGTCTTCATCTGATGCGCGACGGAAATGTCATGCAGCAGCAGCAATTTGCCGCCGGAAGAATCCAGCGGGCTTTCCGCGAGATTCAAGTGTTTGTCCCCCAATTGCCACTCGCCCAGCGTCCGGCTGGGTTCGAGCAGTTCACGCGCGACCTCGCCCCAGTGACGGCCTTCGATATCCGCGCCCAGCAAGTCGCGGGCGGCGGGATTGGCTTCCGTGATGCGCGCCGCGCCGTTCAGCACCACCACGCCGGCGGGCAAGGCGTCGAGCAGCAGGCGCAGCCGCTCGGAAAGCGCCTCCTTTTCCTGGTACTGGCGGCGCAATTCGCCGTTGGCGACGGCAAGTTCCCCGGTAAGCGAAGTCACCTGCTGCTGCAGGGAGGCATAGGCTTGCGTGAGTTCGGCGGAAACCTGGTTGAACAGGGTGAATGCCCGCTGCAATTCCAGGGTTTGCGCTTTTGCCGCGGCGGGCGGCGTTGCGGCGGCATTCGCGGGAGCGTCGGGAAGAGGCATGGAAGTCGGCGTCATGAAAATTCAGTACGTCAAAAAGTAAAGCCCTGCTTTTTGTGCGGCAAATCCGCATCTTGCCGCCTAAGGCCAACCTTCGGCTGTCCTGCGGCCTTCGGCCTTGTGCCGGTTCAGTCAGCAAAAAAGGGACTGCCGCGCTCGCACTTTCCTGGAGTAAAGGCAACAAAACCCCAAGGCTGGATGGGTGTTTCGTTGGGGCTTCACGGTTTGAAGGCGAAGCCTTGCTTTGCCTTCAAACCCAAACTAGTCCGGCAAAAAGCAGGTTTTCACTTTTTGACGCCTTCTGCAAATTGCTGGGGCGGCAAAAGCGGATAATAGTAGAATAAACAGGGTTTTTTGCGCCCAGGCTGCGAAATTTTGCAGGGACGCAATTATTTTGCGGGTTCTTGCCTGCTTACTCCATCTTGCAACGGCATATTGACGACTTGTAACCTTCATGGCGGCAAATCCAGAAATCACGGCGGATGCGGCGGAAATGGCCGGTGCCGCGGCCAGCTCACCGGGTAGTACGGACGCCCTTGCGCGTTTGCGCGAATCCCTTGGTCGTCTGAACAGCCAGCAGAAACTCATGCTGGCGGTTGCTGTCGCCGCCATCGTCGCCATTTTGGCGGGCGCGTACCTGTGGACGCGGCAGCCGGATTACCGGGTGTTGTTCGCCAATTTTTCCGAAAAGGATGGCGGCGCGATCATCGACGCGCTGGCACAGGCGAATGTGCCCTATCGCTATTCCGAAAACGGCGCGGCGATCCTGGTGCCCGCCGCGCAAGTGCATGACGCGCGTCTGCGTCTGGCGAGCCAGGGATTGCCGCGTGGCGGCTCGATTGGTTTTGAGCTGATGGAAAACCAGAAATTCGGTTCCAGCCAATTTGCCGAGCAGGTCAATTATCAACGCGCCTTGCAGGGCGAACTGGAACGCACCATAGAATCCATTTCCGCCGTGCAGTCGGCGCGGGTGCACCTGGCGATTCCCAAGCCCAGCGTCTTCGTGCGCGAGGAACAAAAGCCCACGGCTTCCGTGCTGCTGCATCTTTTCCCCGGCAGATCGCTGGATGCCGCGCAGGTGGCGGGCGTCAGCCACCTGATTGCTTCCAGTGTGCCGCAGCTTCCGCTCACCAATGTCAATATTGTCGACCAGAACGGCAACCTGATCTCGCAGTTGCGCGACAAATTCACCGAGGCGGGACTGGATTCCAACCAGCTCAAATACGTGCGCGAAGTGGAAAACAGCATCATCGAGCGCATCCAGAACATTCTCACGCCGGTGCTGGGGGAAGGCAATTATCGTGCCCAGGTGGCCGCCGACCTGGATTTCTCGCATGTCGAACAGACGGCGGAAACCTTTGGCCCCAACGCCAACCGCGATGCCGCCAGCATTCGCAGCGAACAGGTGTCGGAATCCGCCAATCTCAACCAGCCGCCGCCAGGCGGGATTCCTGGCGCGCTTACCAACCAGCCGCCCGTACCCGCTACCGCGCCGCTTTCCCAACCGGCGGTGACGCCGCCTGCGGGCGAAGCGGGCGGGCCTGCGGTCACGCCGCAGACGCCCAATCCGCGGGATCCCAATCGCGGACAGGTCGACGCGGCGGGCGTGTATGCGCCGCTCAATCCCGTATCGCCGCCGCTGGCAACGCAAAAGGGCGTGACCACCAATTACGAGGTGGACAAGACCATCCGCTATACGCGCCAGTCGGCGGGCGCGGTACGGCGCTTGACGGCGGCGGTGGTGGTCAATTACCGCATGATCAAGGACAAGAGCGGCGCGGAAAAGCCGGGGCCGCTGCCAGAGGAAGAAATCGAAAAGATCCGCAACCTGGCGCGCGAGGCGATGGGCTATAACGAGGCGCGCGGCGACTCGCTGTCGATTGCCAATGTCTCCTTCACGGCGGAGGCGCAGGCGGAAGGCGCGGGCATCCCCTTGTGGAAAGACCCGGAAACCATCGCGCGCGGCATGGACATTCTGAAATACGTGGTCATCGCGGGCATTTTGTTCGCCATTTACTTCGTCATGCTGCGTCCGGTGCTGCGCGCCATGCGTCCCCCGGAAGACAAAGCCGAAAGCGCCGCGGACGGCAAGGACGAAAGCGCCGCCAGCGAATTCCGGGCGGATGGCGGAGAAGGCGTGTCGGAAGAACTCAACAGCTTTGCCGCCAAGGTCGACAAGGCCAAGGAACTTGCCCAGGGCGATCCGAAAGTGGTCGCCAACATGATCAAGGATTGGATGGGGCTGAATTGAACGGCGCCCGATTGGTACACACGCTTTTTCAGGAGAACGGACATGGCGGATGAAGGTCTGGAAAAAAGCGCCATCCTGCTGGTGACGCTGGGAGAGAATCATGCCGCCGAAGTGTTGAAACTCCTGGGGCCGCGCGAGGTGCAAAAGCTGGGACACGCCATGGCCGGCCTGAAAACCGTGTCGCGCGCCAAGGTGGAAAACGTGCTGGATGAATTCCTCACCGCCACGGCGGAACAGGCCGCCCTGCACGTGGACACCGACAACTACATCCGCACCGTGCTCAACAAGGCGCTGGGCGACGACAAGGCCGCCAATCTCATTTCCCGCATTCTGCATGGCGGCGAAACCAGCGGCATCGAGGGACTGAAATGGATGGACGCCAGCACCGTTTCCGACCTCATCAAGAACGAGCATCCGCAGATTATCGCCACCATTCTCGTGCATCTGGAACACGATCACGCCAGCGAGATTCTCAGCCTTTTCTCCGAGCGCCTGCGCAACGACGTGGTGCTGCGCATCGCAACGCTGGAGGGCATACAGCCGCAGGCGCTGAAGGAACTGAATGACGTCATGCTGCAACTTCTCGCCACTTCCGGCAACATCAAGAAGACGGCGATGGGCGGTGTGCGCGCCGTGGCGGAAATCCTGAATTTCAGCGGCACGGCGGAAGAGACCTCGATTGTCGAGGCCATCAAGGAATACGACCCGGATCTGGCGCAACGCATCCTGGATGAGATGTTCGTCTTCGAGAACCTGCTGGATCTCGATGATCGTTCCGTGCAGATGCTGTTGCGGGAAATCCAGTCGGATGCGCTGGTAATGGCCTTGAAGGGCGCCTCCGAGGAATTGCGGGAAAAGATCTTCAAGAACATGTCGCAACGCGCCGCCGAAATGTTGCGCGAAGACCTGGAATCCAAGGGGCCGGTACGGCTCTCCGAAGTGGAAGCCGAGCAGAAGGAAATCCTCAAGGTGGTGCGCCGGCTGGCCGACGAAGGACAGATTGTCCTGGGCGGCGCGGGCGGCGAACAGATGATCTGACGGAGAGCGGCGCGTGGCGGATTACATTCCCAAGGAGGCGCTTCCCGCCTATACCCGCTGGCAGGCGGACGATTTTGGCGCGCCCTTGGCCCCGGAAACGGATGCCGCCCAAACCGCGCCGGCGGAGGAAAAGAGCGGGGAGGCGGCGGAAGACGCGGCATCGGTGCGCGTTCAATCCGGCGTCGCCTTCAACCTGCCTACCGCCGAGGACATCGAGCGCATGCACGAAGAAGCCCGGCAGAGCGGCTATCAGGCGGGCTATGACGAAGGATTGAAGGCGGGCAGCGAAGAGGGGCGGCAGAGCGGACTGGCAGCCGCGCAGGGCTATGCCGCGAATCTGCAGAACCTGTGCCGGGGCGTGGAGGAAGCGGTACAGGCGCTGGATCAGGAGATGGCCGAAGCCGTGCTGGCCTGCGCGCTGGAAATTGCCGGACAGCTTGCCCGCAGCGTCATTCGTGTCCGTCCCGAACTTTTGCTGCCTGTCGTCCGCGAGGCGCTTGCCGCCTTGCCGTTGCGGCACGGGCCGGTCACGCTGCTGGTTGCGCCGGCGGAGATCGCCCTGGCGCGCGAACATCTGGAAAACCAATTCGCCCAGTCCGGCTGGATTATCCAGGAAGACCCGGAACTTACGCCGGGCGGCTGCCGTCTGCGCGCCGACGGCAGCGAGATCGACGCCACGCTGGAAACCCGCTGGCGACGGGTGCTGGAAGCCGTTGGCGTGACGCCGGAATGGCTGGCGCAGCAGCCATGAACACGGTCCTGGACGCGGCGGGAAAAGCGGAAGACCCGCGGGCCGAGGCCGCGAAATCCGTCGCCCACGCCCGCCTGCAACACTGGCGTTCCCTGGCGGAGCAGGCGGGAGAGGCCGCGCGCTATACCGAACCCTTCCTGGTCAGCGGTCACCTGACGCGCATAAATGGTCTGGTCGTGGAAGCCGCCGGGCTGAAACTGCCGCTGGGCAGCACATGCAGGATCTATCCCAGCCTGGGCGCGCCAGTGGAGGCGGAAGTGGTGGGGTTTGCGGGCGAAAGACTGTTCCTCATGCCTTCGGATGACGTCTATGGGCTGTCTCCCGGCGCGCGCGTCATGGCGGTGGAGCCGCCGCTGGCGCATCCGCGCGTGGGCGTTTCCCCCAAGCGCCGCCGCACCAGTGATCGCGCCCGTCAGGTTCCGGTGGGCGAATCCTTGCTGGGACGGGTATTGGATGGCGTCGGGCGTCCGCTGGATAACCGGGGGGCGCTGTACCCGGAGGCGCAGCGTTCCCTGCAAAGCCGTCCCTACAATCCGATGGGGCGCGCGCCGATTGAACATGTGCTGGATGTCGGCGTGCGCGCCATCAACGGTCTTCTGACCATAGGACGCGGGCAGCGCATGGGACTGTTTGCCGGTTCCGGCATCGGCAAATCCATGCTGCTGGGGATGATGGCGCGTTACACCACGGCGGAGGCGATCGTGGTCGGGCTGATTGGCGAGCGTGGGCGCGAGGTGAAGGAATTCATCGACCAGATACTTGGCGAACCCGGCATGGCGCGCGCCGTGGTGGTTGCCGCGCCCGCCGACACCGGCCCCTTGATGCGCCTGCAGGGTGCGGCCTATGCCGCCACGCTGGCGGAATACTTTCGCGATCAGGGACGGCATGTGTTGTTGATCATGGATTCGCTCACCCGTTTCGCCATGGCGCAACGGGAAATTGCGCTGGCAATCGGCGAGCCGCCCGCCACGCGCGGCTATCCGCCGTCGGTATTCGCGCGCATGCCGCAACTGGTGGAGCGCGCGGGCAACGGCGCCCAGGGCGGCGGCTCGATTACGGCGTTTTATACGGTGCTGGCGGAAGGCGATGACCAGCAGGATCCGATTGCCGACGCGGCGCGCGCCATCCTTGATGGGCATATCGTGCTGACCCGCGCCCTGGGCGATGCCGGACATTATCCGGCCATTGACGTCGAGCAGTCGATCAGCCGGGCGATGGTCAATCTGATTACGCCGGAACACCTGAATCTGGCGCGCCGTTTCAAGCTTTTGTTTTCCCGTTACCAGCGCGCCCGCGATCTGATTGCCGTTGGCGCGTATGTGGCGGGTTCCGACCCGGTGCTGGATGAAGCCATTCGTCTGTATCCGGCCATGGAGAAGTATCTGCAACAGGATTTCGGCGAAAGCGCCCTGTTTTCCGCCAGTAAATCCGGACTGGAAAGCCTGTTTCCAGGCGCCTGAAGCGTGTCGTTTTTTCCGTGTTGCCGGTACGCGGGCTTTGCTAAAGTAAAATTTTCCCGTGCCGCAAAAGGAAGCAAGCAGGCGGGGTTTTGATGGCCTTGACCTGGGGTTTGCGATAATTTTTTTCAAAGGAGAAACAAATGGCCGCCATCATCAACACCAACATCCCCTCGCTGAACGCGCAGCGCAATCTCACCACGTCGCAGGGGTCCCTGAACCAGGCTTTGCAGCGGCTGTCTTCCGGTCTGCGCGTAAAC
>JAITRP010000062.1 GCA_031288305.1 Zoogloeaceae bacterium
GGCGCCAAGGTTTTTCTGGGGCGGTTTTCCGCCAGGGCGAAGATGGCGGCATCGTCATTCGCTTGATCCTGATGGGTGTCTGGCGCGATTCGTCGCAAGCCAGGACGAGAAAAAACGGATGCGATCCGCGGCTTGCAGCATGAACGATTAGAATACGGCGGCTGACGCCGCCGTAAGGGTGTTTTTACTCACTTGACACCCGCCGGATAATGGAGTGTCTTCTGTCTTCTGAACCGCCGCAAATCCCCCTCAACCCCCCCCCCCTTGTCAGGGGGGAAGACAAGGCCGCACAAAACCATGCGCCCTACGACCGCGCGGACGGATGGTAGTGGGTTTCCGTTGCCTTTCCCCCCAAAAAAGGGCAAGCTCCGCTTGTCCTTTTTTGCTGACGGAACCGGCAAAAAGTGGATTCTTACTTTTTGACGTTTTCTCAATCGTCGTCCAGCGCCAGAGCTTTTTGTTGGCGGGTGATGAATTCCTGCATGCTGTCGATGCCGCGCATTTGCAGGATGGCGTTACGCACGGCGGCCTCGATGAGCACGGCGAGGTTACGCCCCACCACCACGGGAATGACGACCTTGCGGATGTGGACGCCGAGGACTTCCTGGGTTTGCGCGTCCAGCGGCAGGCGCTGAGCTTGTGTGCCCGCAACGGGTTTTTGCAGATCGACGATGAGCTTCAGCTTCATCTTGCGCCGCGCCGCCGTCTCGCCAAAAATGGCGCGGATGTTCAAAAGTCCCAGACCGCGCACTTCCAGGTAATCCTGCAACATGCCGGGACAACGGCCTTCCAGCGTGGACGGCGCGATGCGCGCGAATTCGACCACATCGTCGGCCACCAGCCCATGCCCGCGCGAGATGAGTTCCAGGGCAAGCTCGGATTTGCCCACGCCGGAATCGCCGATGATCAATACCCCCATGCTCAGCACGTCCATGAAAACGCCATGCACGGAAGTGCTGTCGGCCAGACGCCGCGCAAGATAGATGCGCAACTGGTCGATGATGGCGGCGCAGGGTTTGTCCGAGGTAAAGAGCGGCGTTTGCGTGGTTTCGCAAAGGTCGCGCAGCGCTTCCGGCACGGGCAGACCGTCGGAAACGATGAGTGCGGGCGGCAAGGCGGCGACGAGTTCGCCCATCTGCTTGGAGAATTGCGCGCCGGAAATCCGGACAAGCCAGTCGACTTCCGCCGGGCCGATGACCTGCAAGCGTTCCGGGTGGATGAGGTTCATGTGGCCCACCACATCCGCGCCATAGTTGTTGCCGTACTCCTTGAGGCTGATATGCCGCTTGACGGCAATGGCGATTTCCCAGTTCAGTTCCAGTTTGTCGCGATGGTCTTCAAAAAGCTGGACCAGGCTGACTTCCTGCATGGCGGCATTCCTCAAGAGTTCAGACGTTCGCGGCGGCAAAGATGCCGCGTACGCTGGCGGCGTCCGGCGCGGCAAGGAGCTTTTCGCGGAAGTCGCGTTCGGCAAAACAGGCCGCCAGCGCCGCGAGTATCTGCAACGATTCTTCCGTAGCCTGTTCCGGCGCGAGCAAGACGAAGATGAGTTGCACAGGATGTCCGTCCGGCGCGTCGAAATCGATGGGCTGCTGCGGCCGGATAAACGCGCCCAGCGTCTCTTTCAATCCCTTGACGCGCCCGTGCGGGATGGCGACGCCTTGTCCCAACCCCGTCGATCCCAGCTTTTCGCGGGCCAACAGGTTGTCGAAAACAAGGGTGTGGTCAATGCCGCAACTGGCTTCGAGGCATTGTCCAGCGACTTCAAATATCCGTTTCTTGCTGATGGCATCCAGCGCCAGAAGGATGTGATCTTCTGGCAAGAGTGAGGCGATGGGGTTCATTTGATGATGGCGCCGAAAACGCTTTTGCCGGAAAAGAGGCTTTCTTCTTTCGGCAAAAGCGTCCGGACGGCTACTCCGCAAGATGGCTGGCGACTTTGTTGCCGCGATGGTGATCGCCCAGTTTCTGCTTGTGCTTTTGCACCTGGCGATCCAGTTTGTCGCACATGCTGTCGATGGCGGCATAGAGGTCGTTTTCGCTGCTTTCCACGAAAATTTCCCGCCCCGGCACATGCACGGTGACTTCGGCTTTCTGTTTGAGTTTTTCAACGGAAAGGATGGCGGTAATGCCCGTAACTCGCTCGAAGTGGCTGACGACTGGCGTGAGCTTGTTTTCCACATAGTCGCGCAACGCGGGCGTGACTTCGACATGGTGACCGCTGATTTGCAGATTCATGTTTTCTCCTTGTTTACAGGGTCTTGCGTAAATTAACTGGCGGGATGTTGAGCGCCTCGCGGTATTTTGCCACGGTGCGCCGCGCCACAACGACTCCTTGTCGGCCTAGTATTTCGGATAATTGACTGTCCGACAAGGGTTTTTTGCCATCCTCCGCTCCGATCAACTGCTTGAGCAGAGCGCGGATGGCTGTGGCAGAACAGGCGCCGCCGCTATCGGTGGACACATGACTGCCAAAAAAGTATTTGAGTTCAAAAATGCCGCGCGGCGTAGACATGTATTTCTGGCTGGTGACGCGCGAAACCGTGGATTCATGCAAGCCGAGAACATCGGCGATTTCCCGGAGCACCAAAGGCCGCATGGCGACTTCGCCATGCTCGAAAAACTTGCGTTGACGCTCGACGATGGCCTGGGAGACGCGGGCAATGGTATCGAAACGCTGCTGCACATTCTTGATCAGCCAGCGGGCTTCCTGCAACTGACCGGAAAGCGCGCCTTCGCCGCGCCGTTGCCTGGCAAGGATTTCGGCGTAAAGACGATTGATCCGCAGCTTGGGATAGGCGTCGGGATTGATTTGCGACACCCAGCGCCCGCGCGCCTTCCTGACGATGACATCGGGAATGATGTAGCGGGTGTCGAGCGGCGAGAAACTCGCGCCCGGACGCGGATCAAGGCGGACAATCAGGGCATGGGCGGCTTTCAGTTCCTCGCTGGAACAGCCCAGGAGCTTCATGAGCTTGTTGAAGTCGCGTCCGGCCAGCAGATCGAGGCATTGTTCGACGATCAGCAGCGCCAGATCGCGCGCGGGAGAAACCGCCATCGCCTTGAGCTGCAACCCCAGGCATTCCTGCGGCGAACGCGCGCCCACGCCGGTCGGGTCGAGACTTTGCAACTGTTTCAGGGCGACTTCCAGATCGTCGGCGTCGACTTCGTATTCCGGCGGAATGGCCGCGCGCAATTCTTCCAGGGAGGCGAAAAGATAGCCATCGTCATCCAGCCCTTCCGCGAGAAAACGAATCAGGGATTTGTCCGCGTCGGAAAAGGGGGAAAGATTCAGTTGCCAGTAGAGGTGATCGCGCAAGGATGTGACGGCGGGCTGGAGTTCCTGGGCATCGGCTTCATCGTCGTCGCGTTCCCGGTTGCCGCTGCCGCTGCCATAACTGCCGCTATCCTGAAACCAACGGTCTTCCTCGACTTCCGCAGAAGAGAGTTCCGCGCGTTCCGCCGTCGGGGATTCGCCGTTTTCGGGCGTTTCGCGCTCGCCGCTGGCGGCGGCGCCCTCCGCCCTCTCCTTGCCGTTCGCGCTGCCGTCATAGGCAAGTTCGTAGGCGCGTTCGTTCTCGTCTTCGCGTTCCAAAAGGGGGTTGTCTTGCAGATAGCGCTCGATTTCCTGATTCATTTCCAGGGTCGAGAGCTGCAACAGTTTGATCGCCTGCTGCAACTGCGGCGTCAGCGCCAGTTGCTGGGAAAGCTTGATTTGCAGGCTTGGTTTCATGCGTAATATGGAATCTTCGTGGATGCGCGGAATTACAGGCGGAAGTGCTCGCCCAGATAAACCTTGCGCACGGCCTCATTATAGACAATCTCGTCCGGCGTTCCCCGCGCCAGCACTTCGCCTTCGTTGATAATCCAGGCATGGTTGCAGATGCCCAGCGTCTCCCGCACGTTATGGTCGGTAATCAGCACGCCTATCCCCTGTTCGGTCAGAAAGCGGATGATTTTCTGGATGTCCAGCACGGCAATGGGGTCGACGCCGGCAAAGGGTTCGTCGAGCAGGATGAAGCGCGGACTGGTCGCCAGCGCGCGGGCAATCTCCACCCGGCGGCGCTCGCCGCCGGAAAGCGCCACCGCCGAAGTGTGGCGAATATGCGTGATGTGCAATTCTTCCAGCAGATTTTCCAGTCGCTCATTGATTTCTTCTTGCGAAAATTTTTGCAATTCCAGCACGGCGGCAATGTTTTCCGACACATCGAGCTTTCGGAAAACGGAAGCTTCCTGCGGCAGGTAGGAAAGTCCCAGCGCCGCCCGTTTGTGCATGGGCAGGTGGGTGATGCGCGTCTCGTCGATGAAAATCTCGCCGCCATCCGCGGCAATCAAGCCGACAATCATGTAAAAACAGGTGGTCTTGCCCGCGCCGTTCGGCCCCAAAAGCCCCACGACCTCGCCGCTCTGCACCGTGAAGGACACATCGGACACCACGGCGCGCGATTTGTAGCGTTTCTTGAGATTGCGCGCCGTCAGCGTACTGCGGGAGGGTGCTGCGGTCTCATTCATGTCCGGTCTCGTCTTCTTCGATCAATCCGTGCAAAACCTGCCGAATGACCGGCGCGGAAAATCCGCGGTTGCGCAAGAACCGCTGTTGCCTGACGCGCTCATCCATTGTGTCGGGCAAGGCGGCAAATTTTCTCCCCCACGCGCCTTGGCAGCGAAGCAGCTCATTTTCGCCCTCGGCCAGCGCCGCCGCGATGGATTCCTCATCCAGCCCATCCTGGCGCAATTCCTGCGCGAGTCGGCGATCGCCATAGCGCCGCCCGCGCACATGCAACCGGCTACGCGCATAACGCGCATCCGAAAGCTGCCTCCGGGCGGTCAGATCGTCCAACAGACGCTCCAGCGCTTCCGCTGATTCCGCCAGGGGCAAAAGCCGTTTGCGCAGCGTGGCGCGGCTATGCTCCCGCCGCGCCAGCAAAACCAGCGCCTTCGCCCGCAGGGCGTCCAGCGGCAAGGGGGGGATCGCTGCCCGCAACATCCGCTCAGGCATCGGCGCCGGAATCTTCGTTTGCGGTCGCGCCTCTGGCGGATGTCGCGCCACTCGTCCTGGCCAGCAGCTTTTGCCGCACGGCAGCGCGTATGCCGGTTTCGACTTCCTCGGCGATATCCGTGTGCGCCTTCAGGAATTCACGCACATTGTCCTTGCCCTGGCCGATCTTGTTGCCCTTGTAGGCATACCACGCGCCGGACTTGTCGATCAGCTTGTGCTCGACGCCAAGGTCGACGATTTCGCCCGCGCGGGAAATGCCCTCGCCGTAGAGAATCTCGAAAAAGGCTTCCTTGAATGGCGGCGCGACCTTGTTCTTGACCACTTTCACCTTGGTTTCGTTGCCGATCACCTCGTCGTTCTTCTTGATGCCGCCGATGCGGCGGATGTCGAGACGCACGGAAGCATAGAATTTCAGGGCGTTGCCGCCAGTCGTGGTCTCCGGACTGCCAAACATCACGCCGATTTTCATGCGGATCTGGTTGATGAAAATCACCAGGGTATTGGTTTTCTTGATGTTGGCGGTCAGTTTTCGCAGCGCCTGGCTCATCAGGCGGGCGTGCAGCCCCATCATGGAATCGCCCATCTCGCCCTCGATTTCCGCCTTTGGCGTCAGCGCCGCCACCGAGTCAATGACGATGATGTCGACCGAACCGGAACGCACCAGCATGTCGGCAATCTCCAGCGCCTGTTCGCCGGTATCCGGCTGGGAAATCAGCAGTTCGCCGACATTGACGCCCAGTTTCTGCGCGTACTGCGGATCGAGCGCGTGCTCGGCGTCGATGAAAGCCGCCGTGCCGCCCAGTTTCTGCATTTCCGCTACTACTTGCAGACAGAGCGTGGTCTTGCCGGAAGATTCCGGCCCATAGACCTCCACCACCCGTCCGCGCGGCAGACCGCCCACGCCCAGCGCCAAATCCAGTCCCAGCGAACCGGTGGAAACCACGGAAATGGCTTCATCGACTTCGGCCTCGCCCATCTTCATGATGGAACCCTTGCCAAACTGCTTTTCAATCTGCGCCAACGCAGCCGCCAGCGCCTTTGCCTTGTTTTCGTCCATGAGAAATAACCCCCTTCAGATTCGTAGCGCGGCATTATGGCACATCAGGAGGCAGAAGACAGATCAGTCACCGGGCGCTGCGCGCCCGCATGTTTCTCCCTTGTATGCCGGAGAATTCGATCTGAGGGAGCCAGATCGATACCCCCAAGCGCTGTCTGCAAGACAAGTTCGTGGGGGAGCGAGGATCGGCACCCTCATTTTCTGGCGGCGGGTTGCCTGAAACCCGAACGGTTGCACGGGAACACACCGTATGGAACACAAGGAAGGGAGAAGCGACCTGGACATCTTCGTTGGCGCCGATGTGAGCAAGGCCACACTGGACATTGCGACGTTGCCGGAAGGCGCGTTGCGGCAATTCACGAACGATGA
>JAITRP010000063.1 GCA_031288305.1 Zoogloeaceae bacterium
TCCCCTCCTGAAATCCTGTCTCACTTTTGCAACACCCCATCCCGCAAAGTCCCGCCCCATCCCGCCACGTCCCGCCATTTATCTCGCAAAAACCCTCCATTTATCTCAGCCGTGATCAACCTCCTTCTTGGTGACGGAGCGTGTGCCGGAAAGATGAAAGGAGCGCGCCGCCGGGAGGGCGAGGGCAAGCTAGGCACAAGGATGCGGGAACTTTTTCATTTCAGTCCGAAACGCATGCCGTGTTTTTTGTAGGCTTCCCGGCGAAACAGGAGGGTGTAGCGCCAGAAGGCCAGCGCGCGTCCCAGGGTGCGCCAGTTGGTCTGCCAGTCGGAAAAGCGTTTGAGTAGCGCGCCGGGACGGTTGTATCGGACGCACGCCGCGTGGCAGGTGCCGGAGAGTTCCTCCGCCATCATGCGCGCGGGTTCGAAGGCGGCGAAGGTGAAGCGGTGGCGCAGCGCGAAATCCGTCGTGGCGCGGATGCTCTCCGGCGTGTCGTGATCGTAGCCCAGAGCGAACGCCGCCCAGGTCTGCGTCGTGATCGCGCAGAACGGCGATTTCCTCGCGGTAATCGACTCGAAGCCCATGGACATTGCCCCAGCAGCCGCTTTGTTCCATCAGGCGCATCAGTTCGCGCGGGTCGCGTCCAGGCTAGCCTGGCTGATCCAGTTGATTTTGAGGGGAATCAGGGCGCGGCACAGGGATTTGAGCGCCGCGTGATCCGAGGCGATGTTGTCGTCTACGAAAAAGAGAAAGTAGCGCTCCTGCCACTCGATTTCCGCGACGACATGTTCGATGCGCCGCCGCTTCTTCGGGCAGGAGCGTGACGTGAATGCCGCCCAGCACCACCGGCACCCCGCGCCGCCGGTATTCCGCAGCGATTTCCATAGGTGCGACGGGCGGTAAAGGTTTCCACGGTAATCGCCGCCAGATCGGTCGGCTCGTCATAGGGAATGGTCTCCATGCGGTCGTCGTGAAGGACGACCTCCACATCCGATGGCGTCAGCCCCGCCAGTACGCCAAGCATCAACGGCTCCATGCAGCCTTCGTCGACATAAAGGCTGTGTTCCCGCCGCCCGATGGTGGGCTTGATGAGGCTGATCTTCATGGCGAAGCCGTTTTTTCGGCGTCCGTCGCGCATGTGCGGGATACGTGGAATACGATGCGCGCCGGCTTGGCGAAACACCGCCAGCGCACTTTTCCTTCCTCGAAGGCGGGGATCAGGATGAGGAATTGCCCGTAACTTCCGCCCTGAAGAATGATCTTCCCTAGGCGGGTGATCTCAAATACATCAGGCCGTTTCTGTTCTGGCCTTAAAAGGATGTTTTTCTCCACGCCCCTATCCGCGTCCACAAGGGAAGCGTTTTTGACGATATTCTTTTCGATGCTGTCCATGACGGGCCGGATCCCATCCGCCCAGTGCATTACTTCGATACTGGCATGGTCATCGGATTGGGCAAATTGTGGAATGGCAATCAGGATGAGTACGCATGCCGCCACAACGCCAAAAAAGCCAAAAGCAAAATTTTCCATCGTGAAATGGACTCCGGTCTGCCATCTTGTCCGAAAGAAACGGTGAGTGTTGCCCCTTTTTTATGCGAACAGGGATTGGGATTGGTTCAGGGAGATTGCGGGGAGATTTTTCCCGCCGAGCGCAACAGACAGTATAGCAGGGCGCGATTTTCCGCGTCCAGTCCCGTATCCGCGTCATTGGGCGCGAAGCGGCGTTTGAAGACGGCAATGACGGCGGCGGGATTGCGGATGTCGTAACCCAGCGCGGCAAGGCCAGAAAGGGCGTCAAAACCTTCTGGTGGCGTGGGCCAGGGCGGGTCGCACCAGAGGCCAAAACCGGCCTGCGCCAACTGCCGCCAGGGAAACAGGACGCCGGGATCGCTTTTCCTTTCCGGCGCGATGTCGGCGTGCGCGAGCACATTGGCGCGGGGAATGGCGTGACGGCTTCGGATGTCCTCCAAAAGGGTGATGAGGGCGTCTATCTGAACGGACGGAAAAGGCTCGTTGCCCGTATTGTCCAGCTCTATGCCGATGGAAGCGGAATTCATATCCGTCTGTCCGCCCCACATGGAAGCGCCCGCGTGCCAGGCGCGCTGGCTTTCATCCACCAGTTGCAGCACCCGGCCATCGCGGCCAATGAGGTAATGACTGCTGACGCCGGAAAGCGGGTGGGTCAGCACGCTCAACGCGTATTCCAGGGTGTCGTTGCTGGTGTGATGCAAAATCACGTAATTGGCGCGGCGCGGCTCGAAATTGGGCGAAGACTGCCATGTGGCGGCGGCGCTGCCCAGCCGCGGCTGCAACGGGACGCAAGCGGCCTGAAGCAGACAGCCGAAGAACATCATTGCGCGCCAGTTCCTGCGCCAGAAACCGCCTGACGTCGCTGGCTCGATGGGAGAAGACAAACGCATGAATGCTATCCGTAAAGGACGAATTATAGACCGGGGGACAGAAGACACTCCATTATCCGGCGGGTGTCAAGTGAGTAAAAACACCCTTACGGCGGCGTCAGCCGCCGTATTCTAATCGTTCATGCTGCAAGCCGCGGATCGCGTCCGTTTTTTCTCGTCCTGGCTTGCGACGAATCGCGCCAGACACCCATCAGGATCAAGCGAATGACGATGCCGCCATCTTCGCCCTGGCGGAAAACCGCCCCAGAAAAACCTTGGCGCC
>JAITRP010000081.1 GCA_031288305.1 Zoogloeaceae bacterium
AGGGGTTTGCATCCCCTCCCCAATGGCTACGGTCGAAACCCCGGCCTTCAGGCCGGGGTCTCACCTTCGCACCGCCCTGAAGGGCGGGGTTTCAAACCGGAGTTAGTTTTACGATGAAATATTTCGCACACCGATTACAGAACAAAAAGACGTGGCATTTATCTCCAGTCTTACAGAAAATATGGATGCCATTGAAAAAATGCGTAATGCTGTCGCGCATAACCGTCGTCCTTCGAAAGAGGTCAAAGGCAACTACGAAAAAGCCTATGGCCGCGCAAATCAATCTCTTGACGATTACCTTGAATCTCTCGCAGAGGAAAACGCAGACGATGCCTGACATTGTAAAATCTATCGATGTCAGGATTTAATGTTGGAAAGCGACTCTTCATGTCCTGAAAATCTCAACAAATATCTGTATTATCATGCCAAGAACAACAAGCAGTAGTGATGTTTTAAAAATGCGTAACGCTTTGTGCGCATCGGCCTTTTCCGCTGAGGCAATGTAGTTCTGCTCTTCCTATGAAAAACAACACGTTGCTCTCCTTCCTTGATATCCTTGTATGCGTCAGACAAAGGGTTGCTGGGGATGGATTCGGATGCGGCATCAATTTTGGTGTGCCAAAGTGTCCGATTTTCCAGAATCAATACGCCCATAATCTGAAGGCTAATCCCCAAAATGTTGAATAGCTTGAAATAATCCATGATTCATCTACTCACCGGCCTGTACCGTATCCGCCTCGGCTTCGCGCCTTCCTCCCCCAACCGTTTCTTCTTGTCCGCTTCGTACTCCTGGTAATTCCCCGCGAAAAACGTCCATTGCGAATCGCCCTCGGCGGCGAGGATGTGGGTGGCGACGCGGTCGAGGAACCAGCGGTCGTGGGAAATAACGAGGACGGCGCCCGCGAATGATCAGCGCTCATGTCATCTGGCCGTCCGTTGCCTTGAAACCATCGCCCTGGAGGGCGCCGAGATGGAAGAGATCGCCAGAATCGAACCCCGTGACGATGCCGATTGGTTCCGTGCCCCCCAGAAGGCGGTAAATATTCCCATTGAGCGAGGAAGCAAGAAGCAGCGCGGCAAAGCCGATGCTGAACAATATGTGACCTGGCGTACCGAGACCGGACTCTTCGTCCTCATTGCAGATTATCCCCGCGGCTTTCAATGGCTTCGAGCGGAAACAGGCGTTGTCCGGGTAGTGTCTTGGGTCGCGCCACAGCCATGAGAGTTTCTTGTCGGAGGATTGGTATTCGCCCATGAGGGCAAAATAGATGTCGGCGTATTCTACCCCGGCTCTGGTCGTACACTCGCCAAGACCGAAATAGATGCCCCGCACGGGAAACGGACATGGCGACCGCTTCAATACACGCGCAAGCCATTTCCCAACCCTGCCAGGCTCGGCGGAACAATCGAGCGCCTTCAGCGCCGTCCATGCGTCATGAGGGATGGATTCACTGCCCCATGCAAGCAACCTTTGCATGGATTGCGTGAAATCCGTTACGGCGCGAACCTCATCGGCCAGCAGCGCGTAGAAGCGATTATAGTCAATGTCTGTCATTGAAATGTCCTAACTGCCGCATCCCGGACGATTCGATACGGGCTTGCGATTGAAGCATTGTGGGTGAGAAGCGTACCAGATTTTCATGGCGTCCATGGGGGTTTTGCTGTTGAGCACGGCCTGGGGCAGATGTTCGTTGTAGAGCAGGCAATAGCGAAGCAGGGTCTGTTCGAGGTCTTCGCCACTTCTGAAATGATGTGTCTTCAGGATGTCCTTGATGCATCCATTGAAGCGCACGAACCCGCGCCACGACCGCAGGCATGGGGATGCGCTTGGTCCCGGCCGAGCGAACCAGAGTGTCATCGACATCCACGAATACGACGCGCTGTCTCATGCAAACTCCCAGAAAAAGCGTTTTTCAGATATGGCGGCATTCCCGACCGGAAACGATGTTTCAAGGCGCTGCTCAAGATGCGGGCAGCACAATTCCCCTCCCGAATCAAACCATGCCGCTTGGCAGCATCCATCTTCCTGATTTCATTCATCTTTGATCTCCATGTCAGGAACCAAACCCGCCTCGCTGCCCAGGCTGCTGGATCGGCTCCCTGAGCGGTCTGCGTCTGCGGCACTATAGCATAATAATGACACTGTTCCGCTCAAGGGATTGCCGTCCGCGGCACTTACCGACTCCAAGCGCAAACGCCGCAAAGCGGCGGCTTGAATGAAATACCATATAGATACCAACACATCTCACAAGCAACAGTCCCACAGGCGTTGAGTTCACGAAGCGCCTTGAGTGCAAGCGCTCCTCGACCCACGCCGATACCCCGGTTATGGAAGTTGGTATTTTGCTTTTCGCTCACGTCATCCCAGCATTCAACGCTCTTCAATCGCTCATGGCTTTCGTCTGTATTGACCGCGAAGTCAATGAATTTTTCATCTTGAGTGAGCAGCAGGCCGAAAAGTGATGGCATGCCAGGGAAATCAATATCCAGATCGACCACAATTGACTTGCTCCAGTTTACTCCGCGCTCCAGACCCGCAATCTTGAGCGCTTCTGGAATGCCGTTCAGACGCCAGTATGAAGCCGTTCTGCGAATGCCATCCTCAACGATGGCATTCTGTTGCTGAACATTCAGTTGTCGGCCCATGAAGAAACGTCCAACATTCAGCGAAATTGCCGTCCGCCGCAGTAAGTCTGGTGCGCGCGCTCGGCAATCTGATCCATTTGCGCCATTTCCATGGGCACGGAGGATAGATAACGAATGCTCGAAAGTACGAGCCAGATGGCGAAAAGGCAAATAGCGAGGCCGACAAATTGTTGATGTGTCATATTGTGCTCTCTAACGCCTGAACCAAGCCGCAAATCGGCGTCGGCATGAATGAAATACCATTCGGCATACTAACATACCGTACAAACCGGCTGCCGAGAGGAAATAAATTCAAACATCATGGCACAACGTGTTCTGTCCAAGACACTCAACAGTCGCGCAAAACTGGACAAATCAAAAACATCACTTTACAATTTGTCCATGTTTCCCCGTACCCTCCTTCCCGTCCTCGAACGTCACCTGAGCGAGTTTCCCGTCGTGGCGCTTACCGGCCCGCGTCAATCCGGCAAGACCACGTTGATGAAACATGTCGCCGGACATCGTCCGTATGTCTCGCTTGAAGACCCGGATCGCCGCGCCTACGCGCTCGAAGACCCGCGCGGTTTTCTGGCGCAATTTCCCGATGGCGCGGCGCTCGATGAAATACAACGCTGCCCGGCGCTTTTTTCTTATTTGCAGGGCATCGTCGATGCGGATGGGCGCGCCGGTTTGTTCCTGCTCACCGGCTCGCAGCAATTCGGCATGATGGAATCCATCACCCAGTCGCTGGCCGGGCGTATCAGTCTTCTGCGGCTGTGGCCGTTCGCGCTCGCCGAATTGCAAGCGGTCGACGCCGCGCCCGCCGACGTAAACACCTTGCTGTTCAAGGGACTTTTCCCGCGTCTTTACAGCGGGAATGTCTCCCCTGCCGATTGGTATTCCAATTACGTCGCCACCTATCTGGAACGCGATGTGCGGCAATTCCTCAACGTCCAGAATCTCGCGCTGTTCCAGCGTTTCGTCGTTTTGTGCGCCGGACGCGCGGGGCAATTGCTCAATATCGACGCGCTGGCTTCGGACGCGGGCATTTCGCGCCCGACCGCCAATGGCTGGCTTTCCGTCCTGGAAGCCAGCCATGTCATCGTTATCGTGCGGCCTTGGTTTGCCCATATCGGCAAGCGTCTCGTCAAGACGCCGAAACTCTATTTTTGCGATACCGGCCTTGCGGCGTGGCTCCTGGGCGCGAAAACGCGCGATTATGTGGCGGGCCTGCCGCAACGCGGCGCGCTGTTTGAAAACTGGGTGATGATGGAATTGCTGAAAGCGCAAGCCAATACCGGCATCCCGCCGCATCTTTTTTTCCTGCGCGACAAAAGCGGACACGAAATCGACGCGCTCGTGCCAACCGCGCCGGACACCTTCGCCGCAATCGAAATCAAGGCGGGAGAAACCGTGGCGGCGGATTTTTTCAAGGGCCTGGAGTATTGGCGGAAAAACCTTCCCGGCCAAACCCTTCATCCTTGGCTGGTCTATGGCGGCATCACCCCCCAATCGCGCGAACGCGGCAAGGTCGTATCATGGAATAATCTTTCGCCTTTGCTCGATGCATTGTTGTCGGCATGAAAATCAGCCTCTGATGTTTGAAAAAATCAGATTTGGCGTTACCCTTGTACCTCCTGCCGAAACCGATAGACGGTACCGATCAACCATTGATGAATCTAACGACGCCATGACGGACGCTATACAACTCTCTTTTCTGCAATGTCGCATCCCGGACGATTCGATACCATTTTCACGTTGGCCGTTGTTTTTTGCGCGTGAAGTGTTGGGAGAGGTGGTAGATTCGCTGAAGGAAAAGAAAGGAGAGGAAGATGGAACTTCGTTTGCACAAGAATGCCCG
>JAITRP010000096.1 GCA_031288305.1 Zoogloeaceae bacterium
AGGGGTTTCTCTCCCCTCCCCAATGGCTACGGTCGAAACCCCGGCCTTCAGGCCGGGGTCTCAACCTTCGCACCGCCCTGAAGGGCGGGGTTTCAAACCGGAGTTAGTTTTACGATGAAGCGGCTCGCGCCGGTTTTGCTCCCCGGGTTCGGTTCCGCTGCGTTCTCCTGCGCCGTTCCGCCGCTGGAACTGTTTCGTGCGCATGCCTCGCTGGTGGAGGAGGCCACTTCCATTCTTCTTGTCGAGGCGGTTGCCGACGACGCAAAGGCCGAACACGCTGTGTGCCAACTTCTGATCGTGCGCACATTGAAGGGCGCAGCACCCGAATCACTGTCCGAACTGCCGTCGATTGCATGCCGCCTTCCCGCCGCTGGTAACTGGATGACCGATTTCGCCGCGCACACCGACACGGTTTTTTGGGAACGCCGCGAGGGCCGTCTGGGCGTCACTGGCCACTGCACCCCTTGTGCCGCCTGCCTTCCAGAACAGGAAAACCTATCTCGTCTTTCTCGGCATACGCCCCGATAGCAAGCAGTTCGAGGAAATTTCCGGCCCCACGGACCAGTGGCTGACGTACGTCAAACAGTCTGTCACAGCCCAAGCCCGCGCGGAATCAGGAGGTAGTAGAAAATAAAACCCTGCTTTTGACGCACACCCCCATCTCTCGTCCGCACGATCCTGCGGGGACGCGCTGCACACACCCGCGAATCATCCGCCGCGTGACGGCCACGGGCGCGCACAGTGCGTCCCTACGAGAACCCCAAGGCCGCGACTTGGTTTTGCGTTGGGTTTTCCCAAAGAAGGGCGAGCTTCGCTTGCCCTTCTTTGCTGACGGAACCGGCAAAAAGTGGTTTTTTACTTTTTGACGTCTCCTTATAGTGGGGTTTTACTTTTTGACGCGCACTAACCGTTAAAATAGCGGCCTTTTTGTAACTACCCTTCCGCCAGCGGCTCTGGTCACGACCATGCGGACAGGGGCAACGACATCTATCCGAAGGAAAGCACTTTGAGCGCCAACAGACCTTTCACCCCGCCTCCCGCCGCCTCCCGCCTCCTGATGTCCGGCAACGAAGCCATCGCCCGCGCCGTATGGGATGCGGGCGTACGCGTGGCGGCCGCCTATCCGGGTACGCCCGCCACGGAAATCCTGGAAAATCTCGCCCCTTATCCAGATATCTACACGGAATGGTCGGTGAATGAAAAAGTCTCGCTCGAAGTCGCCATTGGCGCGTCGCTGGCCGGCGCGCGCAGCTTTTGCGCGATGAAACACGTTGGCCTGAACGTGGCAGCCGACGCGCTGATGACCTTGACCCTCACCGGCGTGGTCGGCGGACTCGTGATCGCAGTGGCTGACGATGTGGGCTTTTCTTCCTCGCAAAATGAGCAGGACTCGCGCTTCTGGGGACGTTTCGCGCATCTGCCCATCGTCGAGCCTGCCGATTCGCAGGAAGCCTACACCATGGCGCGGGAAGCTTTCGCGCTCTCCGAGCGTTTTGAGACGCCGGTCATTCTGCGGCTCACCACCCGTGTCTGCCACGTCAAATGCCTGATCACGATAGGCGAACGCACGCCCACGCGCGCCGCCGGCGGCTTCGTCAAGAATCCGGCGCGCTGGGTAATGGTGCCCGCCCACGCCCAACGCCGCGTGCCCGCGGTGTTTGCCCGCGAAAAAGCCTTGCGCGCGGAGTCCGAGACGAGTGCGCTCAACTGGCTGGAACCCGGCACAGACAAACGCGCCGGATTCGTCACCTCCGGCCCTGCCTATATGCACGTGCGCGAAACCTTCCCCAATGCCCCAATCCTGAAGCTCGGCCTTTCCCACCCCGTGCCGATGGACAAGGTGCGCGCGCTTGCCGCCCAAGTCGACACCCTCATCGTCGTCGAAGAAACCGAACAGTTGCTGGAGACCGAAATCCGCGCCGCCGGCATCGAGGCGCGCGGCAAGGACATCCTGCCCGCCGCGGGCGAACTGCCGCCGCACATCCTGAAAAAGCACCTCGCCGCCCTCTTCCCGGAATTGGGCAACGCAAGCGAAGCTTCCCGTCCCGCCGCGCTGCCGGTTTTCCCGCGTCCGCCCACGATGTGCGCCGCCTGTCCGCATCTGGGCGTGTATTACACGCTCTCGCAACTAAAGAACGTCACCATCGCGGGCGACATCGGCTGTTACACCCTGGGCGCGGGGCATCCCTGGAACGCGCTTGACGCCACGATCTGCATGGGCGCTTCGATGGGCATGGCGCTCGGCCTCGATAAAGGGCGCGGCCCGGACGATGAAAAGAAGAAAATCGTCGCCGTCATCGGCGATTCCACCTTCATGCACATGGGCATGCAGGGCTTGCTTGACATTGCCTACAATCGCGGCAATGTCACCGTGTTGCTGCTCGACAATCGCACCGTCGGCATGACCGGCGGGCAGGACAACCCGGCCAGCGGTCGCGACATCCACGGCGAGGAAGCTCCTCGCGTCGATTTCGCCCGGCTTGTGGAAGCGCTGGGCATCGCCCCGGAGCACGTCCGCGTGGTCGATCCCTATGTGCTGCCGACGCTTTTCAAAGCATTGCGCGAAGAGACGAAATACGACGGCCCTTCCGTCATCATCACCAACCGTCCCTGTGTGCTGATCGACGAATACGAGAAGCAGCCCTCCTACGAAGTCGATGAAGCCGCCTGTACCGGCTGCGGCAACTGTGTCGGAATCGGCTGTCCGGCGATCCACGTCACCCGGCGCGAGAAGGCGATAAAACCCTCTGGCAAGGAAGTGGAACTCGCTTTCGCCAACATCGAAACCGCCGCCTGCACGGGCTGCGGACTGTGCCTGCAACCCTGCGCGCCAAAGGCGATCCAGGAAGCGAGACCAGCGGCGATGAAAGTGAAATTCGTGTGAGCCAGCCCGCGTATGCCCGACTTGTTATGCGCTGGCAACCTGCCTTGGAGAGGTAAAGGGTTACTTTTTGACGCCTCCCCAAAATCAGTATTGCCGCTTGAGCAAACGGCTGTTGGCGATATAAAGGGAGAACAGCAGAACGAGAATGGCAAACGAGTAAATCAGCGTCGATTCGGGTTTTTCATGGTCGACAATGATCAGCCGGACTATCGCCGTGATGCCGATATAGATGAAATAGCGCAGCGGAAAATGGAATCTGGATTCGAAGTATTTTGCGATCAGGGCAATGAATTCAAAGTACAAGAACCAGATCACAATCCCTTCGATCATTTCATAACCGCCGCGGCCATGATCGTTTCTCAGCAGGATCAGCGCCAATATCCAGGTTTCCCGGAACAGGAAACCCAGCAAGATCGCGACCAGCACACACAACATGAGCGCAAGCAGGCGCTTCATGTTCTTCGCCAATGCCTTGGCCTTGATCTGTTCGGTGAATTTCTTCATAACTTGTAAGGCGGCAAAAAGTAGATTTTTACTTTTCCCAAGCCTACCCATGAAGCGTGTCGCAAAGATGACAGAAAAAAAACCGGGGAGCGGGATAAGCAAGCGCCACTCGCTTTTCCCGCTCCCCGGTTTTGGGCTTTTACTGCGGGCGTCGTCAGGCCAGCAGGCTGCGCAGCATCCAGGCGGTCTTTTCGTGTTCCTGCATCCGTTGGGTGAGGAGATCGGCGGTGGGTTCGTCGTTGGCTGCGTCCACGGCGGGAAAGAGTTTGCGCGCGGTACGGGCGACGGTTTCGTGTCCCGCGACCAGCAAGGCCACCATCTCTTCCGCCTTGGGCACACCCTTGGTCTCGGGAATAGCGGTCAGTTTGGCGAACTCGCTGAAGGTGCCGGGGGCGGGATGGCCGAGGGCGCGTATGCGTTCGGCAATCAGATCGACCGCCAACGCCAGCTCGTTGTACTGGGTTTCGAACATCAGATGCAAGGTGTTGAACATCGGCCCGACCACGTTCCAGTGGAAGTTGTGGGTTTTCAGGTACAGGGTGTAGGTATCCGCCAGCAGATTGGAAAGCCCGGCGGCGATTTTCGCCCGATCCTGCTCACGAATGCCAATGTCAATCACCGGCCCGCTTGCGGCCTTGATCTTGCTTGCTGCGGGCTTTTTTTCGCCCTTTTCCGCCTTGGCGGCCTTGCTGTCGTTCTTGGCGGTCTTGTTGCTTGCGCTCATGATGTAAACTCCTTTGAAAAAGTACTTGGGTTGCGAGGGAAAACGACAAAAGACAAATCATTCCCTTTCCAAATCATCCGTAACGTTGTCGATTTCGCCTTGCCGTGGATTGCACGGTCTGCGGCTCGTCTTCGCGTAGTAAATGACATGGAAATGGAATCACCTGCCAGCGGGCGGCACAGCCGTCGCAAGCGGATCGTCTTCTGTCTTCTGATCATTTGATGCCATGTTCCTGCAAGAAGGGCACATACGCCTTGTCCACACGCAGGATGTGGTGCATGAGCCATCCTTTCAGAAATTCCAGCGCCTCATCCGAGACGGCCTTGCCTTTTTCGAAATCCAGCAACAACTGGATGGCCTGTCGGGTGAGATCGTCGTGTTCGGCCTTGTGCGCGTCGGTTTCTGGGTACTTCAGGCGGTCGAACAGCTCTTCTTCGAGAATGAAGTGATTGACGGTGTAATCCACCAGTCCTTCGAGAATTTCCCGCAGCGTCTCGTTATCCTGCGTTTGCGACTCGACCTGCGCGTGCAGGCGGTTGGTTGCGTCCACCAGCCAATGGTGTTGCTCGTCAATACTGCTGATTCCCAATATGAATTTATCGGACCATGGCATGAAAGACGTCACGTTCGCTCCTCCTTTGAGTGTACGTCAAAAAGTAAAAATCCAATTTTTGCGCGGCGGCTTGTCCTGGGTTTGAAGGCAAAGCAAGCTTCGCCCTCAAACCGTGAGAACCCAACGCAAAACCAGCCCGGCCTTGGGGTTGCGTTGCCTTGCGGCAAACTCGCGCAAATCCGGCGAAAGACTGGCATATCATAGCAGAATGCCATGCCGCCGCATCCAAAAATTTTATACGCGGTCTTCGGCCCTTGACCTTGTGCCAGCTTGCATTCACAGCGCGCCCGCAAACCATCCGCCGCGTGACGGCCAACGGACGCTTCCGCATGAACTACGCCTTCTGATCGGAGGACGGAGGACAGGAGACAGATGCAGGGGCGCGGCGCATCGCGCCCGCGTGTCCTTCCCCTCCCCCCTTTGCGGGGGAGGGGTCAGGGGAGAGGGGGCAGCGGCAACAGTTCAACGGCTTTACTTTTCCGAACCACCGCGCCCCTCTCCCGGCGCTGCGCGCCACCCTCCCCCGCATGGAGGGAGGGGGATTGTCGCGTCGAATCGCGCCTCGCTTTTGACGAGGCGGGGGAAGTTGAACAGAGGCTGCGCCAGAAGGAACCAGGAACTATGGACAGAGCTTCTTCCAGTGCCGTGCGAACGGGCAGCGGGTTGCGTTGTCTCTACTTCAAGAAAAGGGCGAGCGGCGCAGTCCCTTTTTTGCCGGCTGAACCGGCCAAAGGTGGTTTTTTACTTTTTGCCGCTTTCTTATTTGCATATCAATTATCAATCTTTGACTTTGATGTCGACTTCAGGCTTAAGTTTGGGGGCGTCATGCGGACGCTGGCGTTTTTTCATCCGGCGAAGGCAAGCCAGAGCGCAGCCAGTTTTCACGAGGAAGAAGTCATCATGCACAGCAGAGAGCCGGAGTTTCGTCCAGGAATCGATGGCGAGCGGACGCCCCGCGCCCGTATGCCGTCCGGCGCGGGCAAGCGGATGTTTCCGGCCGGCAGGCTCCATCCCTTTTCCTTCGAGTCGCTCGCCCTGTCCCGTGGCGGGCGAGCCGGGGAACTTTCCTTGTCCGGGCGCTGCGCGCTGCTTCTGGGCGTCCTGCTCATCAACGGCGCGGGACTGGCGCTTGCCGCCCGGCTGGCCGCGGAGGCGCGGGCACAGGTGGCGCAAGCGCCCGGCATCATCATCCAGGCGGGCTGGATAGAAGCTTCTCCGGCAGAACCGTCTCCCCTGCCCATGCGGGAAGAATCCCCGCCCGCTACACAGCAGGAACGCTCCAGATCCCGTCCCAAACCCAGGCCAAAACCAGAGCCGCTCCTGGCAAGGCCAGCGGATGCAGCGTCCGTGGCGCAAGCCGCGCCGGAGTGGGACACGCCGCGTGTCGAAGAGGAAACGGAGCCAGAGGCCAAGGAAGATGCGTCAAAAACCAGCGCGGCCGCAAGCGAAGGCCAAGGCGCGCCCGCGCTCGCTGGCGAGCGAGGCAACGCCGCGAGCGGCCCCATCATTCTGGCCTCCCACGCCGGTTATCTTTCCAACCCGAAACCGCCCTACCCCTCCGCATCAAGGGCGCGGCGCGAGGAAGGCAAGACCTTCCTGCGCGTTCGCGTAAGCGCCAACGGCAAGGTCGACGCGGTGGCGCTGCACCGGAGCTGCGGCTATGAACAACTCGACCGCGCGGCGCTGGAAACGCTCTGGCGCTGGCGTTTCCATCCGGCGCGGCAGGGCGGGCGCCCTGTGGAGAGTGAAGTCATCGTTCCCATCCACTTCAGTCTGAGGGATTGACAATGCCCGTATCTCCCCCATCCTTCGGCATCATTCATTTTCTTGAACAAACCGATGCCGTCGGTATTTTCGCGCTCCTTCTCCTGATCCTCATGTCGCTGGTCTCCTGGTATGTGACGCTGGCAAAAGCCTGGCAGCAATGGCGCGTGCGCGCGGCATGCCGGCGTTTTCTCGTCACGCTGGAAGAGGCGCGCGCCTACCGGGAAGCGGAAGGGATTCTCGCGCAAACCCCGCCCGTGGAGCCTTTTGGGCGAATTCTGGCGCAGGGCATATACGCCTGCCGCCTGCTCAAGATGCCTGCCGCCTCATGCGGCTTTACCCTCGCCGCGCCGGACGACTTCATCCGCGCGGCGCTGGAAGACGGCATCGCCAGCGAGGAATACGCGCTGGAAAAGGGGTTGTCCGTATTGGCCTCGGTCGGCGCGACCGCGCCTTTCGTCGGTCTTTTCGGCACGGTCTGGGGGATTTATCACGCGCTCTTGTCCATCGGTTTTTCCGGACAGGCGAGTCTCGATCAGGTGGCCGGGCCGGTTGGCGAGGCGCTCATCATGACCGCCTGCGGGCTTGCGGTGGCGATTCCCGCCGTGCTGGCCTACAACGGCCTTGTACGCGCCAATCGTAACCTGATCGGCAGATTCGAGCGTTACGCGCAGCGCGTTTTCGCCCTCCTGGCCGTGGGCGGCGTCCCGGAAGACGTCCCCGCGAAAAGGGCGGGAAGGGGAACGTGATGGCGAGAAGGCGCGGGATCGGGACATCCAGTCCCTTGTCCGAAATCAACATGATTCCGCTCATCGACGTGATGCTGGTGTTGTTGATCGTCTTCATCGTCGCCGCGCCGCTCCTCACCCACGCGGTAAAGATCGACCTGCCCCGGGTGAGCAGCGCGCCGCTCGACGCCCGGACGGAAAACGTCCAGATCGCCGTCAAGGCCGACGGCAGCATCTACTGGAACGGCGAAGCCGTGCGCGAGGAAGCGCTCGCTTTGCGCATGGAGACCGCCGCCCGCCGCACGCCGCAACCGGAAATCCATCTGGAGGCGGACGCACAGACGCGCTACGCCCTCATCGCGCGCGTCATGGCGCTCTCCGCAAAATCGGGTCTGGGACGCATCGGCTTTGTCAGCGCGCCGGAACGGGACAAGTAGATGCGAACCGCATCCGCCCGCAAAGGAGACGTCAAAAAATGAATCCCCATTTTTCGCCGGTTTATCTTGGGTTTGAAACCAGCCCGGCCTTGGGTTTGCGTTAGAGCCTGTTCATCGTCTCTGGTTCTTCGCGGCCTCTGTTCAGTCTCTCCCGCCGCGTCAAAAGCGAGGCGCGATTCAACACGACAATCCCCCTCCCCCGCAAGGGGGGAGGGGTCAGGGGAGAGGGGGATGACGCGCGGGCGCGAGCACCGCGGCAATCTCTCCCGCCTCGTCATTTCTGGATTGCCGCGTCGCTGCGCTCCCCGCTTTCGACGAGGCGGGGGAAGCCGCGCCAGAAGGAATCAGAAGCCACGAACAGGCTCTTCGCGCCGCTGAATTATAACGATCATCATGGCATGACGCGGTTCAGGGAATGGGAGATCATGGACAGGATGTACAGGATGACAGGATGAAACCAGAACCCGCCAAGGGCTTTTTCCATCCTGCCCATCCTGTACATCCTGTCAAAAAAAACAGGGAACGACAGAAGGCGAATCAGTTGCCGCGCTCGCGCCCCTATATCCATCCTCTGTCCCCCGATCAGAAGGCGTAGTTCATGCGCAGGCTGCCGGTCACGCCCTCGCGTTTTCCCGTGTAGCCTTGCAGGCCGACATCCAGCGTCAGGGGTTTCGCGCTCGTGGGATTCAGCGTGAAGCCCGCTTCCGCGAAGCCGGTGTTTCCCGCGAGTCCGGGCGTGGGCAGGCGGTAGCCGTGGGCGCTCGCCTTGGCCTTGCCGTCGTATTCGCGTTCCCAGGCCGCGCCCAGGTAGAAGCGGGCGGCCTGGGTCATGTCCAGGCTCCATCTCGCGCCCAG
>JAITRP010000097.1 GCA_031288305.1 Zoogloeaceae bacterium
AGGGGTTTCTCTCCCCTCCCCAATGGCTACGGTCGAAACCCCGGCCTTCAGGCCGGGGTCTCAACCTTCGCACCGCCCTGAAGGGCGGGGTTTCAAACCGGAGTTAGTTTTACGATGAACATTCCCGAATCCCGGGCACGAGGCGCAACATGACGAAACAGGCAACGCGCGCGAAAAGAAAATACTTCGGCACCGATGGCGTGCGCGGAAAAGTGGGGGAAGCGCCGATCACCCCGGAATTCGCGCTTCGCCTGGGGTACGCGGCGGGCAGGATACTGGCCGCGCGGGCGAATCTGCCGGGTGAGCGCCCCAGCGTGCTGATCGGCAAGGATACCCGCGTCTCCGGCTATCTCCTGGAAGCGGCGCTGGAATCCGGCTTTTCCGCCGCCGGGGTGGATGTCTGCCTGGTCGGGCCGCTGCCGACGCCGGGCGTCGCCTATCTCACCCGCGCGCTTCGCTTGCAGGCGGGCGTGGTCATTTCCGCTTCGCATAACCCCTATGACGACAACGGCATCAAGTTCTTTTCTTCCCTCGGCATGAAACTTCCCGACGAGGTGGAACTGGAAATCGAGGCGCAACTGGAAAAGCCCGTGGGTTGCGTGGCCTCCGCCGACCTGGGGCGCGCCTATCGCATCGAGGACGCGCGCGGGCGCTACATCGAGTTCTGCAAGAGCGCCTTTCCCAACGACCTCAATCTGCGCGGCCTGAAGCTGGTGGTGGATTGCGCGCACGGCGCGGCCTATCACGTCGCGCCGGACGTGTTCCACGAACTGGGCGCGGAAGTGATCCGCATCGGCTGCGCGCCGGATGGCCTCAACATCAACGCCGGTTTTGGCGCGACCGCGCCGCGAAACCTGCAAGAAGCCGTGCGGGAACGGCGCGCGCATCTGGGCGTCGCGCTCGACGGCGACGGCGATCGCCTGCTGATGGCGGGAGCGGACGGCGCGCTCTACGACGGCGACCAGTTGCTCCATGTCATTGTCACGGAACGCCTGCGCCAGGGACTGCCGGTTGCGGGCGTAGTGGGTACCCTGATGAGCAATCTGGCGCTCGAACACGCGCTGGCGAAGGCGGGCGTGGCTTTTACCCGCGCGGCGGTGGGGGATCGTCATGTGTTGGAGGAATTGCTGAAAAGGGGCTGGCTCTTCGGCGGCGAGAATTCCGGGCACCTCATCTGTCTCGACAAGCACACGACCGGGGACGGCATCATCGCCGCCCTGCAAGTGCTGGCGGCGCTGCGCCGGCAGGCGGGAATTCCCGTCGACGCTCTCCTGGGCGCGGTGCGTCTTTACCCGCAAAGCCTGATCAATGTCGACCTGCCCAGGAACTGGGCGTGGCGCAAGAATCCGGCCATAGCCGCCGCCGTTGCCGCCGCCGAAAGCCGTTTGACGGTTGCCGGAAAAGCCACTGGCCGGGTGCTCCTGCGCGCTTCCGGCACCCAGCCGCTGTTGCGCGTCATGGTCGAGGGCGAAGACGCGGCAATGGTGGAAACGGAAGCCAACGCCCTGGCGCGGGCGGCGCGAAAAGCCGCGCGCGAGGACGCGGCGCGGGGGAACGCCTGAAAATTCTCGCCGCGCTCTTTCATCATGACCGATCTTTTTTCCGCTTCTTCCGCTGATTCCAGCTTTCAACCGCTGGCGGAGCGTTTGCGTCCGGCAACGCTGGACGAAGTGGTCGGGCAATCGCATCTTTTGGGGCCGGGCAAGCCTCTGCGCATTGCCTTCGCGGCGAAAAAGCCGCATTCCATGATTTTCTGGGGGCCGCCGGGGGTAGGCAAGACCACGCTGGCGCGCTTGATGGCCGACGGCTTTGAATGCGAATTCATCGCGCTTTCCGCCGTTTTTTCCGGCGTCAAGGACATCCGCGAGGCCATGCAGCGGGCGGAAGCCAGTCAATTGCAAGGGCGGCGCACCCTGTTGTTCGTCGATGAAGTCCACCGCTTCAACAAGGCGCAGCAGGACGCCTTCTTGCCCTATGTGGAATCCGGCGTCATTACCTTTATTGGCGCGACCACGGAAAATCCTTCCTTCGAGGTCAATTCCGCCCTGCTCTCGCGCGCGACGGTCTATGTGCTGAAACCGCTGGAAGCGGGCGAACTGGAACAGCTTTTCGAGCGCGCCCAGGCCGCCGCCTTTGCCGATCTCGCCTTCGACGAGGCCGCGCGCAACCGTCTGATTGGCCTGGCCGACGGCGATGCCCGCAAGCTCCTGAATCTCATCGAGCAATTGATCATCGCCGCCGAAGGCGCGGACCGCCGCGCCATTGACGGCGCGTTTGTCGCTGGAGCGCTGGCGCAGAATCTGCGGCGCTTCGATAAAGGCGGCGACGCTTTTTATGACCAGATTTCCGCCCTGCACAAATCCGTGCGCGGCTCCCATCCCGACGCCGCGCTCTACTGGTTTTGCCGGATGCTGGATGGCGGCGCCGACCCGCGCTATCTGGCGCGGCGCATCCTGCGCATGGCCTGGGAAGACATTGGCCTGGCGGACCCCAGAGCCGCGCAGATCGCCCTGGCGGCGGCGGATACCTACGAGCGTCTGGGTTCGCCGGAAGGCGAATTGGCGCTGGCGGAAGCGGTGCTCTACATGGCGGTCGCGCCCAAATCCAACGCCGCCTACATGGCCTACGGCGCGGCCAAATCGCATGTCGCCGCGGATCAATCCCGCCCGGTGCCCGAACATCTGCGCAACGCGCCCACCAAACTGATGCGGGAATTGGGCTACGGCAAAAGCTACCGCTACGCCCACGACGAACCCGAAGCCTACGCCGCCGGCGAAACCTATCTGCCCGAAGGCATGCGCGAACCCGGCTGGTACCGTCCCGTCCCGCGCGGATTGGAAGCCAGGATCAAGGAAAAACTGGCGCATTTGCGCGAACTGGATGAGCAGAGGACGGAAAGCAGAGGACAGAACGGCGGGTGAACGCGGTTCGCAGCATGGGCGGCCTTTCTCGCATTTGTTGCGTCGGATCCTTTTGTCATGGCGTCTGTTTTTCGCTCCACAACCAGGCAGCGCCCCATTCGGTCTGTAGTACAATCCACGCGCCCGCGCCACATACAGACGATAGGAACTTCCATGTCCGAACTCCATGCCCTGACCGCCCTCTCTCCCCTGGATGGCCGCTATGCCGGCAAGTTGGACGCGCTGCGGCCGTATTTTTCCGAATACGCCCTGATTCGCCGCCGTTTGCAGGTGGAAATCGAATGGCTGAAGGTGCTGGCAAACGAAAGCCATCTTGCCGAGATCCCCG
>JAITRP010000144.1 GCA_031288305.1 Zoogloeaceae bacterium
GCTTTCTCTTCCTGCCAAAGATTGAACGCGCATGGGTCAATTTCGGCAAGGCCGCCGTGACGCCGCTCAGCGCCAGCGCCTTGAGCATTTGCCGTCTGGGAAGTTTTTTCATTTCGTCCCGCCTCTGTCGTGGTTGGCATTCGCCAAAAAGCAATCCCTGCTTCTTGCCGGGTTGGTTCGCAAAAAAGGACTGGCAGCCAGTCACGTTGAACCGACGCAATTCTGGCGTGACTGCCCTCCGCAAGCCCTCCTGTCCCCCCTTGCGGGGGAGGGCTTGCACCCTGCAAGGGGGGCCGAAGGCCAGAGGGCTTGCCCCCTTGCAAGGGGCGGCGCAAAAGAGCAAAAAAGCCGTTGAGCTGTAGCTTCCCCCTCTCCCCTCCCCCGCAAGGGGGGAGGGGGATGGAAACGTCCCCTCCTCCGCAAGGAGGAGGGGGACAAAAGCGTTTGCCCTGTCTTCAGGCATTCTGAGTTTCATCGAACTTTTGATCGACGATGATACTGTAGGGGCGCATTGCATGCGCCCGTTTGGCCGTCACGCGGCGCGGATGGTTTGCGGGCGCGCGCAGCGCGCCCCTACAAGACCGCACGGTTACCCTGTTTTCCGGCATTTTCATGGATGTGTCATCACAGATTATAAGTCGTGTCAAGAACGAAACACTACACCAGGGTTCATTCGGCATGATTGACTACCAGCGAGAGCTTCGCCCTTTTTTTGGGGAAAAGCAACGAAACCCCGCGGGCGGGTGCAATCCAAAGTGGAGGGAAAACCGTGTAATTTGCCTCCAACCTCGTCATTGCGAGGCGCGTAGCGCCGTGGCAATCCAGATGGCGGTTCAGTTTTCTGGAACGGCAAAGCAAGCGGAAAGGCCGTCTCTGGATTGCCACGGGCCTGCGGCCCTCGCTTTTGACGAGTTTGAAGGTGAGCGCATAGATTTTGCGTTTGCGCTTCGCTTGACAAGGTTTTTTCCTCCACTTTGGATTGCACCCCGAAACTACAGCCTTGGATCGACCGGCTCGCTTTCCATCGCCAGTACCGCGAAGACGCATTCATGCACGCGATAGAGCGGTTCCTTGCGAACGAAACGTTCGATGGCTTCCATGCCCAGCGCGAATTCGTTGATGGCCAGGCGGCGTTTTTGCGCGAGTCCCCGTTTCTTCAGGCGCTCCAGATGAAGGGTGTATTCCGGGCCGTAGATGATGCGCAGATACTCGCGTCCCCGGCACTTGATCGCCGGTTGCAGGAGTTCGTTTCCCTTCGTGGCGATGAAATCATGAGGTTTGACGACCATGCCCTCGCCGCCGCTCGCCGTGAGTTCCTCCCACCACGCGATGCCCGCGTCCATCGACGTTTCGTCCAGGGTATCCACCACCCGGTATGGCGTCGCCATGAAAAGGGGATCGGAGCCAGCGATGTAGCGCGCGATCGTTTCCATATGGGTGACGTGATTTTCCCGGCTCCAGACCTTGCCTTCGCTTGCCAGCACGTGAAAGGGCGCGATGCGGTAATCGTCCAGCGCGCGCACTTCCCAGCAATAGCGCCGGTAGGCGCCGGTGTAGCGCGCAAGCGTTTCCTGGCGCGCTTCGGCGCGCGTCAGGAGGGCGGCGAGGTCCGTATCCTGCGCGGATTGTCCAGGCCGCGCTTCCCTTGCGGCGGCGGGCGGATGTTGCGCGAGCGCCGCCTGCGCCGCCGCGATGGCCTGCGCCGCCCGCGCCAGCGCCACGCCGCCCGCGCGGCCAACCGGGGCATATTGCGCTTCCAGAAGTTGTTGCGCCTTGGCCGACCACGGCATGATTTCCGCATCAAGGCAAACCCAGTCCGTCTGGAAATCGTCCCAGAAACCGGTCGCCGTCAATTGCGCGTCCAGACGATCGAGCAGGGCGGCCTCGATTGCGTCCTCCGCGAAAAAGGCGCGTCCCGTACGGGTATGAATCACGCCGCGTTTGGCTTCCTGTGTCTTGAAACGCTTTTGCGCCGCCGGCACGTCCCGGCACAGGAGGATGACCGCGCGGGAACCCATGTGTTTCTGTTCGCAGACCACCTTGCCCACGCCGCGCGTCCGGTAATGATCGAAGGCTTCCCGCGGATGTTCCAGATAATCTTCCAGGGCGCTGGTTTCCGAGGGCGACATTGTCGGCGGCAGATAGATCAGCCAGTGCGGATCGAGCGCGAAACGGCTCATCACTTCGAGCGCGGCCATCGCGTTTTCCTCGCGCACCTTGATGTTGGCTTTCAGACGCGTGGTCAGGTGATTTTGCCGCAGGACATCCTCGATATTCAGCAGATCGTCCTCGGCGGCTTTAATAGGCGATAAGGGTTTTTGCGGGCGGTAGTATTCCCGCGCCGCCGGCACGTCCACAATGTCCTGTTCGGGATAGCGCAACGCCGTGAGCTTGCCGCCGAAAACGCAGCCGGTGTCGATGCAAACCGTGCGATTGACCTGTTGCGCTTCGGGATTGGGCGTATGCCCGAAGACGACCGTCGCCGCGCCGCGATAATCGTTGGCCCAATCCAGGCGGACGGGCAGGCCATATTCGTCGGTCTCGCCAGTGGTCTCCCCATACATGCAGAATTCCTTCACCCGGCCGGAACCGCGTCCCTGGAATTTCTCCTTGATGCCCGCGTGCGCCGCCACCAGTTTGCCGTCGTCGAACACGTAATGGCTGATGAGCGATTCCAGAAACGCCCGGACTTCCGCGCGAAATTCCGGCGAGGCGGCTTCCAGTTCCGCAATGGTGCCGTCCAGCCCGTGCGTGCGCGTGACCTGACGGCCTTTCAGGAATTTCAGGAGCTTGAAATCGTGGTTGCCGATCACGCAATACGCGCCGCCCGCCTTGACCGTCCGCATGACGAGCCGCAACACCTGGACATTTTCCGGCCCGCGATCACACAGATCGCCGAGAAAGACGAGCTTGCGCCCTTCCGGGTGCGTGGCGAGCAGGTTTTCCGGGTCGATGCGATACCCCAGTTTTTCGATGAGGGCGCAAAGTTCCGCGAAGCAGCCATGCACATCGCCAATGATGTCGAACGGGCCATGTTCTTCGCGCTTGTTGTTCCACAGGGGTTTGCGGACGATCTCGACGGCATCGATTTGTGCTTCGTCCTTCAGGACAAAGACATAGCGAAAGCCTTCCTTTTCGAGATGGCGCAGGGAGCGGCGCAATTGGTCGGCCTGACGCCGGACGACATGCTCGCCGAAATCGCGGTCGGGCCGGCTGGCGTTGCGTTCGACGCAGCGTGCCGCCGGCATGTCGAGCACGATGGCAATCGCATGGCAATCCTGCGCGCGCGCCAGCCGCAACACATCCGCGCGCGCTTCCTGCTGCACGTTGGTGGCGTCGATGACCGTGAGCCGCCCGATGTCCAGGCGCTTGTTGGCGACGTAATAGAGCGCCTCGAACGCGGCGCTGGAGATAAGCTGGTTGTTTTCGTCATCGGAGACGAGTCCCCGGAAATAATCCGAGGAAAGAATTTCCGTCGGGCGAAAATGCTTTTTCGCAAAGGTCGACTTGCCGCTGCCGGACGCGCCCATCAGCATGACGACGGCGAATTCGGGGATTTCGATGGTGAATGGCGTAGGCATGGATTTCTTCTGGTGATGGAGCGCCATTCACTGCGAATAGCCTCCGGAAGCGGGGGCGTTGGGGGCGAAAGGATCGATGATCTGGAGTGTGCTGTTGACGACCTGTTCGTGTTGCAGATCTTCGGAAAGCAGGATTTTGCACTTTGCCAGGATCGCGGCGGCAACGATGGTGGAATCCCACCAGGAGAAGCCGTATCTGTCCTGCACATCCCATGCCGTCTTGAACAAGTCGGCGCAGGGCACGATGGGTTGCCAATGCTGCAACGAAAGCACATCGGCCTGAACGGCAGCCACCGGCATGGCCAGTTTTTTCGGATGCGTGGCAAGCGCATAGAACTCGCTGAGCACCTGCCAGGACAATCGCCCTGTTCTGCCTTGGGCAAGACAAAACAGCCAATCGAGGGCAATGGCTTTTTTACGGGGATCGCGCGCATCCCGCGCATAGGCAAGGATGTTGGCATCCACGAAAACCAGCCGGGGAGAACTCACCGGAGCGCCTTGCGGTCGTAGAGTTCTTCGCGCGTCGGCCAACTGCGGCCATCCGCGCGTTCTGGCGGGGACAGATAGGCGTCGCGCGAGAAGAAATCCGCCATCGCTTGCTCGTAGGCATCGTCGCTCATGAATTTCTCCTTCACGAGTTCTCCCACGTAACGGGAAACACTGAGATGACGCGAAGCCGCTTCCACCCGAAGGCGCTGAAGCGTCTCTTCATTGGCATTGATGGTGAGCGAAGGCATTGGGGAGACTCCAAAATTTATGAAACCAGTGTATCACGAAGTTCGTGAAACAATGCGGCCCGACAAAAGCGAGGGGATTCTTCAATCCTTCCGCGGCAATCCATGCAGATTTTGGTTTCAGTCATTGGATGCCTCGGCGCGCGCTGGTTTCCCCTTGCCGATGCCCGCATTGACCGCGTCGACGAATGCCTGCCGCTCGGCGTCATTGGCGAAGGCGGAGAAGGGAATGGGCAAGAGTTGGCCCCGCACGGAATCCAGGAAGATGGCGAGCCAAGCGTTTTCTTTTCCTGCCTGGATTTCGCGAATTTCCCGGAGGGATGCCCAGGAATAGAGGGATCGAACGCCCACCTGGATTATTTCCAAGCCATCTTCTTGCAGGGAAAGGGTCGTTTCTCCCCATTCTTCGCTGGTCTTGCGGTAGTAAAGACGCGCGCGCAGACGAGTGCATTGGGCATACACCGCAATAAAGCCCAGGAAAAGCAAGTACCTTTCCATGCTTTGAGAAATAAGAGGAAGGCAGTAAAGAAAGGCCAACGCCATCAGGAAAAACAGGAAATAGGAGAAAAACGTGTAACCTCGCCCGATTTTCTGACTCCGGCAGGCAAGCTGCTGGGCCGCGCCGATGATTTTCGGGGAAACCCGATAGCGCAAGGTGATGTCGGACATGTTCGTTAGGCCGCGGGTTTGGGTTTCAGTCACTGGATGCCTCAATGTGCGTTTGGTTCGTCTTGAATGCCCGCATTGACCGCATCCGCAGGACGCAGGATAAAAAGCGCCATCTGTGTCGGCGCACCCAGCATTTCGTCACGCTCGCCGATTTCGGAAAAGGAGACGCGGTAATCGTGCCGCTCTGCGACGCCTTGCGCCCAGGCGCGAAATTCCTGGCGCGTCCATTCAAAGCGGTGGTCGCTGTGGCGCAATCCTTCCAGCGCGTATTTTTCGTTGTATTCGCGGTTGGGCGTGGTCAGGATCACGTGACCGGGGCGCGCGTGGGCGAACAGGACGCGCTCGAACGCGGCAAGGCGCGGCAGATCCAGGTGTTCGATCACCTCGATCACGCAGGCGGCGTCGAACCCCTCGAAACGTTTGTCCCGATAGGCGAGCGAACCCTGGAAAAGGGAGAGTCTTTGTTTTTGCGTCTCGGAAAGGCGTTCATAGCGGATTCTGTCGCGCGCCCGCTCCAGGGTTTCAAAGGCGACATCGACCGCGGCGATTTTTTTCAATTGCGCCTCCCGCATCAACAGGGCGAGAAGCCGTCCCTCGCCGCAGCCGAAATCGATGACGCTGGCGGCCTGGGTGGCGCGGACGGCGGCCAGCACGCTGCCCAGGCGTTGCTGGTTCAGCCCCGGCTTCGTCTCTTTTTCCGCTTCGGCGGGTTCGGACGCCGCGTCATCCGGCTCGCAGACTTCATCCTCCGCCTGCAAGCGTTGCAGGGCCAGATTGGCCAACGCGCGGTTCTTGCTCAGGTAGCGCCGGGCGATGAATTCCTTTTCGGGATGCGTTTTCAGCCATGTCTCCCCATGACGCAGCAATTTTTCGACTTCCGCGCGACCGATCCAGTAATGCTTCTGCCGGTCGAAAACGGGAATGAGCACATAAAGATGATGCAGCAAATCCTGCAATCGCAGCGCGCCTTTCAAGGTGAGATTGACATAGCGGCTATCCCCCCAGGCCGGAAACGCCTCATCGGCACAGAAAGTCTCGAAGGCGACGGCATAACCCAGCGGCTCGAAAACCCGGTTGAGCATGGCCGTGTCGCCCCGGCAGGGGAGCATGACAATCTCGGCGGACAAATCCAGCCGCGCGTCGGCCAATGCCTGATGGGTGTCGCAGCGCCCGCTCATGGCGGCGCCGAACACCCTGGAAATCGCCGTGCTCAGGAAGGAGGAAGAAACATAGGGCCGGTCATTGACGTAATCGAACAGACCGCCTTCCCGCGCGCCCGCCTTGCCGCGGGAAAGCTCGATCGGATCGATGTCGAGAAGAAGCGAGAGCGTCGTTCTGTGTTCGGAGACTTCGGGGTAGAAGACATGGGCTTTCCCGTAATTCAACGCGAAAACCTGCGGCCGCGCCGGGTTCTTGCGAAACAGAAAGCCAATGTCCTGGGCGTGTTCGCCGGTGTGGGTGATGGAGAGGAGCATGATGGCGTGGGGATGTTGGGTGAATTCCTGAAGCGGGCATTATCCCGCTTTTGACGGGAGAGATGGAATGGATCACGCCGAGGGGGGATTAAAAGTGGAGGAAAACCCGCGCGTTCACCTCCAGACTTGTCAAAAGCGAGGAGCGCGGCGACGCGGCAATCCCAGGCGGCGGTTCCGTTTTCTGGAACGGCAAAGCAAGCAAAAAGGCCGTCTGGATTGCCGCGGCGCTCACGCCCTCGCTTTTGACGAGTTTGACGGTGAACACATGGATTTTGCGTCCGCGCTTTACTTGGCAAGGTTTTGCCTCCATTTTTACTTGCGCCTGTTCAATGATATATTCATGAGCGGCAAAGCGCCGGAAAAATATTCAATAGCATTAAAATGATTGCGGAGGAAAGAGAAATGACGCAAAAAGAATACAACTGCCAGGAATGCGGCGGGACGATCCATTTTGAGGGAATTTGCCATCAATGCCGTGGGCGGAAGAAGCGGGAAGGGCATCAATCGCTCTCCGAACCGGAGATTGCGGAGAAAATCGAAAGGATCATCGCGGCGCTGGACGAATCCTTTTCTTCCAAGAATGAATTCGAAGATTTCTTCGATCTTCTGGCCTACCGGAACATCTCCACCGAAAAAATCGCGGCGGCGGCGGCAAAGGCTGGCGTTCATTATCCGTGGGCAATATACCGGAACGCGACGCCTGCCGTGCGCGAAACACTGATCGCGCGTCTCATGGATCCGAAGTGCAAGGAAGCCAACGATCTTCTGAATTGCCTGGCGATTGCGGGCGGGACGGACGTTCTTGCCGCTTTCCTGCGTCTGGAAAAAGAGCCTCTGCCGTGGTCGAAAAAACTGTATGCTCCTCCTTCGATCTACGCGCATGCGGGCGGCTGGACATTCGATGAAGAGGGCAACAGGATTGAACTGAACTACGGCGTGTGTTTTCCCGTGCTTCCCGGAGACAAGAGCGCCGATCATGCCGTTCTGGTCGCGTCTCCCCGCGCGGAGACCTGCCCGCATTGCGGTTCAAGACTGATCGACATCATGACGCTGGATGGCCGGGACAGCCGGCTTGCGTTTCTGGGATTGAGCGGCGTGCTTCGCATTCCGCTCTGCCCGGTATGCGCGACGATGTGCGAACGGACGATAGTGCGCTATGAACTCGATGGCGACAGTTCAATGGAACTGGTCGAGTGTTTTGAGGACAGCAACAGGATGCCGGAAGATGAATACGCGGAGATGACCGCGAAGAATTTCACGCTGGCAAAACAGCCGGAATCCCTGTTTTACGCGCAGGGCTGCAACGATTTCTGCGGTGATTACGCCATGATCGGCGGATTCGCGGACTGGATACAAGACCCGCAATATGACGCCTGCCCGGACTGCGGAAAGCACATGCGATATTTCGCCTCCGTGCCGTGGTCCGCGCTTTCGGATCATTCCGAGGGAACGCTGTTTCTTGAAATCTGCCAGGATTGCCGGGTCATCAGCGCCTTTCATCAGCAGACATGATCAGACCAGCAAGAAATTAGCGGCAGCCCTTCAGGGCTGCCGGTCTAACGTCATTGGGAAGGGGTTTGCATCCCCTCCCCAATGGCTACGGTCGAAACCCCGGCCTTCAGGCCGGGGTCTCAAC
>JAITRP010000198.1 GCA_031288305.1 Zoogloeaceae bacterium
GCTGCCGGTCTAACGTCATTGGGAAGGGGTTTGCATCCCCTCCCCAATGGCTACGGTCGAAACCCCGGCCTTCAGGCCGGGGTCTCAACCTTCGCACCGCCCTGAAGGGCGGGGTTTCAAACCAGAGTTAGTTTTACGATGATTCCAGGACAAGCGCGTTCCCGCCTCCTTCACAATCTTGGCCAGTCGCAGGTATAGAACTGATGCAGATGCCGCGCGTAAAAGCGGTAGCCCAGGTTGGCGGTGAGCGCGAGCGGCTGGAAATTGCGCGCTTTCCACAGGCGGCGGGCGATGGCTGGCCAGCGGTAGACTTCCTTCCAGGCGCGCTCGTGTCCTTCGGCCAGTTGCTGGACGCTCATGGCGCGGGGCTGGAACACCACATGCTGTCCGTCGTAGAGGTTCCAGTCCTCTGTCAGGATGCGGCCTTCCGCTTTCAGGCGGCAAAAGAGCGGCGTGCCGGGAAAGGGCGTGAGGATGGAAAAGCGCGGCAGGTCGATGCCCGCTTCCAGCGCGAAATCGACGGTGGCCTCGAACACTTCCGGCGTGTCGTGGTCGAGGCCGAAGGCAAAGCAGCCTTGCACGGAAATCTTTCGCGCGTGCAGTTCCCGGATCAGGGTCTTGAAATCGACGGAATCGTTGAAACGCTTGCGGGCGTCGGCAAGGCTCGCCGCAGTCACCGTTTCCAGTCCCAAGAGCAGGCCGCGGCAGCCGCTTCGCGCGAGAAGTTCCATCAATTCGGCGTCATGCGCGATCAGGACCGTGCAAAGACCAAACCACTGGAGCTTGAGCGCAATCATGCGGGTGAATAATTCCCGCGCGTAATCGCGGTCGGAAATCAGGTTCAGGTCGATGAAGATGATTTTTTTCGCCCCGAATTGCGCGATGTCGCCGATCACCCAATCGACCGGCTTTTGATACTGCCGGCGTCCCCAGGCGGAAGGCGCGACACAGAATTCGCAATCGTGGGCGCAGGAGCGGGTCGCCTCGAAGACGGCCTGGGTGAGAAATTGTCCCGGCCGGAACAGGTGGCGGCGCGCATAGGGCATGCGCGGGCGAGCAAGCGAAAAATCCGCCGCCTGCCGGTAAACCGACCGCAGACGCCCCTGCCGGAAGTCGCGCAGCAGTTGCGGCCAACTGTCTTCGGCATAGCCGACGCATATCGCGTCGGCATGGCGCGCGGCCTCGCCGGGCAGCAGGGTGACATGCGGGCCGCCGAGCGCCACGGTTTTCCCCTGGGCGCGAAAGCGCGCCGCCAGTTCATAGGCGCGCGCCGCCGTGCCGGTGATGACCGTCAGCCCCACGAGGTCGGCGTCAAGCCGCTCTGGAACCGCCTCGATGCCCTCGTCGTACAGGGTGATTGTCGCGCCCAATTCCGGCGGCACGAGCGCGGCCAGGGTGGTCAGGGTCAAGGGCTGGTAGCGCAGCGACTTCTTGAAGATGCCGCCACGCGCCCGGTACAGCGGGCCTTTCGGGGAAATCAGGGCGATTTTCACGTGACCTTCAAACGACGGCGAGCGTCAGATGCCCGAGCGGCTCAACCGACGGTTGCGCCTTGGTTTCGATGTCGGCAAGGCTGATCTTCTCCCAATCCAGCCCGAAGCGGAGCAGGTACTTACGTAGCCTGTCCGCGTCGTTTACCTGTTTTTTCTGTTGCCGGGAGGCAAAAAAGAGCGTCCGGCCCGCGTCGGAGAGGGTTTTGGCGCGGCGGCAGATTTCAAGGACGGTCTCCAACTGGCAACGGTCGAAAAGATCCAGCGCGTCCGCCGCCGCCTTGCCCAGCAGGGTTTTTACGATGTCGGTTTCGGCAGTGCTCGCGGCATCCGAAGTACCCCGCGCGTTTTGCCAGTCGGCGCGCAGGCGGGCGATTTCCCGTTCGACGTCGGGCGTCGTGACGCGGCCTTTTTCGGCCAGGGTGGCAAGGCGGATGAGGCTGGAATTGAGTTCGCGGAAATTCCCCGGCCAGAGGGCGTCCTTCGCGGTGGCGAAGTCGAGGTAGCGGCGTCGGGCCTCGGCGTGAAAACGCACGCCCGCGCCCTGCTCGCGGGCGTGGCGCTCCAACTCGTATTCCAGATTGGGTTCGATGTCCTCTGGCCGTTCGGCGAGCGCCGGAAGCGCGAACGTCCAGAGATTGATCCGCGCGTACAAATCTTCCCGGAAACGGCCTTCGCGCACGCGCTGGCGCAGATTGCGATGGGTGCCGGCAATCAACTGGAAATCGCTTGTTGTTTCCTCGTCGCCGCCGAAGGGCAGGAAGCGTTTTTCCTCGATTGCCTTCAGGAGCATGGCCTGCTCGTCCAGCCCCAGTTCGCCGATCTCGTCCAGAAAGAGGACACCACCATCAGCCGCGCGCAACAGTCCGGCGCGGGCGGTCTGCGCGCCGGTAAACGCGCCCTTGACGTGGCCGAACAGGGCGGACATGGCGGATTCGCCGCGCAGCGTGGCGCAATTGATTTCGACGAAACGTCCGGCGAGACGCTGGCGTTCCTGCTTCAATTCGTGGATGCGCCGCGCGAGAAAGGATTTACCGGCTCCGGTTGGGCCGGTGAGCAGGATTGGGGATTTCGAGCGCCCGGCGACGCGCTCGATTTCTTCGATCATCGTGTTGAACGCGGCGTTTTTCGTCGCGATGCCCGCCTTCAGGCGGCTGACCGTGTCGGCCTGTTCGCGGCGGAAACGCTGGATGATCTGGTCATAGCGGGAAAGATCGAGGTCGATGATTTCCGCGTAACCTTCCGGGCGGGCCTGACGCTCGCCTGCCTCGTTTCGGCGCGGCGCGGTCTGCACCAGGCGTCCCGGCACATGGCGCGCCTCGGTGAGCAGGAACCAGCAGATCTGCGCCACATGAGTGCCGGTGGTGATGTGCGCGAGGTAATCCTCGTTTTCCACATCGAAATCGTAATGCCGGGAGAATTCGTAGAGCTGCGTATAGACTTCCTCGAAATCCCAGGGATTGACGAGGGGAAGCGCGACGAGCCGCACCGTCGTCGCGGGCGAAATCTCGCCGATGTCCGCCTGGATTTTCCTTGCCAGGGGAGCGTTGAGCGGGTCGTGGAGGAGTTCCAGGCGATGGATGGGCAATTCCGTCTGCTGGCACAGCCCGACGCTGGGACGCCATTTTTTCCAGCGCTCCGGCTTCGGCCTCGGCCCGATGCCGCCGATGGCGTCGAGCTTGGTGCCGAGAAAGCCGAGGACGACGGTGTTTTTTATACGGGGAATCATGGGAAATGGAATGTTGTCGTTCGGAAGGGCATTATACGGAAGGATAGCCCGGCTGGACATTTTTCGCGCCTTGGCGGGTGCAATCCAAAGTGGAAGAAAAATCCGCCAAGCGAAGCGCGGACGCAAAATTTATGCGCTCACCTTCAAGCGCGTCAAAAGCGAGGACCGTAGGCCCGTGGCAATCCAGACGGCCTTTCCGCTTGCTTTGCCGTTCCAGAAAACTGAACCGCCATCTGGATTGCCACGGCGCTCCGCGCCTCGCTTTTGACGAAGTTGGAGGTAAACGCA
>JAITRP010000022.1 GCA_031288305.1 Zoogloeaceae bacterium
GAAGGGGTTTGCATCCCCTCCCCAATGGCTACGGTCGAAACCCCGGCCTTCAGGCCGGGGTCTCAACCTTCGCACCGCCCTGAAGGGCGGGGTTTCAAACCGGAGTTAGTTTTACGATGAACACGCATGCCGTGCCTTTGACAATGTCCGCGATTTCCAGAACACGGCTCGCTTCCTCTCCAAATATGGCGGTCGTTCAACCTTGCCTTACTGTGTTCATGGCGCGCTACATTTGTATCAAACGGAAACTCATTTTAGAATAGTCGCGCTTTTCCTTGAGACAAGAAAAACGGCGGGTATGCGCATCATGTTGGACCGAAAAACGGAACATGCTTCTTCAGGGTGGACAAAATGGCTTGTGCTGGGGTTGGCGGCGGGGGTCGTTCTGGCGCTGGGCGTTTATTTTCATTTGCGTTCCCTCAAAGTGGCGGAACCGGCAATGGATATCCTGCGCGGTGAGACGGCAGCGCCCAGCATGCGTCTGGATGAGCCGTTGTCGCCCATTCGTGAGCTGACGACATTGGATGCGCGGAAAGTGGCGCTGGGAAAACTCCTGTTTCATGACGCGCGCCTTTCCCGTGACGGCAGCGTCAGTTGCGCCACTTGTCATGATCTGGCGACGGGAGGCGTGGATCGGCGCGCCCGTTCCCTGGGCGTGAATGGACAGGAAGGCGATATCAATGCGCCAACGGTATATAACGCCGTCTTCAACTTCCGCCAGTTCTGGGATGGACGCGCGGGCAGTCTGGAAGAGCAGGTGGCCGGGCCTGTGCTCAATCCGGCGGAAATGGCGAATACCTGGGACAAGGCGCTGGCGACCCTGCGCGCGGACGCGCGGATGGCGTCGTCCTTTCGCGCCATTTACCAGGCGGAACCCACTGCGGAGGCGGTGCAGGACGCCATTGCCGAATACGAACGCTCCCTGGTGACGCCTTCGCGCATGGATCGCTGGCTGCTGGGCGACACGAGCGCGCTCACGGACGAGGAACTGGAGGGGTATCGCCTTTTCCGGCGGCATGGTTGCGTGGCCTGTCATCAGGGAGAAAATGTCGGCGGCAATCTTTTTCAGCGCTTTGGCGTGATGCAGGATTATTTTGCCGACAAGAAGGCCGCGCAGGCGGATCTGGGGCGTTACAACGTCACGGGGCGCGAAGAGGACAAGCATGTGTTCAAGGTGCCCGGTTTGCGGAACGTGGCGCTGACCGCGCCGTATTTTCATGACGCCTCGACGGATTCGCTGGAAGAAGCAGTGGCGCTCATGGGACGTTTCCAGTTGGGCGTAGACCTGTCCCAGGAAGATGTTGCGTCCATCGTGCGCTTCTTGCACACCCTGACCGGGGAGAAACTGCAATGAGACTGAAACCGGTTTGGCGCACGCTCTTGCCGTGGTTGTTGCTGGCGGTGCTGGGCGGCGTGCTGTTCGTGTTTTACATCAAGAGCAGCGTAGTCGACGACAAGGCGCGTAGTCAGGTCGAACTGGACATGCGCCAGATCCTGGCGCTGGATACCCGCATCAATCTGGATGTGCTGCGGTTGCGGCATCGCCAGTTGCAGGGCTATGATTCGCTGGCGAATTCCACCTTGCAGGTGACGAATCTGTTGCAGGGACTGCAGCGGCAGTTTGAGCGGATGGGACGACCGGAAGCGCTGGCCCCGGCGCGTCAGGCATGGCTGGCGAAGGAAACGGCGCTGGATGATTTCAAGCGCCAGAATACCGTGCTGGTCAATTCCCTGTATCACTTCGTCAATCTTTCCCGGCAGTTCCAGGCGACGAAAGAGGGCAGCGTCGATTTGTTGAACGCCATTACTCGCGACGTGCTGGTGTTTGTCAATGAACAGCAGACGGAAGAAATTCCGGCCATTTTCACCCACCTGGAACAATTGGAGGCGCTCAGCAAGACCTGGTCGGGCGCGGCGGCGACGCGCGGCTCGCTGCTGGCGGCGCATGCGCGGCAGATTGTGAACAATCATCTGCCGGTGCAACGCTTGATGTTCTCCATTTCGCGCAATCACTTTACGCAGGACCTGGAACTGGCCTATGGCGAATACATTCGCGCCTATAACCAGGCGACCGTACAGGCGGAATACTATCGGCGGCTGATGGCGATATTTTCGTTGCTCATGGTGGTGGCGGTGGTGCTGATAGTGCTGCGTCTGCAATATACGGCGCGGGAACTGGAAAACAGTCACTCCCTGCTGGACAACATTGCCAACCATCTGGGCGAAGGCATTTTCAGCTTTGACAGTGAAGGGCGCTTGAACTTCATGAACCGGCGCGCGGAGCATTTGCTGGGCAGACGGGAAGCGGATTTGCTGGGGCGCGATCTGGCGGAAATCTGGCCGCGCGAATCCCGTTCGGATTCCGCCTTCCGCGCCGCGCGTCAGGCGGGGCGTTCATTCGAGGGCGAGGAATGGCTGTGTCGCGCCAGTGGCGAGCATTTCCCCGCTCTTTTCCTTGGCGGGCCGCTGCCCAATCTGGATGACAAGAACGTCGCGCAGGGGTATGTGGCGTCTTTCCGCGATGTAACCGCGCAGCATCAGTCCGAAGAACGCTTGCGCATTGCCGCCGGCGTCTTCGACAGCCTTGCCGAAGCCATGACCATTGCCGGGCCGGATGGGCGGATCATTTCGATCAATCCGGCCTTTTCCCAGATTACCGGCTTCAGCGAGGCCGACGCCAGGGGCAGGACGCCGGGCGAATTGCTGGGTTCCGGTCTGCACGACAAGGAATTCTTCCGCGAGATGTGGCGCAGCCTGGACGAGTCGGACCATTGGCAAGGGGAAATCATCAATCGCCGCAAGAATGGCGAAACCTACCCGGAATGGCTTTCCATTACGGCGGTGCGTAACGAGGAAGGGGACGTGGCGCAGTACATCGCGCTCTTTTCCGATATTTCCGAGCGCAAGCAGGCGGAAGCCCGCATCCATCGCTTGTCCTACCACGATCTGCTGACGGGACTGGCCAACCGGCTGCTTTTCCAGGATCGACTGGAAACGGCGGTTCGGCAGGCGCATCGCAGTCATCGTCCGCTGGCGGTCATATTGTTCGATCTCGATCATTTCAAGAACATCAACGATTCCCTGGAACATCGCGCGGGCGACAGCCTGCTGTCCGCGGTTGGGCAGCGGATACAGGCGTTGTTGCATGAAGGCGATACCCTGGCGCGGCTTTCCGGAGACGAATTCGCCATTTTGTTGCCAGATGGCATTGCCACCCACGCGGACGCCGCCAAACAGGCCAGCCTTGTCATGAGCGCCTTTGCCGCGCCATTCGAGCTGGAAGGGCGGGAGATACACGTCACGGTCAGTATCGGCATCGCCGTATATCCCGCTGATGGCGAAACCTGGGAAGTCCTGCTGAAAAACGCCGATGTGGCGTTGCACAACGCCAAGAGCGCCGGACGCGCCACGTTTCGCTTCTTCCAGGAAAGCGACAACCAGCATTCGCTGGAACGCCTGGAACTGGAGAACGACCTGCGCCACGCCATCCGGCGCAACGAACTGTGCCTTTACTATCAACCGCAGGTCGATACGCGCAGCGGCGTGATTTATGGCGTGGAAGCCCTGTGTTACTGGCGGCATCCCACGCGCGGCCTGCTCATGCCTCATGACTTCATCAGCCTGGCGGAAAATTCCGGCTATATTGATGCTCTGGGACGCTGGTGTCTGGAGAATGGTTGCCGGCAACTGGTGGAATGGCAGCGTTCCGGCCTGCCGGTACAGTGGGTGGCCGTCAATGTTTCCGCCCGTCAGTTCCGCAACCCCGGCTTTACGGAGATGGTGCTGGAAATTGTCGAGGCTACCGGCATCAATCCAAATTGCCTGGAAATTGAACTGACCGAATCCTCGATGGCCGATGATCCGGAGCGTATTTTCAACGTGTTTACCCAACTGCGAAAGAAGGGTCTGCGGATTGCCATTGATGATTTCGGCACGGGCTATTCTTCGCTTTCCTATCTGGCGCGTTATCCGGTGGATGTGGTGAAAATCGACAAGAGTTTCGTTGACGGCATTGCGGGCGACGGCGAGCAGAACAGCTTTTCGCTGGTGCAGGCCGTGGTGTTGATGGCGCACACCTTGCACATGAAAACCGTTGCGGAAGGCGTGGAGAACGAAGAACAACGCCACTGCCTGATGGAAATGCAATGTGACCTGGTGCAAGGCTATCTCTATTCCCCCCCCTGTCTCGCTTCCACGCTCATCGACCTGCCCTGCGTGGCCTGCAACGATTGAGGCCGAAGGGATGCGTCATTTTGCCGCATCGGTTTTGCGGGGCGAACTCGCGTCATGGCGATTTTCTGGCGCGTCCCTGTCCATCCCGCCGGGATCCGGCGGTCGTGCCGCCCATGAGAGGACGTACTCCACAAGCAGGAAAGGAAGCAAACATGCACCATGTCTATCTGGCGCTTGCCATCGCGGCCGAAGTCACGGCAACGACCGCTCTGAAATCCTGCATGGGATTCACGCGCCTCGGTCCGTCTTGTGTGGCGATCGCGGGGTATGTCCTTGCCTTCTTCTTTCTGTCCCTCGTCATGGAAAAGCTGCCGGTCGGCGTCATTTACGCGATCTGGTCGGGAGCGGGCATCGCGCTCATCACCGCTGCCGCGTGGTTCTTCTACGGCCAGCGGCTGGATTTTCCCGCCCTGCTCGGCATTGGCCTGATTCTCGCGGGTGTCGTGGTGCTGAACGTGTTTTCGCAATCGGCGCCGCATTGACCAGCCTGCTTTCCATGTTTCGGCCATATGCAGGAGCGCGTTCCCTGAACGAAGAAATAACGAAAACATGATTGCCCGATCCGCGCTTTTGAAGAGCGGTTTTTCAAACTGGGAGTTGCTCTTGCGATGAAACCTTTGAAATTTCTTGGCGTTTTGCTGCTTCTTGCCGCAGCGGTTTTCCTTGCGCGCAATCAAGGTCTTCTGTTCGGCGAGGACCCATTGGCGCTGTCTGTCGATCTGAACCAGTTTTCCTCCAGCATGGGGGAGGCCGAAGTCCAGCAGATCCTGCCCGCTCTTGAGTTGAAATGCGCGGACACGAAGCCAGGTTTTTCTCTTGGAAGTCGCGTCTGTTATGCGAATCTGAATTCTTTTCATGGCATCGAGGCCAAACAGATTGCTTTTTTCTTCAAGGGAACGAAGCTTGCCAGTTTCAAGATAGATATTCCCTGGCAGAGCCATCCGCGCATGCTGGATAAATTACACGAGGATTATGGCGCGCCTGCGCATGAGCAAAAAGAACTGCATGGCGGCGTACGTCTCATGAGTTGGCGAATCAAAGGAGGCATCCTGTCTTACAACCTGATCGAGGATCGGGAGGTCTCGGAATGGAACAGCCTGTTCTGGACCGACCACAAGGAACCCGCGGCCAAGGCCATGATGCGCGCGCGATAGAGTTCAGAAGGCGAAGGGCAGAGGACAGAAGAATCAACGGAACGGACCATGCCCAAACATGTGACTACGAGATACAGACCACAAGGCGAGCACAGCGAGCGATCTGTCCTCTGTCCTTTGTACCTTGGCGCAAAGGCATTCTGAACCGTCCCCTCTCCCGGCCTTCGGCCCCCTCCCCCGCAGGGGGGGGGAAGACGCGCGGGGGCGACGCATGCGTCCCGCCCCTACATTCGTCTCCTGCCATCCGTCCTCTGTCTTCTGTCTTCTGTCCCCAGCCCTCTGGAGTGCTAGAATTCTTGCCTCTTGTCGTGGAATGGGGTGTTGATGGAATACGAAACGATAGCGGCGGTGGATTTGGGATCCAACAGTTTTCGCCTGCAAATTGGGCGGGTGGTGGAGGATCAGATTTATCCGCTGGATTCCCTGAAGGAGACGGTGCGTCTGGCAAGCGGGTTGACGCCGGAAAAGATGCTGGACGCGGCCAGTCTGCGGCGGGGATGGGAGGCGCTGGGGCGTTTTGGGGAGCGCATCCGCAGCCTGAACAGGAAGGCTGTGCGCGCGGTGGCGACCAATACCTTGCGCGTCGCCAAGAATGCGGGAGAGTTCATTGCGGGCGGCGAGGCGGCGCTGGGTTTTCCCATTGAAATCATTGCCGGGCGCGAAGAGGCGCGGCTGATTTACATCGGCGCGACGCATTCCCTGCCGCTGGCGACGCACAAGCGGCTGGTGGTGGATATCGGCGGCGGTTCCACGGAATTCATCATCGGCAAGAAATCCGATCCGTTGCTCATGGATTCGCTCTACATGGGCTGCGTCGGCTATACCCTGCGCTATTTTCCCGATGGGCGCATCGACAAGAAACGTCTGCGCGAGGCGCAATCCGCCGCCGCCAAGGAAGTGGAACTCATCGCCCACGCCTACATGCAGCAAGGCTGGAAAGAAGCCGTCGGTTCTTCCGGGACGGCGCGGGCGCTAGCGGATTTGCTGGAGCTGAATCGCCTGAACCGCGGCAATGTGACCGGCATTACGCGCGAAGGACTGGAAAAACTCTCCAACATGCTGATCAAGGCCGGTTCCATCTACGCGCTCAACGTCCCCGGATCGCGCGCCGACCGTCTGCCAGTGCTGCCGGGCGGACTGGCGATCATGCTGGCGATCTTCGACGAACTGGATTTGACGTATATGAGCTATGCCGATGGCGCGTTGCGCCTGGGCGTACTGTACGACCTGCTGGGGCGTTTCCAGCAAAACGACATGCGCGACGCCACCGTCAAGCAGTTCGCGCGCCGCTATCAGGTGGAACGCAGGCAGGCCGTGCGGGTGCGGCAGACGGCGCTGGAAATCCTCTATCGCCTGACCGTGACCGTTGGCCGCCAAAGCGAAGAGGAGGCGCAATTTCTCGCCTGGGCGGCCACGTTGCATGAAATTGGAATTTCCGTGGCGCATAACAGCTATCACAAGCATGGCGCGTATATCCTGACCTATGCCGACATGCCGGGTTTTTCCAACAAGGATCGTTCGCTCCTGGCGTTGCTGGTGCTGGGGCATCGCGGCAAACTGGAAAAGCTCCTGGTGCCGCCGGATGATTTGCCGACCTGGCGCATGGTGTTCTGTTTGCGTCTGGCAGTGTTGCTGCATCGCAGCCGGGACGACCGCGATTTGCCGCAATACGGCGTCCAGGCCATGCCCAAGGGCGTGTTGCTGGAAATGCCCGCGCGCTGGCTGGCGGACAATCCATGGACCGCCGCCGCGCTGAAAGAAGAAATCCTGGCATGGCGTTTGACCGGATTTACCCTGAAACTGAAATCCTCCGGCTCGGAACGCGGCGGATGAACGAAATGACGCCGCATGCGACGGATATTCCCTCTGCTCCCGCGTTGAGCCATACGCAGGACGGCGTGGTCACGCTCTCTGGAGAATGGACGCTGGCAAGCCTCCTGCAAAAGCCCGCCATGCGAGCGGCCTTGCTGGCGGCGGCGCGGCGGACAAAGCATTGGGATTTGTCGGCGGTCACCCGGATGGATAGCGCGCTTGCCATATTGCTCTGGCGGCTTTGGGGAGGATGTTTTCCGGAAGACGCGAAGATTTCGCCCAGGGCGCGCGCGGCGCTGGAGCGGATTGCGGCGCTTCCGGCGGCGGAATCCGCGCCCAATGTCCGGGGAGAATCCGCGCTCGCGGGCGGTTTGCGGCGCGTGGGCATCTTTACCCTGGGCATTGCCCGCAACACGCTGGGACTGGTCGATCTTCTGGGACGCCTGGCGCTGTCGGCGGGGTTCTTGTGCCGCCATCCCAAAAGCATTCCGTGGAAGGAGTTTTCCGCCAATATCTTCCGGGCGGGCGTGGAAGCCCTGCCGGTCTCCGCCCTGGTGGGCTTTTTGATCGGCATCACCATCAGCTACCTTTCCGCCCTGCAATTGAAAGCCTTCGGGGCGGACATCTTCATTGTCAATATTCTTGGCGTCGGCATTATCCGCGAGTTGGGGCCGGTGCTGGTGGCGGTGCTGGTCGCCGGACGTTCCGGATCGGCAATGACGGCGCAGATTGGCGTCATGCGAGTGACGGAAGAAATCGACGCGCTCGCGGCAATGGGCGTTTCCGCCACCTTGCGCGTGGTGTTGCCCAAGGTGGCGGCGCTGGTGCTGGTCATGCCGCTCCTGGTGGTCTGGTCTTGCATGGCGGCGTTGTTGGGCGGGGCATTGGCGGCATGGAAGGAACTGGATCTTTCCGTCGTTTATTTCTTCAGCGCCCTGCCGGACGCGGTGCCCATCGCCAATCTCTGGATCGGCCTGTGCAAGGGCGTTCTCTTTGGCGGCCTGATCTCGATCATCGCCTGTCATTTCGGCCTGCACGTGCGCCCCAATACCGAAAGCCTTTCCCGGCGCACCACCGCTTCCGTGGTGTCGGCAATCACCCTGGTGATTATCGCGGACGCCATACTCGCCGTATTTACCCGAGATTTTGGCGTCTAGTGGTCAATCATGCTGAATGAACTCCATGAAACCAAAAATGCCTGAAGACAGCGCAAACGCTTTTGTCCCCCTCCTCCCTTGCGGGAGAGGGGAAGCTACACAAGTTCAACGGCTTTGCTCTTTTGAGCCGTCCCCCTCCCACGGCGCTGCGCGCCGCCCTCCCCCGCAAGGAGGGAGGGACAGGGGGATTCCGGCGGGCAGTCACGCCAGAATTGCGTCGATTCAACGTGACTGGCTGCTACACTAGCATGCGCGCGACCTTACCCGTTCCCGTCATCGACATGCGCGGCATCTGGAGCCGTTACCGCGAGATCGTCATCCACAAGGATCTGGATTTCCAGGTGCGGACAGGGGAAGTGGTGGCGCTGGTCGGCGGTTCGGGCAGCGGCAAGACCACGCTGCTGCGGGAGATTCTTGGTCTGCTGCCGCCGCACCGGGGCAGTGTGCGTCTGTTCGGGCATGACCTGCGCGCGCCGGACGCGCTGCTGCAACGCGACATTCGCAGGCGCTTGGGGATGCTGTTCCAGCAGGGCGCGCTTTTTTCCGCCCTGCCGGTTTTCGACAATATCGCTTTTCCCTTGCGCGAACTCGGTTTTCTTGACGAAGCCTGGATTGCCGAACTGGTGCGCCTGAAAATGACGATGGTGGAACTGGAACCGGCGCATGCCCGCTTGATGCCGTCGGAACTTTCCGGCGGCATGATAAAGCGCGTGGCGCTGGCGCGCGCGCTGGCGCTGGAACCGGAACTGCTGTTGCTCGACGAACCGACGGCGGGTCTCGATCCGGCGCGCGGCCAGGGCTTCGTGCGCCTGATCCGCGCCTTGCAACAGCGTTTATCGCTCACCGTGGTGCTGGTGACGCACGACATGGATACCCTGCGCGGTCTCGATTGTGAAATCGCCGTGTTGGCGGAACAGCGCATCCTGACGCGCGGCAGGCTCGACGCCGTGCGCGCCTTCCCGCATCCAGCCATCGAACAATTTTTCAATCTTCCTTCGGTCGCTGGAAAAGGCTGAGCGCGCCGCCGTTACCAAAAATGAGTACGCGGCAGGCGGCGTTTCGCTGAATTTCTGTTGGCAGGGCGGACAGAGCGTGAAAGAATTCGCCCGTGCCATGAAAAATTGCTCCTGAACCCACTGATCGGACCCGCATGGAAAATCGCGCGCATGCCCTTCTTGCCGGATTGTTTACTCTTGCGCTGCTTGCCGCGACGCTGATGGCGTTTTATGCCTTTGGCGAACGCCGCGCGGAAACGCGCGAGTTCGTTCTGGTCACCCAGCAGAATGTCGGCGGCCTGAATCCGCAGGCGCCGGTGTTGTACCGGGGGATTCGCGTGGGCAAGGTGCAGGGCATCCAGCTCGATCCGATGGATGCGCGCAACATCCTGATTCACGTGGAAGCCGAAACCTTTGTTCCGTTGAACAGCGCCACGACCGCGCGTCTGGCTTATCAGGGCATTACCGGCCTGGCGCATGTGTTGCTGGAAGACGGCGCGCCGCGGGGAAACAGCCAGACCTTGAGCGGCCCGTTGCCGCGCATCCAGATGCAGCCATCCTTTCTGGATCGCCTGGAAGACAGCCTGCCCGCCATTCTCGCGGAGACGCGCGCCTTTCTCGTCAATGCCAACGCGGTTCTGGATACGCAGAATCGCCAGCGTCTGGAGCGGACGCTCGCGCATCTGGAGTCCGCCAGTCAGCGCATGGACGCTTCTTTTGCCCATTTGCAGTCGGTATTTTCCGAAGAAAATGCGCGCAGTCTTTCCGCCGCGGTACACGCCGCGCCGTTGTTGATGGAAGACGCGCGGCAACTGGTGGCGCGCACGGATCAGGCGGCGCGCCGCGCCGAGAAGCTGCTGCGGGACGAAGGCGCGTCAAAAATCCGTCCGGAAGACGCGCTGATCCCCAAGATCAGAACCACCGCCCACGATCTTTCCCTTGCCGCCCGCCGTTTCGAACAAGTGCTGGATACGCTGGAGCATTCGCCGCAAAGCCTGGTTTTCGGCGCGCAACCCGCTACGCCGGGGCCGGGCGAGCCGGGTTTCGTCGCGCCCGCCGCGGCTTCCCCCGCTGTTGCTTCTTCGCCTTCTCCATGAGGCTTTCGATCAGCAAGAAATTAGCGGCAGCCCTTCAGGGCTGCCGGTCCAACGTCATTGGGAAGGGGTTTCTCTCCCCTCCCCAATGGCTACGGATTGATCCCCCGGCCTTCAGGCCGGGGTCTCAACCTT
>JAITRP010000030.1 GCA_031288305.1 Zoogloeaceae bacterium
CGTGAAGTTCGAGAAACGGACGCCGCAACTGCCAATGGACAAGCATCGTTGCCACTACGTGAAGGCCAAAGTGGAAGTGCATCGTTACCCGGATGGGCGCATGGCGGTCTTCCATGGGCAGAGGAGACTCGCGGACTACACGGCGGAAGGAAAGGAGGTGAAGACGGCGACCAGCAGGGTTGCCTGAGGCGCCGGCGTCCGCGCCGTATGCCGACGCCAGTGGGCTGCGCCCTCCGGCAATTGGCATACGGCATGAAAAAGCGGACAATCTGAAAACCATTCAGGCGGACAGATTCAAAAGTCCGTGACATCCCCGCCTTCTTCCGTCACGTCACATGAATGTCACAAACTATCGCTAGAGTGTTCCTGTTTTTACTTCAAACACAGGAGCATGAAATGCAAATCAGAGAACTACGATTTTTCCGGGCCGCTTCACTGGCGGTTTGCATCGCGGCAGGCGCGACTTCCAGCGCCTGGGCGCAAACGAATGTGACCGGCGCGGGCGCGAGTTTTCCGGCGCCGCTTTACACCAAATGGGCGGCGGAATACAACAAGGCGACGGGGCACCGGATCAACTACCAGTCGGTGGGTTCCAGCGCGGGATTGAAGCAGATCGAGGCGAAGACCGTGGATTTCGGCGCTTCCGACGCGCCGCTGACGGACGCGGCCCTGAAGGAAAAGGGATTGCTCCAGTTTCCGACGGTCATCGGCGGCATCGTGCCCATCGTCAACTTGAAGGGGGTTGCGCCCGGCCAGCTCAAACTCGACGGGCAGGTGCTGGGCAACATCTACCTGGGCAAGATCACCCACTGGAACGATCCTGCCATCATGGCGATCAATCCTGGCTTGAGCCTGCCTTCCACGGCCATTGCCGTCGTCCGGCGCGCCGACGGTTCGGGCACCAGCTTCGGCTTTACGCATTACCTGAGCCGGGTCAACGCGGAATGGAAGGCGAAGGTTGGCGAAGGCACCTCGGTCAACTGGCCGGTTGGCGTCGGCGGCAAGGGAAATGAAGGCGTGGCGGCATTCGTTGGCCGCCTGCCGGATTCCATCGGCTATGTCGAATACGCCTACGCCGAAAAGAACAAGATGACCCATGTGCAACTGAAAAACAGCGCGGGCCGTTTCGTGCAGCCGTCGGAAGCCAGCTTCAAGGCCGCCGCCGCGGGCGCGGACTGGAAGACGAGTTTTTACCAGATCCTCACCAACCAGCCCGGCAATGAATCCTGGCCGATCACCTCCGCGACTTTCATCCTGATGCACAAGGCGCAGGAAAAACCCGTCCAGGCCGCCGCGACGCTCGATTTCTTCGCCTGGGCCTACAAGAACGGCGACAAACTGGCGTCCGAGCTGGATTACGTGCCCATGCCGCAGGAAGTGAAGGAAATCATCATCCGCTCCTGGCAAGACATCAAGGACGCTTCCGGCAAAGCGGTGAGAAAACCGTAGGTCGCGGTTTGTGCGCTCACAGCCATTCCCGTGACGCCCAACACGCAAGGCAAGCGGCGCTGTGCGGACTTTTTGTCGCGCAGCGTTCTTCTTTTGGCCGCAGCGAACATCCCCGCCTGTTCCACTTCAATCCCGCAGACGCCAATGCGCTTCGAATTCGGCGTCGACCGGGCGGAATTCCAGGTTGCGGGTGAGCACGAGGTGTTCGATGCCGCCACAACGGTAGCGCCCGTCCGGGTAGAGCACGAGCCAGCCGTCGCGGTAGGGATGAATCCTGTAATGCGCCGCGCCCGTTTCGGTATCCCAGAGATAAAAATGCGCGCCGCGAATCGTAAGCAGCCGCTTGCCATCCGGCGAGCACGCGGCGAGTGTTCCTTCCAGTTCCAGTGTTCGCAACAGTTTGCCGGTCGCGGCATCCCACAGGTAGCCCCTCCACGGGCAGACCCTGTCCCATTCGGCGTTTCCAATCAGGAAGCGTCCGTCTTCTGAAAAAACAACGGATTCGATTTTCCGCTCGCTTTCAAGCTGGAACAGTTCTTTGCCCGTTTGGGCATCCCACACACGGGTCGTCTTGTCGCCGGAAGCGGTCAGGATACGCCGGGCATCCGGGGAAAAGGCGAACCAATGAATCTTGTCTCGATGCCCGTCAAGGCGCAGGATTTTTTTGCCGGTTGCGGCATCCCACAGGGATGCGGAGTAAATTTTGCTGCCACGAACATGGAGCATGCAACCGTGACCGCGCAATTCCATGTGAATGCGCGAATTTGCCTGCCAGGCTTCGACTCCCGCCAGGACATGACGGCCATCCGGTGAAAAAGCGACGCAGTTGATGTGTTCCGGCCGCTCTGCCGTTATATCCAAATATTCTGGATGGATACGCTGTTCCCGGAGCGGCGGGAGGCTTTCGGCATGTTCCATCCGCAGGATTTCCTCGCCGCTGGCGACATCCAGCAGGGCGATGATATTGTCTTCAAATCCGACCAATACCTGTTGTCCATCCGGCGAAAAATCCAGGGCGCTGAATTTTTTCGGTATTTCCAGCTTTCGGAGTTTCCTGTCGTTCCCGGCGGCGTCGCAGATGTAGACATTCACACCGGAACAGGTCAGCAAATACCGGCCATCCCGCGAAAAAGCAAGTTCCTTGACCGGGTAATTGAGGGCCGCATCCTTGTCTTCCAGCCGTAGACATTCCTTTCCCGTTGCTGCATCCCAGAGACAGAGATAAAACGCATATGGATTCCCGTGGTTATGGAACGTTGTCGTGGATGCGATACGGGCGCCATCCGGAGAAAAAGCCACGCTGGAAACATTGTCGGCAAGATTGCCAAAGCGCCAGATGCTCTTATCGCTGGCGATATTCCAGAGAACGGCTCCCCCACTGTCGCCAATTAGAAAATTCTGACCATCTGGCGAAAAAACACCCGCCTCGCCCCATGACGTTTGTCCCAGATGGCGCAATTCCTCACCTGTGGCAGTATTGAGGACATACGTTCCATTGCGGTGACGGGAATGATTGACCTTGAAGGCCATGCGCGAGCCATCGGGGGACAAGGCAATGAATTCGCCGTCGGGCGATTCTACTTTCAGGATGCTGCTGCGTGATTCGATTTTCGGTGCTTCCGTATTACCGTAGCTTGTCACGTCCCATATACACGCCCTGGAATATTTGCCCGCAATGACGCGCTGCCCATCCGGCAAGAAAACGGCGAAATCAATTCCAACCCTGATGGTTTCGTCTTGCAACCGCAAGACTTCCTGCCGGGTGATCGTGTCCCAAAGATGGGCAATCTTGTGAAGACGATGAAAGGTCAACACATATTGTCCATTGGGAGAAAGAATGGCTCGGACATCGTCTCCCGCCAGCCGCAGCAATTCCCTATCGCTTTCCACGTCCCAGACACAGGCTGCCTCGTTACGAAAACTCACGAAGAAGCGTGTGCCATCCGCCGAAAAGGCAAGCGAGGAAACGTTGGGACACGGGTTCGACGATTTCTGCTCACGTACTTCAAAGCGTTTCCTGCCGCTTGCAATCTCCCACAGGCAGACGGAATTTTCCGCCGTGCCAGCGTCAGCGCTCAATACCAGCGAACTATCGGGAGAAAAGGCAAGACGGCCAGTTGCGCCTTCCAACTGCAAGCGCAACTGACCGGTGTCCACTTGCCAGAGCATGGCGTTCCCTCCGCTGCGTGCCAGCACATAGCGGCCATCCGGTGAAAAAATGGCGTTGCAGCCTCCTTTCAGTTCCCGCAGGATCGTGCCGGTTGGCGCATCCAGGATGAAAATCTTATCCCAACTGTTCAGCAAGACAAGACGGCCATCCGGCGAAAAGGCCACGTTATCGACATGGTCGCATTTCGGTTGATGGCGCATGACCCATCCGTTTTCGGAAGGAGACCATGAAGGAAACAGAGGGTTATTCATCGGATTCAAACCTGTCATCGTTTTGTCACAAATCCGGGATAAAGTGCGGCTTTCTTTTCCATGACGGGGAATTCTACAGTGGAATCATCATTGGGATCAGCGATGGCGTTCGGAATGCGCGGGGCGTTTTCATGGTAGAGGCGCTTTTGTCTCCCCCGGCTTTGCCACCCGCGTCTTTGCCGCCAACTTCCCGCCGCAAGGGAGGCGTTTTTTCCAACACGTTCTCCGACCTGCTCTTTGGCGTGGTGACGCGCGGCGCGGCTCTGCTCACACTGGCCTTGCTGCTGGGCATCCTCCTTTCGCTTTTCATCGGCGCCTGGCCCGCCATCGAGCGCTACGGACTGGGATTCCTGACACACAACGCCTGGGACCCCGTGCGGGAAGATTTCGGCGGCATGGTCATGATCTACGGCACCCTGATGACTTCGGCCATCGCGCTGTTGATTGCCGTGCCGGTCAGTTTCGGCATCGCGCTTTTCCTGACGGAACTCTCCCCCGCCTGGTTGAAACGTCCGCTGGGCACCGCCATCGAATTGCTGGCGGCGGTGCCTTCCATCGTCTATGGCATGTGGGGGCTGATGGTGTTCGGTCCGGTGCTGGCGCGTTACGTGCAGCAGCCCCTGCAAGCCTGGCTGGGCGACACCCCGTTCTTCGGGTCGCTGGTTTCCGGCCCGCCGGTGGGGATCGGCATCCTGTCGGCCGGCATCATCCTTTCCATCATGATCATTCCCTTCATCGCCTCGGTGATGCGCGATGTTTTCGACGTCACGCCGCCGCTCCTGAAGGAATCGGCCTATGGACTGGGCGCGACCACCTGGGAGGTGATCTGGAAGATCGTGCTTCCCTATACTCGCGCGGGCGTGCTGGGCGGCATCATGCTTGGGCTGGGGCGCGCCCTGGGCGAGACGATGGCGGTGACCTTCGTCATCGGCAACATGAACCAGTTGCGCTCGCCCTCGCTCTTCGAGGCCGCCAACAGCATCACCTCGGCGCTCGCCAACGAATTCGCCGAAGCCGCGCCGGGCATGCACCAGGCGGCGCTGATCTACCTGGGTCTCATCCTCTTCTTGATTACCTTCGTGGTGCTGGTCTTTTCCCGGCTGCTTCTGCTGCGGCTGCAAAAAAACGAAGGGACGCGCGCATGAACGCCTTGCCCGATTCTTCCACAAACCCGGAAGTTTCCGCGAATCATAAGGCGCGGGCGGCGTTTTTCGCCCGCCGCAAACGGATAAACCAGGCGGCGCTCACGCTCTCGCTCGCCGCCATGGTTTTCGGCGTCTTCTGGCTGATGTGGATTCTGTGGGAAACCCTCTGGCTTGGATTCGGCGGCCTGAGCCTCACGCTTTTCACGCAAAGCACGCCGCCGCCCAATGACGCGGGCGGACTGGCCAACGCGCTCTTCGGCTCCTTCCTGATGGTGGCCGCGGCAACCTTCATCGGCGCGCCAATTGGCGTTCTTTCCGGCATTTATCTCGCCGAATACCATCCGCGCGGCGCGCTGGCGGTCACGGTGCGCTTCGTAAACGACCTTTTGCTTTCCGCGCCTTCCATCGTCATCGGGCTGTTCGTCTACGCAATCATCGTCATCCGTTTCCAACGGTTTTCCGGCTGGGCGGGCGCGGCGGCGCTGTCGCTCATCGTCATTCCCGTCGTCATCCGCACGACGGAAAACATGCTCGCGCTGATTCCGTCGAGCCTGCGCGAAGCGGCCTACGCGCTGGGCGCGCCGAAATGGAAGGTGATTCTCCACGTCACCCTGAACGCGGCAAGGGCGGGGGTGATTACCGGCATCCTGCTTGCCGTGGCGCGCATTTCCGGCGAAACCGCGCCGCTTCTCTTCACGGCGCTCAACAACCAGTTCTGGACGAGCGACCTTTCCGGCCCGACCGCCAACCTGCCCGTGACCATTTTCCAGTTCGCCATGAGTCCCTATGAAAACTGGCAGCAACTGGCGTGGGTGGGCGTTTTCCTGATTACGCTCGCCGTGCTGGGACTCAATATCCTGGCGCGGCTCCTTTCCCGTCACAAATGACCCTCATCATGACCGACACGCCAACCCCCAGCCTGCCGCCCGTAAAAATGTCCGTGCGCAACCTGGATTTTTATTACGGCAAATTCCACGCGCTCAAGAACATCAACCTGGACATTCCCGCCAACCGGGTCACGGCCTTCATCGGCCCTTCGGGCTGCGGCAAGTCCACGCTCCTGCGCGCCTTCAACCGGATGTACGAGCTGTATCCCGACCAGCGCGCGACGGGAGAAATCCTGCTGGACGGCGAAAACCTGCTCACTTCGCGGCAGGACGTGGCCCTGATTCGCGCCCGCATCGGCATGGTGTTCCAGAAGCCGACGCCCTTTCCCATGTCGATTTTCGACAACATCGCCTTCGGCGTGAAACTCTTTGAAAGACTTTCCTTGATTGATCTTGAGGAGCGGGTAGAGTGGGCGCTGAAAAAAGCCGCGCTGTGGGAGGAAGTGAAGGATAAACTCCGCCAGGGCGGCGCGAGCCTTTCCGGCGGGCAGCAACAGCGGCTGTGCATCGCGCGCGGGATCGCCATCAAGCCGGAACTTCTGCTCCTCGACGAACCCTGCTCGGCGCTCGACCCGATTTCCACCGCCCGCGTCGAGGAATTGATCGCGGAACTGAAAAAGGATTACACCGTCGTCATCGTCACTCACAACATGCAGCAGGCGGCGCGGGTGAGCGACTACACGGCCTACATGTATCTGGGCGATCTCGTGGAATTCGGCGAAACCGAACAGATGTTCTTCAAACCCAATCGGCGGGAAACCGAAGATTACATTACTGGCCGTTTCGGCTAAGACCCCATCATGAGCGAAAAACATCTTTCTTCCCAATTCGACAGCGACCTGAACAGCGTTTCCACGCAATTGATGGAAATGGGCGGCCTGGTCGAAACGCAGATCCAGCGCGCCGTGCAGGCGCTGGCGAATTTTTCCGTGCCCCTGGCCGATGAAGTCATCCACGCCGAAGACCGGGTAGACGACATGGAGGTGGCGATCGACCGGGCGCTCACCTCGATCGTCGCCCGCCGCCAGCCCGCCGCCCGCGATTTGCGTCTTCTGTTGGCGATTTCCAAGATCACCACCAACCTGGAGCGCGCCGGCGACGAAGCACAGAAGATCGCGCGCAAGGTCAAATCCATCGTGGAGAGCGGCGAGGCGCGCGACATGCCGATTGGCGATTTGCGCGTGGCTTCCGACATGGCCTCCAGTCTCATTCGCCGCGCGCTCGATGCCTTTGCCCGGCTGGATGTCGGCGCCGCCGTTTCCATCGTCAAGGAAGACGACCTGATTGACCGCGAATTCAAGGGCTTTACCCGCAAACTCATCACCTACATGATGGAAGACCCGCGCACCATCAGCGACAGCCTGGATCTGCTGTTCATCGCCAAGGCCGTGGAGCGCATCGGCGATCACGCCAAGAACATCGCTGAATATGTTATATACATCACATGGGGCGCGGATGTGCGTCATCGTCCGCTGGCGGAAATCGAAGCCGTCCTGCAGGAAAACCAGACCTTGTCATGAGCCATGCCTTTACGCCCCGGCCGCGCGTCCTGGTCGTCGAGGACCAGCCCGACATCCTCGAACTGCTCTTGATCAACCTGCGCCACGGCGGTTTCCTGCCCATCGCCGCCGCGGACGGTCGCGCCGCCCAGCGAGAACTGAACGCCGTCCTGCCCGATCTCATTTTGCTCGACTGGGTGCTGCCCGGCGGACAAAGCGGCCTGGAACTGGCGCGTCAGTGGCGCGCCGCGCCGCGCACGCAAAACATCCCCATCATCATGCTCACCGCCCGCAGCGAGGAAAGCGACAAGGTGGCGGGGCTGGAAGGCGGCGCGGATGATTACGTCACCAAGCCCTTTTCCAACCGCGAACTCATCGCGCGCATCCACGCCCTGCTGCGCCGCCGCGCGCCCGAACAGATCGCCGATTGCGTCAGCGTCGGGCCGCTGACCCTGGATGCCGGGCAGGCGCAGGTCAGCTATCGCGGCCAGGAGATCAAGATCGGCCCCACCGAATTCCGTCTGTTGCATTACCTGATGAAACACCCCGGACAACTCATGAGCCGCGGCCAACTGCTTGATCGCATCTGGGGCGATCATGTCTTCATCGAGGAACGCACCGTGGACGTGTGCGTCAAGCGCCTGCGCCAGGCGCTGGGCGACGCCGGCCAATGGATCGAAACGGTGCGCGCCGGCGGCTATCGCCTGAAAAAACCGACGTCGTGAATCGCCTTCTTGCGCCCATCCTGTGCATTTTCGCGGGCGGTCTCGTTGCCAACCATTTCTGGGACGCGCCTTCTGCCAGCATCCGCTGGAGCGCGCTCGTCGGCGGATCGCTGGGGCTGCTGCTTTGGCTCTTCTGGGACAACTGGCGCGCATCCCTGCTGATCGACTGGCTGCGCCGTCTGCAAAACGCGCCGGATACCCCGTTGCCGCGCCCGCTTTCCGGCGTGTGGCGCATGATGGCGGATCGCTTGACCCGCCTGCTGCGCCAGCAACGCCAACAGGGAAATCGTTCCTTCCGCCGCCTGGAAGACATCCGGGACGCCTTGCACGCCTCTCCCAATGGCGTCATCATGCTGAACGGCGCGGGACGCATCCGCTGGATGAACCACTCCGCCTGTCGGCATTTCGGTCTGGACGAGACGCGCGACATCGCGCAGACGGTCACGCATCTCTTGCGCGATCCGGCTTTCGGCGCGTATTACACGCAACGCGACTTTTCCCGCGGCATCACCCTGGATAGTCCCATCGCCACGATCGCGCGTCCCTTGCGCCTGGCGGTGAACATCTATCCCTACGGCAAGAAAAGCCTGCTGATCCTTTCCCGGGACATTACCGCCATCGAGCGCAATGAAGTCGTGCGGCGCGATTTCGTCGCCAATGTCTCGCATGAGCTGCGCACGCCGCTCACCGTGCTGGCAGGCTTCATCGAAACCCTGCAAACTCTGACGCTCACTGAGAACGAGCGCAACGATTACCTCGCGCGCATGACGCGCAACGCCACGCGCATGCGAAATCTGGTCGGCGACCTGCTCGCGCTTTCCCGCCTGGAGGCAAGCCCCCCGCCCAGCCTCGAACAATGGACGCCAATCCGCACGCTGATTGCCGCCTGCGTTGCCGAGGCGCGAGGTCTTACCGCCGTCGCCGCGAAGAAGGGCGGCGTGGCGCAACATGAACTCGTCTTTCCCGAAGAGACAAAACTGGATGCCGAGATCGCCGGCAGCGCGGACGAACTGCAAAGCGCCTTCATCAATCTGGCAAGCAATGCCGTCCGCTACACGCCACCCGGCGGACGCATCGAAATCCGCTGGACGCCGACGCTGGAAGGCGGCGCGGCTTTTGCCGTCCAAGACAACGGCCCCGGCATTGCCCCCGAGCACATCTCCCGGCTCACCGAGCGTTTTTATCGTGTGGATTCGGGACGCTCAAGCGAAAGCGGCGGCACTGGCCTTGGCCTTTCCATAGTGAAGCACGTGCTGCAACGCCACGACGCCAGACTGAAAATCGATAGCGTCCCCGGATCTGGCGCGTGTTTCACGGCGATATTCCCGGCAGAGCGGATTCGCCGGAAATGAATGCGCGCGCGGCAAAGTCTGGTCTGCGGCTTTCGGCCTTGTGCCGGTTCAGACAGCAAAAAAGGGACTGCTTCGCTTGTGCCCTTCTCGCTTGTGCCCTTCTTTGGGGGAAAAACCCAACGCAAAACCCGGCACGGCCTGTACGGTTCTGTACACGCCTCTGCAACCTACAAAAAAGAAATTGCGCCTCTCGCGCGCGGAGCGCCCATAAAAAAAGCGCCTGTCCCAGGGGGAGGCGCTTTTGAAAAGGGGGGAGTCTGGCGATGACCTACTTTCGCGGGCGGGAAGCCCACTATCATTGGCGCGCTTTTGTTTC
>JAITRP010000206.1 GCA_031288305.1 Zoogloeaceae bacterium
CCGGTCTAACGTCATTGGGAAGGGGTTTGCATCCCCTCCCCAATGGCTACGGTCGAAACCCCGGTCTTCAGGCCGGGGTCTCAACCTTCGCACCGCCCTGAAGGGCGGGGTTTCAAACCGGAGTTAGTTTTACGATGAACACAAGACATCTCATTCGATTGGTTTTCGTTCTCACCGCCACTTGCAGCTTCCATGCACAGGCCGCCGATAAGGTTACCACTTTCGCGGATCTGCCAAAGGATGACCAGTTGGAAATCCGCTTTAGCTCGGGTGGTTGCTTTCATCGAGTAGCCTACGAATTGACGTTTCGCCGTGCGACAGAAACGACAGTGTCCATCACGCAGACCCGAGGGAACCGAGTAGAGTTGGGTCAGTTGACCTTGAGCATGGCGGACGTGGACGGTCTTGACGAGCTTGTGCGTTTCTACCGATCGGTTTCTTCCGGAAACTGCACGACCAGTGACTCAATCATCATTTCACAGCGCCACAATGGCAAAATTGTAGCAACAGAAAAGTACACGGACAATACGTGCGCCACCAACAACATGGAAGGTATAACAGCTATCCCGGCTTTAGTGCAACGACTACGGAAACCGGAATGAGAAACAAGCAGCCTGACATTTCATCCAACCCGGACGCGCTAAAGCGCGCCAGTCAATCCAGGCGTTAAGGCGCACATGAACGTCGACACTCTGACCCGAAGGGCTCGAGCAGGAACGCTTGAGGTTGAACACATTCTTGAAGCGGCCGTTGAACGAACGCCTGGCCTGGCTGATAGACTCGCACAATTGAGCATCAAGTATGCTTGGTCAGCCTCCGGTACGTTACCAAACGGTTCTCTTGTGGCTCCTATGGCGAAATGGGCACAAATCGCCTCCGCTTACGCCACAAATGGATTTGATGGTCTCCGCGTCTTAGCCAGTAACCTTGATGATGCGCCATTTATTCTTTCCCTGGTTAGTCTCATCAAGACACCACAATCGGTCGCATTCATTCTTGATACCTATCAGCAATTGATCGCCAATCCAGCAAAAAACATAGAAACATCGGTCGAAATTTCGAGTGCGCTAAACCTCATGCTGTCGTTCAAGGATGCGGTAGCCATTTCCACAGAGGATGCAACTGCTATCGAGACATTTCTCATCACTTTGTTTCCCCTCGTGAAGACTGAAACGCATAAGGCTATCGTTATTCTTACTTTCCGAGGTGTGGGTAGGGAACGGGCATTGAACCTTGTTCAATCAATCCCATCGTTTTCATCAATATGGGAAAGTTCCCGTAAGGCAACGTTGCGCGCACTGAAGAAGCGAGTCAATTTTACTGGCAATGTTGCCTGACAATTCATTCAAGCCGACACCGCTTCGCAGAATGGCCTAATTCAAAACTGAGGACGCATATGAAACTTCTCACACTCGGGTTGTTAACACCGCTCACACTCCTGATGTCGGTCGGTGCCATAGCAGCCTCAATTACCCTGAAATCCGATCAACCCCTGTGCGAGAACGCACCGCCATTGGGAAAAGCTGCGCTTGTGCAGGCGAAGCGCGACAATCGCGTCGTGAAACTGGATGTGGTCACAGAATTTAACTGCGCGTACATCCCGGGCAAGCCTGAACTCCGCGTTCGGCAAAACGCCGTCTCGGTGATCCTGCCAACTCAATCCCCCTCCGGCGAGGCCACTGCCTGCCTTTGTCAGCACAAGCTTACGTTCGAGATCGTAGACCTTCACAAGGACGCGAAAACCATCTATTACATGCAAGATGGCACTGTACTGGGGCATACCGATGTGCCATGACAATTTCATTCCAACCGACGCTATCTCGCAGCGTAGCTGAATTCAGGCGTCAGGTCATTGTTGAAGACCCCACCTTCACCTTGCGCCAGCGCCTTGTTGTATATACACTGTGGACATGGAGTTTACTTGGTCAGAGCGCAAGCGCGCACTCAACTTGAAGGAGCATGGTCTCGATTTCGTCGACGCCATCGCCGTGTTCAGCGGCTTCACCTTCACGTTCGAGGATGACCGGTTCTCCTACAACGAGCAGCGTTTCATCACTCTTGGTCTGCTCACTGGCATTCCTGTCTCAATTGCCCACACGGAGACGACCGATGAAATCCGCATCATCTCATTCAGAAAAGCGACCAAACCGTGAAGAGCAAATCTACTTCTCTCAAATCCAGGACTGACTGGACACACTTGCGTTCTGGCATAGCCCAAACATCCGCCGAGCATCCCGAGGCGGATGCGGATCATATTGTCCATGGCGTCGTGCGCCGGGGTCTCATGCCGCAAGTCCCCCAAACAGCCATTTCACTTCGTGTAGACCAAGACGTTCTTGAGTGGTTCAAGACCCAGGGCCCAGGCTATCAAACGCGCATAAACGCTGTTCTTCGCGCCTTTCGTGACGCATCGGTCTAACTCACTCATTTCAGCCGATACCTCTGCGGGAGCTGCATCATGAATGAAGCGATGTTTGCCGACCTGCTGGAAAGTGTGCGCGACGCCGGGCGCGTCCTGCGCGGGGAGGTGGTCGAGGGCGTGAAAATCACGCGGAAATCAAAGTGCCGGACATCAAGGCGCTGCGTGAAGCTGCGCATGTCTCGCAGGCCGAATTCGCGCGGCTCATCGGGGTTTCCCGGCGCACGCCGGAGAACTGGGAGCAAAAAAGGACACGCATCGGTCTGACACGTTAAGCATCATGACCAATATCTCCCACCACCTGATCCTGACGCTATTCGTACTGGTCGCGTCGTCATGTTCGGCTGCAAACGCAATGAATCGCGACGTATGTCCTGATCGCTCGTCGGACGACTACTACTTCGCCAGAGGCGCATTGCGTCCCGGAAACCCAGATTTGGATAGGTTCATACGCGATTGGTTTTCAGAACAATTGGCAGCCATGGACGAACCATCCATCTCCTGTGGAAAGCCGGACGTATATCGCTTTACATGGCTACGCACATTTCATCATCCGGTTGCAGTACGTATAGCGGCACAAGGAGATAGCGCAATATTATATGCTGTTGAACTTGACGGAGCAGGAGGATATGCGCCAGGAAAAGTTCTGCGTAAAATCGAAAGAACCTTGTCCTCCAGTGAATTCAAGGATTTGAAAATTCTTTTTCCCAACTCACAATTCAGTCTGATGCCAACCACGGAAGATCGCGCTGGCTTTGATGGGTCGGAGTGGATTCTTGAGCAATCCGGCGAAGCTGGTTATCATCTGGTTGTACGCCGGACTCCAGAGAACGGCGCAGTCCGGGATATTGGCAATCTCTTTCTTAGCTTCACCGGATGGACATTCGAGAAGGTGTACTAACAATGTCCGGAAAAACATGATGATTTTTGAAATCCTGGGATTTATTCTGGCCATGGCGCTTGGCATCTATTTCTTTGGCTTCGTAATAGAAGGAATCCGGACAGGTCGTATCCGGCACACCGATGCCACTTCAACTTTTCATTTTGGCAGGCAACCTTTCCGATTTATTTTCGTGGCGATAGTATTGGCATTGTTTGGCGGCATCGCGTTTTATTATGCTACAAGAAGGGCCATTGCAATTTTCCATGGGTTTTTCTCATAATGATAAAAACCCTCTGGAACCTGCGCATCCGGCTGCATGTGTTTTTCCATTACCTGCCGCGCCTCCTCTTCAAGCCCAGGCATTTTGTCCTCCTGATCCGGCGGCTCAATCTTTTGCTGGGCAAGCTCCAGCACAACAAGTTCGCCAGGGTCGGCAAGGGGGTGCGGCTCGATCTGTACATTCCCTCCTATCCCGGCAAGGCTTTTTTCAAGGCGTGCGACAAATTCCGCGTCTTCGACGGCGGCAAACTTCCTTGTACCGGCGCGCTCATTTCCATCACCAACGCCTGTCCGTTTGCCTGCGAACACTGCTACCAGCGCCTCGACAAGGGACGCGACACCGACATTGCCCTGCTGGTCGATGCGGTAAAACGCCTGCAAACCATGGGCGTCTGCTTTTTCAACATCGAAGGCGGCGATCCCTTCGTCCGCCATGAACGGCTCAAGACCCTGTGCGCAGCAATTGGCGAGGACGCAGAAACCTGGGTGAATTCCACGGGCTTTGCCATGACGGCGGAAAGTCTGCGGGAAATCGCGCCGACGGCCATCATGTTTTCGCTGCACAGCGCCGACCCGCAAACCTTCAATCAGTTCATGGGACGTCCGCACGCCTGGGAAACGCTGCTGGCAGGCATTGCCGTCTGTAAGGAATGCGGTGTTCCTTTCGCGTTCAATACCTGCCTGATGGAGGCGGCGTTTTTCGACGGCACCTTCGAGCACATCATGGAGTTGGCCAAGGAAATGGGCGCTTGTCTCGTGCAGGTTATCAAGCCCAAACCAGCGGGCGCGTGGCTTGAAAAGGCTGGCTCGATGTTCTCAAAAGCGGGCGAAGCGGCGGCCATCGCCCTGATCAACCGCTACAACCTCGCCCGTTCGTACCGCGATTACCCGCCCGTTTCCGCGCAAATCCTGGAAGAAGCCGCGGATGTTTTCGGCTGCACGGCGGGCGGAACCGACCGTTTCTACCTCAACGCCAAGGGCGATGTCCAGCCTTGCGAGTTCCTGAACATTTCATTCGGCAACATCGCCGAAGAGGATTTCGGCGTGATTTTCGAGCGCATGCGCGCCACCTTCCGCCATCCCGGCGCCTGCATGCTGTGCGAGGAAGAAGCAAAACGCATCCACCAGTTGCGCATACAACATGGACTGGATCGCCTGCCCCTGCCGCCGGAACTTTCTCGCATAATCTATGAAAATTGGGACAAGGGGGAACGCACGGAACTGTATGTGAAGGCGGGTTATATGCCGATGAAATAAACAACGAAGAAAGGAGGCGACTTCCTTTGAAAAAGGCGCAAGATCGCCGCGTGGAACGCTATTCATGCAGGAATGCGCAAAATTTCATGCTTCGTCCCTGAATTTTTCTGTCTCCTGTCACCCGTCTTCTACTTTATAATCACCTCGTTCTCTTGCAGGAAATTCCCATGTTGCGTTTCGTCTCCCTCATCGCATGTATCATCTTTTTTGTTTTTTTCGCCGGCGCTCCGGTAGCGGCGCAGTCCACCGCGGCAAGCAAGCTGAAGCAGAGCGTGGAAAAACAGTTGGGCGCACAGGTCGACAGCATCAGCAAGACCAGCTATCTTGGGCTGTATGAGCTATACATCGACGGGCATATTTATTACACCGATGAGCAGATGAGTGTTTTCATCGACGGCAGCCTGATCGACGCACGGAACATGCGAAATATCACCCAGGCGCGTCTGGAGAAGCTCTCCGCCATAAAATTTTCCGATCTGCCGCTGGATCAGGCCATCAAGCAGGTGCGCGGCAACGGCAAACGCCTGCTTGCCACCTTCGAAGATCCGAATTGCGGTTACTGCAAGCTGCTGGCGAGTGAATTGCGAAAGCTGGACAACATTACCCTCTACATCTTCCTCTATCCCCTGCTGCGGGAAGATTCCGACAAGAAATCCCGCCAGATCTGGTGCGCCAGCGACAAGGCCAAAGCCTGGAACGACTGGATGGTAAACGGCAAGGAACCCAATAACAGAACAAATTGCGATACCAGCGCCATCGACCGCAATATCGCCTTCGCCCGAAAGCTCAATGTCAATGCCACACCCACGCTCTTTTTCGCGGATGGCAGCCGTGTTCCCGGCGCGGTTCCCATTGATCGGATAGAAAAGAAAATGGACGCCCTGCTCCCCTGAGATCACCGCCAAAAAACACTGGAGACCATCATGATGCAGACCTTTCTCACCTTGAATGACGGCGCATCAATCCCGCAACTCGGCCTGGGCACCTGGCAGACGCCGGATGCACAAGCCGCCGACGCCGTTCGCGCGGCGCTGGAAATTGGTTATCGCCTGATTGACACCGCCGCCGTATACGGCAACGAATCCGGCGTGGGCGCGGGGCTGCGCGCCGCCGGTCTGCCGCGTGAACAAGTGTTCGTGACCACCAAGCTGTGGAACGACCGGCAAGGGTTTGACAGCGCCCTGAGCGCTTTCGATGAAAGCCTCGCGCGCTTGCGGCTCGACTATGTCGATCTGTACCTGATCCACTGGCCCGCGCCCAGCCATGACCGTTATCTCGACAGTTGGCGCGCGCTCATCCGGCTGAAAGAAGAAAAACGGGCGCGCTCGATTGGCGTCTCCAATTTCCAGGTTCCGCATCTGGAACGCATCATCGAAGAGACCGGCGTCACGCCAGCGGTCAACCAGATTGAACTGCATCCGGATTTCCAGCAGCAGGCGTTGATGGCCTTTCATGTCCTGCATGGCATACGCACGCAATCCTGGAGTCCGCTGGGGCAAGGCGCGCTGTTACAGGACAAGACCATACGCGCCATCGCCAAAAAACACCAAAAGACCCCCGCGCAAATCATCATTCGCTGGCACCTCGAACGCGAACTGCTGGCGATCCCGAAGTCTGTTCATGTTGAACGCATCAAGGAAAATTTTGCTGTCTTTGATTTTTTCCTCGACGCCGAAGATACGGCGCAACTGACCCTGATGGACAACGCCAAGGGACGCATCGGCCCGCATCCCGATACCGCGGAATTTTAAGGAGACGGCAAAAAGTAAAAACCCACTTTTTTCCGGTCTATCTCTTGGGCTTGAAACCAGGCAAAGCCTGGCTTCAAACCGCACAAACCCAACGCAAAACCATCCGGCCTGTACGATTTTGTCTAGGGGCGCACTACGTGCGCCCGCAAACCATCTCCGCCGCGTGACGGTCGGCGGGCGCGCGCAGTGCGCCCCTACAGGATCGTGCGAATGGGCAGTGGGTTGCGTTGCCCTTATTCCAAAAAAGGGCGAGCGAAGCAGTCTCTTTTTTGCTGACGGAACCGGCAAAAAGTGGATTTTTACTCTTCGCCGCCCAACAAGGCGGGGTCGTACAGCGCGCCCTGAAAATACAGGCCATCGGGCGGGAAAGTCGGGGCGCAGAGGGCGCGATCACGGCTCTCCAACACGCTTTGCAGATACATTGGCGTCCACGCGCCTTTGCCCACATAAACCAGCGCGCCCACCAGATTCCGCACCATGTGCTGCAAGAAGGCGCTGGCCTCGAAATCGAACACGAAAAAATCACCGCCAATCCGCGATGTCTCCTGGCGCACCGCGACATGGGTCAAAAGTTTTACCGCGCTTTTCGCCTGGCATCCAGCGGCGCGAAAGGCGGAAAAATCATGTTCCCCCAAAAGGCATGTGGCCGCCGTCCGCATGGACTCCAGTTCCAGCGGCAGATGAAACCACCCTACCCTGCCCGCCCACAAGCCAGGCCGTTCGGGACGATTGAGCAGCACATAGCGATAGCGACGGCGATGCGCCGAATAGCGGGCGTGAAAACTCGCATCCGCCACCTTCGCCCAGCGTACCGCCACAGAGGACGGCAAAAGAGCATTAAGGCCGCGCACCCAGGCATTCAGCGGGCGCATGGCCTCGGTATCGAAATGCGCCACCTGATTGCTGGCATGGACGCCCGCATCGGTACGCCCGGCGCAATGCAGACGCACCGGATGCGCGGCAATTTGCGCCAGCGCGTCTTCCAGCGCCGCCTGTACGCTGGGAAGATGTTTTTGCCGCTGCCAGCCATGAAAGGCGCTGCCGTCGTATTCCAGCCCCAACGCGATGCGCGTCATGCCGGAAACTCCATGAGCAACAGGATGAACAACAGCGCGACAAAGAACGGCGCGCCCATGTCCCGCGCGCGCCAGGGCGGCAGGCAAAGACGCACGCTGGCGCCTTTTGCGGGCGAGGCTTCCGGCATGAGCAACCATTGCCGCCAACCATGCCAGCCTTGCCGCGGCAGGTTTTCCATATATTCCAGCACCAGGGAAAGGCGCACCACGCTTTTATCCACCGGCAACCCCAGATAACGGCAAGGTTGCAGCAAAAACCACAGGCCGCCGACTAGTTCCTGTTGCGAGAGCGCGGCCAAAAGCCAGGAGAGCGCGCCAAGAAACACGATGAGACGCAAGACATGCAACAAGGCTTCCGATAACCCCGCATAGCCGGGCAGCCAGTCCAGTCCGCCTGGAGATTCGCCCGGCACGCCATAGGCAAACACCAGGAACAACGCCAGCAACAACAGACGGGTGCGCAGAAACAGCCGTCGCCAATGCCGGCGCACATGTGCGCCGGAAACCAGGAGGACAAAAGCCGCCAACAACATCAGGAGAGGCGCCGCCCATTGCAGGAATACAGCCAGCATGAACCAGATCAGGATGCGAGCGGCAGGATGCAGCATCAAAAATGTTTTTCAAAAAAAGCCGCGTTCATCACTTCGGTGAACGCGGCTTTCCTGTTTCACGATTACTGGATGTTTTTCAGCATATCCCGCGCCATCGCCACCTGATCGGGCGCGCCTTCGCTGACGACTTCATTCAGCAATTCCCGCGCGCCTTCCAAATCGCCCATTTCTTCATAGGCCCTGGCAAGATCGAGCTTGGTATTGACTTCGTCGCGGCGCGAGTCGACCACATCACTGTCTGCCCCTATTGCCTCCACTGGCTCGGGCGCGGGTTTTTCCGCCGCGCTCTGCTGCTGTTCCTGGCGACCCAGTTCAAGATCGAGTCCCGAAAGGTCAAAGCCCGATCCGCCCGCGGCGCCCAATATGGTCGATTCCGTCAGTTCGACATTGAATTCCATGTCGTCATCCGGCTCGATCGCCATGAAGGCGGTAGCGGCCATCACATCGCTCTCGCCCATTTCCTTTTCATGCTGGCGCGCGCTGACCTCGTCCGGCACATCCAGATCGAAATCAACCAGGCTCTTCTGCCCCATATCTTCCTGCGCAGACAGTGCGTACGCATCTGGCGGCAATGTTGGCACGGCGGGCGCTTCTTCTTGTCCCACATCCAGATCCATCGGCGCATCGACCACCGTCGTTGCCGTCTGTTCATCCACCGGCTCACGGGCAGGAAGCGTAGGCAATGGCGTTTCCGCCGGTTCCTTTACCGCTGCCGGAGGCGGAGCCGAAATCGCCCCCGTTTCTTGTCGTATCAGTTCCATGTCCGCGTCCGCACCGGCAACGGATTCTTCCTGCAACAGGGAAAGCAGGGGATCGTCATCCGCCGTGGCCAAACCAGACTGCGCGGATGGCGCGGATTGTGTGGGCGAGAAGACGATGCCCACCGGGTCGGTCACGCGGGCAAAGCCCGTGGCGTCATCCTCCAGCGGACGCGATGGCGTTTCCTCTTCCGCATCCGCGGGCGCAAGGCTGAAATCCAGCGTGGAGGCGGATTTTTCCGGCGACGCGGCGGCATCCGCGCCGCCGCCATACAACGGATTGCCGGGTTCCAGGACACGTCCCAAGGCGACGGCCTTTTCCCAGTCTACACCCAGTCCTCCCGTTTGCGCGTAGAGTTCGGAAGCCAGCGTATCGAACTGCTGGATGCTCTTTCTATTGGCATATATTTCCAGCAGTTTGGCATGGATGGCCGTGCGGTGCGGGTTCTTCTGCAGGGCGTCCAGCAGGATTTCCAGCGCCTGTTCATCGCGTCCATAGGCAATGTAGACATCGGCTTCCTCGACGGGATCGACCTCGTCGCCCGTATCGATGCCATGCCCCTGCGTGAACCCGGAATGCGTCAGCGGCGCTGCGGGGTTTTCCGTATCCACCGTCTGTCCGTGCGTTTCCTGAAATACCGAATTCGGCCCCAGTGTCGACAGCCCCTCCTCGGAGAGCGGCTTGTCAAACGTGCTCACGGCGACGGTCGTATTGCCGGAGGCGCTGCGACGACGCAGGAAAAACACGCCGCCCAGCACAATCAACAGGACAACGCCTCCGCCTATCCAGGCCAGCAAACCCATGCCTCCGCCCGCGTCAGCGGCATCCGGGTCCAGCACAGGAGAAGGAGAAGACGGCGTCGCGGGCGGAGCGTCCGAAAGTCCCGACGGCACGGCCGGCGGATCCTGCGTTGCCAGTCCATCCGGCAGCGCTTCGCCGCCAACGGGAGGCGGCCCGTCAATACCGTCGTCAGGCGCATCCAGCGTTTGCGCTGGAGCAACTGGGACATCCGGAGCGGGCACATCCGGGACAGAAGACGCATCCGAAACGGACGGCGGCGCGTCTGGCACGGACACGGGCGGCGGCGCGACTGGCGGCGCTTGTTCCCCCGCTTCGGCTTGTCGCGTTCTCAACCGCTCCTGCATTTCGGCAATGCTCTGGTTCTTGCTTTCCAGTCGCTGTTGCAGTTCATCTACATTTTGTTCCAGCCGGGTTGCTTGATCCTGATAGGCTTTGAGCGCTTTTTCACGCTCTTTCAGGGCGCTCGCCGTTACTCCAGTCTTTTTTTTTGCGCCATCGCTCTTATCTTGCGCCGATGACTCGGGACGCGCCCTGACCGCCTCACCGGAACCCGTGCGGGTCGATCGGCGCGGACTTGCCGGAATGGCCTTGACTTCTTCCACGGGCGGAATCTGCAATGCTGAACCCGCGCGCAGACGGGTGATCGCGCCATCGAACGCGCTCGGATTACGCAGGTAAATCGCCAATTGCATCTGTTCCTGCGTCACGCCAGGGTAGCGATGATCGCGCGCGACGCGGTACAGGGTCTCTCCCGGCTTGACCACATATTCTCCTGCGGACGAAGGCGCAGGCGTTTTGGCAGACTGCTGCGGCGCGGCAGCCGGCGCGTCCGCCGCTTCTGCTGATCGCCGCGCCGTTTCTTCCGGCTGCGGCGCCGCCCGCGCCGTCACGGCAGGACGCGCCTGCAAATCCTGCGGCGGCTCGATGAGGAAAGTGTATTCGCGGCTCACCCGTCCGGCAGGCCAACTCAACTCCAGCAGGAACTGCACGAAGGGATCGTTGATTGGCCCCACGGAAGTCACCTTGATCACGGCGCCGCTCGTCCTGTTCTCCAGTTCAAAACGCAGTTGCCGCAAGGTCGGGGAATAGCGCAATCCCGCCTGGACAAAAGCGGCTCTGGAAGCCAGATACGCCGTCATGCCGGTCAGCTCGTCCTTCGCCGCCGAAACCTGGATTTCGGCACGCAAGGGCTGCCCCAGCACGGAATACACGGCAATGCCCTGCAACCCCGCCGCACAAGCCCACTGCGGAGCCAGCAACACACCAAACGTCATGGCAATCGCCATGACATAACGCCTCATCGAGGAAAGGTTCATTTTCTTCACGCTGTCACCCCTTGGCCGTAATCAGTGAAGTTGGTTGAATCGGAACGCTGCTGTCTCTCCGGTCTGGCCTTGGCGGGCGCACCTGCGGGCGAAGCAGAGTCCAGTTGCTTTTGCAGATCGTTAATCCCCTGATCTTTCAGTTCCAGAAGTTTTTTCAGATCCGCCACGATTTTTTCCAAGGCTTCCACACGCTCCTTGGATTCCTGCAAACTCCGGTCGAACGCCACCAGGTCTTCTTCGCTTACGCCGGCTGCGCCAGCACTCTGGTTGCTGCGAGAGACACGCACCTTGTCGCCCTGTTCGACGGGCGACGTGTTTTCCACGCTGGCGCTGACCCGGCCGGAAACAGAGCGGCTTCCCGCGCCCACCGCCATGCTCCCGGCCGCTTCCGCCAACCGGTTGCGGTAATTGCGCCAGGCGACGGTCTGCGCCCGAAAGACCTGTTTGGCTTCCGTCTGGGTAATGCTGGCTGCCGCCTCCGCGGACGGAATTTTCAGAACGGCGCCCGCCCGCAGACGGTTCATGTTGTTGCCCGAAAAGGCTTCCGGATTGTTGCGATACAGCGCCGCCAGCATTTGCTCGATGGTCACGCCCGCCGGCAGGTTGGCGCGCGCGACGCGTTGCAGGGTTTCTCCCGATTTCACCACATGCTCGCCTACGGCATCTGTCTTGCCGGAGTCTCTTGCCGCCGTCTCGCCCTCGCTTGCCGTCACCGTAGCGCCGACATCATCGGCGACAGGCTTCTCTTCCGTGGCGGCAGACTCTTTCGCCGCGGGTTTGGGCGCGCCAGGCGCCACGGTCGCCTGCCGGTAGAGCGATTGCGAAGCCACTTCCGGCGGATCCAGCAAAACGGTATAGCCTCGCGTCAGGCGGCCGGACGGCCAGCTCAACTCGACCAGAAAGTCCAGATAGGGATCATTGACCGGCGCATGACTGGTAATCCGGATTACCGCGCCTGTAGCGCTTTTTTCCAGTTCGAATTTGAAATCGCTCAATACGCTGCTGTAGGCCACGCCGGTATGCGCGTAGCTGTCACGCGGCGCGAGATGCGCATTCATGCCGGTCAATTCGTCCGGCGCGGCTGTCACCTTGATCTCGGCGCGCAAGGGCTGTCCCAGCATGGAATAAACGGTAATCCCCTCCATTCCCGCTGCGTGTGCGGCAGCGGGCGTCAGAAACAGCCCCGCCGTTGCAGCCCAAAACGCGACGCGCGTTTTGTCAAACGATGCAAATTTTTTATTCACGTTGCCACCCCCCGGCTTCATGTTGTCACCATACGCGACTGAACAGGTTTTTTAAAATAACATCATGCACTTAGACACGCAAGCTAATCTTACGTCTAAAGTACGAAATAGACCACAAAAATGTAAAAAAACTACAATGTCCCAAGAACCTTGTGTTTTTTCGTTCCTGTGTGTATGCGTCAGGCACTTTTCCGGGTCTCGTTTTTTCTAGTCCAGCAGAATATCCAGCATCCGCCGCAGTGGTTCCGCCGCGCCCCAGAGGAGCTGGTCGCCACAGGTGAAGGCGGCAAGGTATTCCGCTCCCATTGCGAGCTTGCGCAGCCGTCCGACGGGAACGCTGAGCGTGCCGGTCACGGCGGCGGGCGTGAGTTCGCGTTCGCTTCTTTCCCGCTCGTTGGGCACCACTTTCACCCAGGGATTGGCCTCGCTGATGATGCCGCTCAGTTCATCCAGCGGCACATCCTTTTTCAGCTTGATGGCAAGCGCCTGCGCATGGCAGCGCATCGCGCCGATGCGCACGCACAGGCCGTCGATGGGAATGCTGCCCGCCGCGCGAAAGGGCGGACGGCCGAGAATCTTGTTGCATTCCGCGCCGCCTTTCCATTCCTCCCTTGATTGCCCGTTCTCCACCGGCACGTCGATCCAGGGAATCAGACTGCCGGCCAGCGGCGTATTGCGAAAATGCCGCGTTGGAAAAGCGTCCGAACGTATCGTATCCGCCACTTTTCGATCGATTTCCAGGATGGCCGAGGCCGGATCGGCCAAAAGGCCGGCGACGGAAGCGTGAATCGCGCCCATCTGCGCGATCAGTTCGCGCATGTTCTGCGCGCCCGCGCCGGAAGCGGCCTGATAGGTCATGGAAGTCGCCCATTCGATGAGATCATGCTGGAACAGTCCGCCCAGCCCCATCAGCATGAGCGACACCGTGCAATTGCCGCCAATCCAGTTTTTCCCGCCTTTGGCGAGCGCGTTCCTGATTACGTCCAGATTGACTGGATCAAGCACAATCACCGCGTCACCGCGCATGCGTAACGAGGAAGCCGCATCGACCCAGTGTCCCTGCCAGCCCGCGCCGCGCAGACCGGGGAAAATCTCCTTGGTATAGTCGCCGCCCTGGCAGGTGACGAGGATATCGCATTTCTTCAGCGCCTCGATGGAATGGGCGTCCAGCAAAGCTTCCGCCGCCGCCTTGCCGCCGAACGCCGGCGCGTCGCCGCCCGCGTTGGAAGTGGAAAAATAGACCGGCTCGAAGCGCGCGAAATCGCCTTCCTCCTCCATGCGCCGCATGAGCACGGAACCCACCATGCCGCGCCAGCCAATGAGACCAACTCGTTTCATGTATTTCAATCCTCAAGGAATCCCTGCCGCTCCCGGACTGCCTAGCGTGCCCCGGACTGGGAAAAGTTGCAGTTGCAAAATTATAATGGCTATTTGCAAAATCAGCGGAAATTATGGCGGATGCGCGGACGCGAACGAGCAGAATCCGTGACCAGGGGACAAGGACGGATGAAAAGTAGCGGAAGGCGATGATTTCCAGTCGTTCTGCCAGCGCCAATGTCGCGCTTGCGCTATCCGCCGCCAATTGTCACGCATGGACTTCCCGGATTCTTCAAGAGACGGCTTGCGTTCGCAGCTCTGGCGAGACCGCCGCGATGAGGTCTTCGACGCCACATTGGAGAACCGTGGCGAGTCCGCCCGGCACGGCGGCCGAGACATGGGTCGACTGACCATCCACGATACGAATCCGCCGGGGAACGGAAATGGTAATGCCAATGGACTTTAGTTTTCTTTGCAGCGCGGCAACAGAACGGATGCCGCGTTCTGCCATGACGACCCGGATACGAAAAGCCAAAGCGACTGGGCCGCTCATGGCGGAATCGTGTCGAGACATAGGTCAATCCACACAAAACGACAGCGCGAGCGTGCCAAAAAACAGTTTTTGAGAAATTTTCTTTCAGCAAGAAATTAGCGGCAGCCCTTCAGGGCTGCCGGTCTAACGTCATTGGGGAGGGGTTTGCATCCCCTCCCCAATGGCTACGGTCGAAACCCCGGCCTTCAGGCCGGCGGCAGCGGGCGGATTCCGCATAGCCCAGCCCAATGGCTACGGTCGAAACCCCGGTCTTCAGGCCGGGGTTTCACCTTCGCACCGCCCTGAAGGGCGGGGTTTCAAACCGGAGTTAGTTTTACGATAAAACGATTGACTTTTGCAAAATAGGCCAACACAATTCTTCCCCCATTCCAAACCAATCCAAGACAACATCGACAAAGAGGAACACACGCGGGATAGCACAGTTGGCAGCACATCGGGTTCATACCCTGGATGTTGGCGGTTCAAGTCCTCCTTCCTCCTCCCCCCCCCCTCTCTCCGCAACTATACATCATGAAAACGCATCTCTTCCTGACGCTTTTGACCTATCGGCATCCGATGCCTTTCGGATCCATTTCTGTCAACATGCAGCACGGACTGCGATCTGCCCGTTTTCAGGAAAAGTACGGGATAAATCTCCGTTTGCGGATATCCAGGTTGGGGCAAGGCATGGCGTGAGCCGCCTTCCCTCGGCAATTTGCCAAGGCCCGGATTTCCCCGCAAGGAATCCGGGCCTTGTGTTTTCTGGCTTTTGGAATAAAAAACGACAATACCTGATCAACGCGAAAAGAAAGGAGGCGTCCCATGACGCAGCTATTCCAGCACAGGAGAACGTCATGTCACGTACTTATCGGCGGCGCAAAACCCGCTACAACCTGGACCGGGTGTTGTGTGACTACACCCGGATCAACGGTCATCCACAAAGAATCGTCATTGATCCGGGAAGTCGACAAGGCAGGAAGATGCTTGCGCGCTGTTTTTCGGACGCGGGTTTCGGAGATTACGCCCATGTCCCGGCGCGTCCGGGATGCGGGCTGGTATTGGTAAATACCTGGCTGGATTCTGATGGTCAAGGCATGGCGTGATTGGCAGCGCGCCTCGCAGGGGACGAAGGGTCAAACGACCGCCCTGACCAATGACTCCATGCCTCTCTGAAGAACAGGAGGATGCCGTTTGATTCGGCGGGAAGGCACGATTCGGCATCTGTTTGACGTTGGCTTGAATGGACAAGGAAGTAAAGCGATGATGCAGATTCTTGGACTTGATGTTGCCGGAAATCCGGCGCAATGGCTTTCAGCCGAACAGGCCATCACCGAGGCGGCAAGGGACAAAATCGCCTGGCAGTGGGGCGAGCGGACCTTCGTTTTTCGCGGCGGATGGGATCGTCGCGGCGAACGCTCAATCATCGAGTTGCGTCCGATCATCGCCCTGGCGGGGCGCAGGCCGAACGTCTGGATGCGCGAGTCCTTCCCGTTGTCCAACGCCTTCCTGTTCCGGCGCGACCGCAACACCTGCGCATATTGCGGCGGGCGCTTTGCCTTTCGCGACCTTTCCCGCGACCACGTCATTCCGCGCGTCCAGGGCGGCAAGGACATCTGGAGCAACGTGGTGACCGCGTGCCGCGCCTGCAACCAGAAAAAAGGCGGGCGCAAGCCGGAAGAGGCGCGCATGCCGCTCCTGTTCGTGCCCTATGCGCCTTGCCTGTGGGAACACTTTCTGCTCTCGTCGCGGGAAATCCTGGCCGACCAGATGGATTTCCTGGTCGCGCGCCTGCCGGCGCACAGCCGGGCAAGACTGAATTCATGATTTTCCAGGAGAAAAACAATGCCAATCAAGGAAGTCATCACCGCGGGACGTGTCCCGGTGAAAATCTGGACCGATGAGGTCGATGAACGCTCGAAGGAACAACTGACCAATATCGCCAGCCTTCCCTTCGTTCACCACCATGTCGCGGCAATGCCGGATGTGCATGTCGGCATCGGCGCGACCATCGGCTCGGTCATCGCCACGAGGAAGGCGATCATTCCGGCGGCGGTCGGCGTCGACATCGGCTGCGGCATGGTCGCCTGCCAATTGTCGCTGACGGCAAACGACATCGACGAGAAATCCCTGAAGAAGGTCTTCGAGCAAATCAGCCGCAACGTGCCGGCGGGACGCGCCCAGCACCGGGACGCGGAGGTCTTGCTGCACGCGGCCATGCCTTTCGAGGCGCGTCTCGACAGGATGATCGAAAAGCATCCCCAACTGCTCAAATCCTTTGGCAAGTTCTCGAAATGGATGAACCAGATGGGCACCCTGGGCGGCGGCAACCACTTCATCGAAGTATGCCTCGATGACGACGATCAGCTCTGGGTGATGCTGCACTCGGGAAGCCGGGGCATCGGCAATGCCCTGGCGGCCTATTTCATCGATCTGGCGCGCCAGGACATGGAACGCTGGATGATCCATCTGCCCGACCGGGATCTCGCCTATTTCCCGGAAGGCAGCGCGCATTTCGACGATTACGCCGAGGCGGTCGCCTGGGCGCAGGAATACGCGACGCGGAACCGCGAATGCATGCTCGATCTGGCGCTGAAGGCGTTGGGCTGCCACCTGCCCGAATTCGACGTGAAAAGCGAAGTGATCAACTGTCACCACAACTACGTGGCGATGGAACACCACTTCGGCGCCGACGTGTGGGTCACGCGCAAGGGCGCAATCCGCGCGCGTGACGGCGATTTCGGCATCATTCCGGGCAGCATGGGCGCGCGGAGCTACATTGTCCGGGGCAAGGGAAACGCCGAAAGCTTCACCTCGTGCGCGCACGGCGCTGGCCGCAAGATGAGCCGCACGGCGGCCGAGAAGACCTTTACCGAAGACGATCTGGCGCGGCAAACCGCAGGCGTGATCTGCCGCAAGGACAAGGGCGTGCTCGACGAGATCCCCGGCGCCTACAAGGACATCGACACGGTCATGACCAACCAGTCCGACCTGGTGGAGGTTTTGCGCCGCCTGAAACAGGTGGTTTGCGTGAAGGGATGACGAAATGGCAAACAGAATGCTTTTTGGCAGTGCGCCCGGCGCGTTGCCGCCCAGGGTAGACACCCTCAACGAGGCTGGCGGCACGGCGTATGCCCTGAGCAAGCCAGCGGCGCTGGCGCAGTACGCCGCGACGGGCTGCCTCAACCATACCTTTTATGCGAACGTGACAGCGCAACTGGACACGGTATTGGCGCTGTGCGCGCAAAACGAGCCGGACTTCATCGCGCGCGCCGCGCTGTACGCGCGCGAACGCGGCGCGATGAAGGACATGCCCGCCCTGCTGTGCGCCGTGCTCAGCGTGCGCGCGCCGGA
>JAITRP010000116.1 GCA_031288305.1 Zoogloeaceae bacterium
TGCCGGACGAAGCGCAGCGGGAGCTGGCCGAATTGCTGGATCGGCGAATGCAACGGGCGTCCATGCGCGCCCAGGAGAAGGCCCGGCTGACGACGGTCTTGCCGGTGGCCCGGCGGGACGTTCGGGAGCACATCGCCTGGCTGGATGCGCGCATTGCCCATTTCGCGCGGGATCTCGACCGACGCTTGCGCCCAAGCGAGGCGTGGAAAGAGAAGGTGGAATGGCTGGAAGCGGCGCCCGGCGTCTGGAAGGTGACGCTCTTCACCCTGCTGGCCTGTCTGCCGGAACCGGGGCAACGCAACCGGGGACAGATCGCGGCGCTGGTTGGTGTGGCGCCCTTCAACGGCGACAGCGGCAAGCGGCGCGGACAGCGATACCTCCAGGGCGGGCGGGGCGAGGTGCGCGGCGTGCTGTACATGACCACGCGGACGGCCCGGCAGTGGAATCCCGCGATCCGGCAATTCTTCGAGCGATTGATCGCCGCCGGAAAACCCTGCAAAGTCGCCATGACCGCCTGCATGAGGAAACTCCTGAGCATCATGAACACCCTCGTTAAAAGGAAAACCGCATGGACGAATCTTTCCGCCACTTGACACGGTTGCTCCCCCCTTTGTGGGGGAGGGGCACGGCGTATGGTCAGGGTTTCTGGGAAAGTTGCAGACTGCAAGGGTGCTACGCGCCGCATAAAACGATACCTTCTCCCGCCCCTGACGGGGTGCCGCCCTCCCCCGCAAGCGTGGGAGGGGACGGCAAGCCGACAGCGCTCCGTCTGAAAAGGTTTTCCCGCCACTTTTAATTGCACCCGTACGCTTGGGTGCGATCCAAAGTGGAAGAAAAATCGCCCAAGACGAAGCGCTGCCGCGCTCCCTCCCCTGCTCCAACCCTGCCCGGCAATGAAATCACAAATGGCATCCACCGTGAACAGTTCCAGGTCGGGGTAGATCGGCAGACACAAGACCTGCTGCGCCAGGCGGGTTGCGGTGGGCAGGTTGTCGACGCGCGCCGAATCCAGGCCGCGATACATGGGAAATTCGGAAATCAGCGGATAGAAATAGCGGCGCGGATGAATGCCCGTGCCATTCATGCGCCGGTAGAGTTCATCGCGCGCGATGGGGTAGTCCTTCCGCACCAGGATGGGAAAATAGGCGTGGTTGCCGCTTTGTTCGCTTTCATTCGCCAGGCAGTGAATCCCCGCGCTTCCCCGCAGCCTCTCCCGGTAACGGGCGTTGATCGCCTTGCGCGCGGCCAGCGCACGGTCGATGTATTTCAGTTGCAACAGCCCCAAGGCCGCGCAAAATTCGTTCATCTTGCCGTTGATGCCGTTGGCGACGACGGTCACTTCTCCGGCATGGCCGAAATTCTTGAGGTAGTCGATATGCTTCTTGGTTTTCGCGTCGGGGCAGATGATCGCGCCGCCCTCGAAGGTGTTGAACACCTTGGTGGCGTGGAAGCTCAATACCGAAAGGTCGCCATGCCGCAGGACGCTGCCCGCCTCGTCCTTTACGCCAAACGCGTGCGCGGCGTCGTAAATCACCTTCAGGTTGTAGCGGTCGGCGATTTCCTGGATCGCCCGGACATCGCAGGGACGCCCGTAGCAATGCACCGCCAGAATCGCCGTCGTCCGCGGCGTGATCGCCGCCTCGATCCTGCCGGGATCCATGTTCATGGTATGTTCGTCAATATCGACGAAGACGGGTTTTACGCCATTCCACAACAGGGCGTGGGAAGTCGCCACGAACGAAAAGGGCGTGGTGATCACCTCCCCGGCGATGCGCAAGGCTTGCAGGGCGGTCAGGAGCGCCAGCGTCCCATTGACGAACAGATATTCACATGCTCCACGCCCAGGTATTCGCCCAGCGCCGCCTCGAAACGCTGATGAAACGGGCCGCCGTTCGTCAGGATCGAGGAATCCCAGATTTCCCGCAGATAGGGAATGAATTCCTCGATGGGCGGCAGACAGGGCTTCGTGACGAAGATGTGTGACGGATCGGCATTCATCGCAATGTATTCGTCATTACTGCATGACTTCCAGTTACGGCGTTTCCGTGACGCTTGGGAGACGTCAAAAAAACAGGGTGTTACTTTTTGACGCACACTTGACTCGACCCGATGAGACATCGGCAAACAGCAGATGCTGTCGATGGCATCCTGGTGGAGAAGAGGAGGATCGAACTCCCGACCTCCGCATTGCGAACGCGGCGCTCTCCCAGCTGAGCTACTTCCCCAAGGCGGGCGCAATTCTACAACAGCGCGGCGAGAAACGTTAAATTTTTTACACGCAGGACGCAAGCCCTTTGCAGGGCGCAACCCCCCTCATTCCCCCTTCACAGGGGGGAATGAGGGGCAGGGGGTTGGGGGAAGACAACCGCGTTTTCCCTGAGCACCAAGCCATGCTCAACCTTGAGAAACCAGCAACGGCATACCTATTGGAGATCGACGGCACCTTGACTTCCTCCACACTTTGGATCGCACCCGTGTTGAAACAATCTGACCCTTGGCGTCGCGCGGGCGGGTAAAATCACGGCTTTCCGTGTCGCGGTGTTTTCATGCGTTACCTTTCCACTCGCGGGCAATCTCCCGCGCTTTCCTTTTGCGACGTCCTGCTGGGCGGCCTCGCGCCGGAT
>JAITRP010000122.1 GCA_031288305.1 Zoogloeaceae bacterium
CGTTGGGTCGTTGAGCGTACCCACAAGTTGGATGAATCGCTTTCGCCGGATCCTCGCGCGCCGGGAGAGACTCCCCCAGACTTTCATTGCCATGCCGCGCCTCGCCTGCGGCATCATCACCTGGCGCGCTACCGGCCTGATGAAATAGGCTCTTAATCGAAAACGATCTACCGCGTCGCGGTCAATTCCGTCAGCACTTCGGCGGGCGCTTCGGGTTCCTTGGCGTCGATCAGGATGGTGACGCGGCGGTTGCGGGCGCGGCCTTCCACGCTGTCGTTGCCTTCGACCGGACGCTGTTCGCCGTAGCCGATGGCGGTCAGGCGCTCCGACAGGACGCCATTGTCGGCGAAAAGGCGCAGCACGGTGGTGGCGCGCACGGCGGAAAGCTCCCAGTTGGAGGGGAATTGCGCGGTGCTGATGGGGATGTTGTCGGTATGTCCCTCGATGGTGATGGGGAAATCGCTGTTTGCCAAGACGCGCGCCACAGCCTCCAGCGCAGAGGTTGAGAGCGGCTCCAGACGCGCCTGTCCGGGCGAGAACAGCACGCTGTCGTTGATTTCCACGGTCACGCCCCGGCTGGTTTCCAGCACCCGCACCTTGCCTTCGCGCACCAGCGGCGCCAATGCCTGCATGATCTCCTGCGCCATGTTGCGCATGCGGTTGCGCTGGCGCGACTTGGTTTCGTCCGCGCCCTTGTCGGGACGGGCAACCGGCACCGGCAGCGGCGGCGCTCCGGGAGTAATGAGCAGCAACTGGCCGCCATCGGCGTTGCTGATGCTGCGAAAGGCATTGTTCAGGGAATCGGACAAAATCCGGTATTTGCCCTCATTCACCGAAGACAGCGCGTACATGACCACGAAAAAGGCAAACAGCAGGGTAATGAAATCCGCGTAGGAAACCAGCCAGCGTTCGTGGTTGTCGTGTTCTTCGGAGCGATTCCTGCGGGATCGGCGCGCCATCTTCGTCCTCCTCAGCGACGCCGGGACGCGCCGCGCGTGTCCTTGTAGCGAGTTTCCTTGTACACATACCCTTGCAGACGGCCTTCGATGATGCGCGGATTGTCTCCCGCCGCGATGCCCAACAAACCGTCGATCAGCATCTCCCTGGCGGCGACCTGGCGGGCAATGTGCGCCTTCAGCTTGTTGGCGATGGGCAGATACACCAGGTTGGCCAGTCCCACGCCGTAGATGGTGGCGACAAAGGCCACCGCGATGCCCGCGCCCAGCTTGGAGGGATCGGAGAGGTTTTCCATGACATGAATCAGCCCCAGTACCGCGCCCAGGATGCCAATGGTGGGCGAATAGCCGCCAGCGGCTTCCCAGACGCGGGCGGCAAGGCGCATTTCGTCTTCAAAGGCGGCGAGCCGGACTTCCATGATTTCACGGATATGCGCGGCATCCACGCCATCGACCAGAAGTTGCAAGCCTTTGTTGGCAAAGTCGTCACGCGCCTGATTGGCGAAATTTTCCAGCGCCAGCAAACCTTCGCGGCGCGCCATGTGGCTCCATTGCGTGATGTTGCCGATCAGTTGCTCATGGTTGATGACTGGCGGGAAAAATACCCACAGCCCCATTTTCAGTCCGCGCAGGAAGGTGGCGAAGGGGCTTTGCAGCATCACCGCGCCCAGCGTACCGCCGAAGACGATCAAAAGCGCCGTGGGCTGAAGCAGCGAGGCGACATGTCCGCCCTCCAGCGCCTGTCCGGCAAGAATGGCGCCGATGCCGGCGATGAGGCCAATCCAGCTGAGTTTATCCACTTGGGCTTATTTCCTTTCCTTTGGTTTCTTGCCGTGTTCCTCGTTTCCGAAGAGCCGGCTGCGAATGCGGCTGACCGCCTGGCTGTGCAACTGGCAGACGCGGGATTCGGAAACGCCCATGATCTCGCCAATTTCCTTCAGGTTCAATTCCTCCTCGTAGTACAACGCCATCAGCAGTTTTTCGCGTTCCGGCAGGGCCTCGATGGCGCGCACCAGATGCTGGCGCAGGTTCTTGTCCTCCAGGCGCACGATCGGGTCGTCGTCGCTGCTGCCAAGGTTCCGCGCCAAGAAATCCTCGCCTTCCTCGCCGGTGGTGAAATCGTCGAGATAGAGGATCCGGTGTCCCCGCGCTTCCTGCAACAGTTTCTGATAGTCGCCCAGCGACATGCCCAGGTTTTCCGCCAGTTCGCCCTCGCTGGGCGGGCGGCCATGCTGTTGTTCGAGTTGTTGCAGGGAATTTTCCACGCGGCGCATTTCGCGGCGCAGGCTGCGCGGCAGCCAGTCGTTTTCCCGCAATCCGTCCAGCATCGCGCCGCGCACGCGCTGGCTGGCGTAGGTTTCGAATTGCGCGCCCAGACCTTCCTCGTAGCGCGCAAGTGCGTCCAGAAGACCTATCATGCCGTTCTGCACCAGGTCTTCCAGTTGCACATTGGCCGGAAGCCGCGCCATCAGGTGATGGGCGATGCGTTTGACCAGCGGAGCGTACTGTTGCACCAGTTGCTCCCTGTCGAAATGACCATCGGCGGTATACATTCGGGCATGCGAGACGAGGTTATGCAATGCATGCAGTGTAGCAGACGGCAAAAAGTGGATTCTTACTTTTTGCCGTTTCCCTTACGCCGCGAGCGCGTTTACGCGCGCGGCAGGGGCAAAGCGCAGCAGGCGTTCGACAAAGTGTTCGACGCCGCCGTGTTCGTATTCGGCTTCCGGCCAGGCGAGCATGTGACTGGCGAAGGCTTTGAGCGCCAGGGCGGAGGGGGATTCCGGCAGGACTTCGACGATAGGCTGGCAAAGCGCCGCCAGTTGTTTCAGTCTGGCGTCGGCGGGGATGGCGCCGCCATAGTCGAGACGGGCGATGCCGCGTTCGCTGGCGACGCTTTTCAGGTTGTTGAAAATGAGCTGCCCCTCGCCCGCGCTTTTGACGCGGTTGACGAGAATGCGAAAATGCCGCCGGTCGAGGGCAAGGCTGACTTTCTTGATGAGCGCGTAGGCGTCGGTGATGGACGCGCCGGAACCGGAAACCACCATCACGGCTTCGCCTGCCGCCAGCCCCCAGGGAGAAAGACCGTGCGCGTGACCGGGCGCGCTGTCTACCAGGATCACGTCTATCGGTTCCGCCAGTGTGTTTACGCCTTCCAGCATGGCTTTCTGCTGCATGGGCGAAAGACGGGCGATCTGGCGGGCGGCGCGTCCGGCAGGCAGCACCCGCACACCCGGCATGGGCGAAAACAGCACATCTTCCAGCGCCAGTTGGCGATTGACCACTTGCAACAGATCGCCCGCGGGCAAAACGCCGAAAAAGCTGCCCATGTGCCGCGCGCCGCCGTTTTCATCGACAATCAGCACGTTTTCCCCTTGCCGCGCCAGCGCGGCGGCGACATTGGCGACCAGCGTGGTCTTGCCTACGCCGGACGCGCCAGAGGCAAAGGTAACGACATGCAGTTGCCGCCGCGTAAACAATCGCCGCAAACCGGCTGCCTGGTCGAGGCAAAAATCCGCCACTTCAACCTCCGGCTACGGCGGAAAGTCCGGCATTGGCCATCATCAGGCCTGGCTCCAGGCCGCTGTAGCGGTGCGCGCTTTCCGTGGTTTCCTTGAAGGCGCGGTGCAGGAGATAGGCGCGGTTGGGCAAGTGCAGGTCTTCCGGCACGCGCTGTCCGTTGGAAATGTAATGCAGGGTCAGGCCATGACGGATGATGACGTCCAGCGCCGGGGCAAGGCCGGCGGTCTCGTCGATCTTGGTGAGAATGCAGCCGGAGAGATCGCCTCCGCCGCGATAGGCGCGCACCACATCGTCCAGGGTATCGCCGCGCGCGGTGGCGGAAAGCAGCAACAGGCGGCGCACGGCGCTGTTGGCGAGCATGGCGTTCAGTTCCGCCACCAATTTGTCTTTCTGGCTCATGCCCATGGTGTCGATCAACACCATGTGCTTGTGGGCGAGTTCGTCCAGGATTTGCCGCAATTCTTCCGCGTCTTTGGCGAGATACACGGTCACGCCGAGAATGCGTCCGTAGATGCGCAATTGCTCGTACGCGCCGATGCGGTAACTGTCGGTCGTCACCAGCGCCACCTTGCTCGCGCCGTGACGCAACACGCAACGAGCGGCGAGCTTGGCGGTGGTGGTGGTCTTGCCCACACCGGTCGGCCCCATCAAGGCATAGACGCCGCCCTTGTCGACAATGTCCTGCCGGGCGGTGGCGAGGCTTCTGTCGGCAACGCCCCGGCTCCAGGCCAACGCTTCGCTGATGGTCATGCCAGACGGCAGGTCGGCGATGAGTTCGCGGGAAAAAAGCGGGGAAAAGCCGACTTCCAGCATCCGTCGCAGCACTTCCGTCTTCACCGGTTCGGCGCGCGCCGTCTCGCCCCAGGCGATGCCCGCCAGGTGCTGTTCCACCATTTTTTTCAGCGAACGGATTTCCTCGACCATTTCGGCGGAAACGACTTCCGCCGCGCGCGGTTCGGCGGCTGGAGCGCGCGGCGCGGCGGGCGGTTTCAGGGCGTCATTGCCGCCACGCAGGGAGGCCGGCATGGGGATGGAGGCATTGACCAGGCGGCGGGCGGCGGGCGGGGATTGTCTTGGCGGGATCGGTTGTCGGGGCTGCGCCACCTGCGCTTCAGCCTGGGCGACGGCTTGACGCAACAACGACGCGGCGGCAGGAGCGTTTGCCGTCATCCGCGCGCTGGAAAGACTGACGCGGTAATCCGCCGAATCATCGGCAAAGGCAGCGGATGGCCGCGGCGCGGGACGTTCCTCTGGCGATGACGCCATCATGGCCATGTCACGGGCGGCAACCGCCATGATCTCCACGTTTCCGGAAATCGTGCGGTTGGAAAGAATGACGGCGTCAGGACCCAGCGTTTCCTTGACTTTGCGCAGGGCTTCGCGCGCGTTCGCGGCAATGAATTTTCGGACGTTCATGAGGACTTGCCTCCGATGATGGATGTCACTTTGAGGAGCCTGGTTTCAGGCACTTCGCCGTGAGCGATGACTTTGATCTGCGGAATGCCGCGGCGCAGGAAGCGGGAGAGCAAGAGACGAATGGCGCCTGGAACGAGCAGCACGGCGGGCATGCCGAGTTCTTCCTGCCGACGGGTGGCGCTCACCGCTTCTTGCAGCAGGCCGTCGGCCAGACCTGGTTCCAGCGCCGCCGCGCCGCCGCCATTGACGCTTTGCAGGAGCAGGCGTTCGAGTTGCGGGTCGAGCGTCATGACCTGCATTTCGTTGCCGGCGGGATACAGTTCCTGCACGATGGCGCGTCCCAGCGCCATGCGCACCTGCGTGGTGAGTTCGTCGGTATTCTGGGTGCGCGCGGCGTGATCGGACAGGGTCTCGACGATGGTGCGCATGTCGCGGATATGCACGCCTTCCTCGAGCAGGTTCTGCAGCACTTTCTGCACCGCGCCCAGCGGCAGCGCCTTGGGCGTCAGGTCTTCCATGAGTTTGGGCATTTCCCTGGAAAGATGCTCGATGAGCTGTTGCACTTCCTGGCGTCCCAAAAGCGCGGCGGCGTTGTTCAACAGGAGGTTGTTGAGATGCGTCGCCACCACGGTGGAAGCGTCAACCACGGTGTAGCCATAGGCTTGCGCCTGATCGCGCAGGCGCGGCTCCACCCAGATGGCGTCCAGTCCGAACGCCGGATCCTTGGTGACGGCGCCGGGCAGGGTTCCCGCCACGCGACCGGGATTGATGGCGAGGAATTGACCGGGGAAGGCTTCGCCCTGCCCAACCTCCACGCCTTTCAACAAGATGCGATAGGCATTGGGCTTCAATTCCAGGTTATCGCGGATGTGCACTGGAGAAACCAGGAAACCCACATCCTGCGCGAATTTCTTGCGTATGCCGCGAATGCGGCGCAACAGCTCGCCATCCTGGGTTTTGTCGACCAGGGGAATCAGGCGATAGCCGACTTCGAGTCCCAACACGTCCAGCGGCGCGACATCCGACCACGAGGCTTCCTGCGCGTCCTGCGCCGCTGGCGGCGCGCGCACCGGTTCGGCGCGCGCGGCAAGGCGACCGGCGCGTTTCATCATCTTCCAGCCCAGCGTGCCCAGGCCGCTCGCCAACATCAGGAAAACCAGGTTCGGCATGCCGGGAATCATGCCCATGCCGCCGAGAATGCCCGCCGTGATGAACACCACGCGATGATCGCGGAATACCTGCGTGGCAAACTGGAGGCTGACCTCCTTTTCGTCGGACACGCGCGTGACGACCATGCCGGCGGCAATCGAGATGACCAGCGCGGGAATCTGCGCCACGAGACCGTCGCCGATCGCCAGCAGGGTATAGTTTTTCGCGGCGTCGGCCAGCGCCAGATCGTGCTGCGCGACGCCGATGATGAGTCCGCCGACCACGTTGATGAGCGTGATGATGATGCCCGCGATGGCGTCGCCGCGCACGAACTTGGAAGCGCCGTCCATGGAGCCGAAGAATTCGGCCTCGCGGGCGATGTCGCGGCGGCGCTCGCGCGCCTCATCCTCGCCGATCAGCCCGGCGTTCAGATCGGCGTCGATGGCCATCTGCTTGCCGGGCATGGCGTCCAGGGTGAAGCGGGCGGAAACCTCGGCCACCCGTCCCGCGCCCTTGGTGATCACCATGAAGTTGATGATGACGAGGATCAGAAAGACGATGATGCCCACCGTGTAGTTGCCGCCCACGAGAAATTGCCCGAAGGCTTCGATCACCTTGCCCGCCGCGTCGCCGCCGGTATGTCCCTGCAACATCACCACGCGGGTGGAGGCGACGTTGAGCGACAGGCGAAGGAGCGTCGTCACCAGAAGCACCGTGGGAAATACCGAGAATTCCAGCGTTTTCTTCACCTGGACGGCCACCAACAGAATCAGGATGGACAAGGCGATATTGAAGGTAAAGAGCACGTCCAGCACGAAGGGCGGCAAAGGCAGCACCATCATCGCCAGGATCATGATGATGAGAATTGGCGCGCCCAACTGGAAAGGGTTTACACGCGCAAAGATATTTTGCAGGGTCAGGGTTGCGCTGGCGGTCATCAGGCAACCTCCGGCACGGCGAATTCAGGCGGCACGTCCACATTGCGCGGCGGCGCGGGATAGCTGCCGCCGTCCTTTTTCCACTGGTTCAACTGATGCACATAGGCCAGCACTTCGGCCACGGCGGCATAGAGCGCGCCGGGGATCAGGTCGTCAATTTCCGTGTGCCGGTACAGCGCGCGCGCCAGGGGCGGCGCTTCCAGGAGCGGGATGCCATGTTCCACGCCCAGCGCCCGGATTTTCTGCGCGATCACGCCCATGCCCTTGGCCAGTACCTTGGGCGCGCTCATGCCCGCCTTGTAGGAAAGCGCCACGGCGTAGTGGGCAGGGTTGGTGACGATGACGTCGGCTTCCGGCACCGCCGCCATCATGCGTTTTCTTGCCGCCTCGCGTTGCAGGCTGCGGATGCGTCCCTTGACCATCGGGTCGCCGTCCATTTCCTTCATTTCCTGCTTGACCTCATCCTTGGTCATTTTTAGCTTGTCGTAGTATTGCCATATCTGGAACGGCACATCCGCCGCCACGATGAGGCTCATGGTCGCCACGAGGATCAGGAAGGTGAAGGTCAAGAGGCGTCCCGCCGTCGTCAGCCCCGCGTCCAGCGGCTGCGCCAGCAGCCCGAAGATGTCTTGCCATTCGCGCCAGATCAAAAGTACCGCCACGCTGCCAATCAGCGTCGCCTTCAGCACCGCCTTGGCCAGTTCCATCAGGCTGTTCCAGGAAAACATGCGGCCAATGCCGGAAAGGGGATTCATGCGCGCAAGATTGGGCGTCAGCGCCTTGGTGGAAAACACCCATGCGTTCAGAAGAAACGGCGGGATCAGGGCGGCGACAATCAAGGCCAGCACCAACGGCGAGAAGCTGACGAAGGCGTCAAGGCCCAAATTGCCCAGCCGCGCCACGGCAAGTTGCGGTTCCTGCACGAAAACCGGATCAAAGGAAAGCCCCTTTTTCATGAGTGTCATGAAGCGTTGCGCGAACCATCCGCCCAACAGCCAAAAGGCGGATGCGGCGACAATCAATACCAGAAAGCTGCCCAGTTCCCGCGAATGGGGAACCTGCCCTTCCCTTCGCGCCTGCTCGATGCGTCGACCGGTAGGTTGTTCGGTTTTTTCGAGATCGCTGCCTTCTGCCATGACATTGCCACCAATACGGTTCGGCTATTATAGGAAAAAATCAAAAAAATTAAAGAGGTAGAGCACTTTTTTTATAAATTAAATTAACTTCTCGCCGCATGTGCAAAATGCCTTGAACGCCAGTAAATACGGGGGGTTTCGGGGAAAACCCCACGAAATACATCATGTAAAATCACAGGAATATTTTTCAACTGATTGATTTTTATGTGTTCTTCCCGGTTTTGACGGCGCTCATGCCGGGGCGGGTTTGCGCAAGGCAAAGAGGTTTTGCGGGGTATGGTCTTCACGTGCCCGGCAGGCTCCTTCGCCCAGGCAAGCTGCGCGGACGCGTGATTTCAAGGATTGCGGATTGCGCCGGTATCCGTTTTCGCCGGGCGCAGACGGATGGTTTGAACGATGGATTCGTAGAGTGTCCGCATCTCTTCCACGCCAACCGACGCGGGCAGCAGGGCGCCCGATATTGCCTGTCCGCCCAAAGGTCCGACCAGGACATGGCGATCCTCTCCAGAACGGATCTCCAGCCGGATATGGGGTTTCAGCGGATTCCCGGTTTCTCCCTTCGTAGCCCAGGAAAACATGTGCGCTTCGCCGGACGCGTTATCGGCGGGGAAATAGACCAGGGATTCTTCTCCCGGCATACCATTGATCGTTCGCTCTCCCGCGCGAAGTCTCTTGATGATCCAATCCGGTTTTGCCCGGATGACGCCCGGCTTCTTGCCCGGATCGGGTTCGTACGCGGGAAAATGCTCGACCACCCGCGCATGCTTTTGGCTTTCCAGTAAACCGGCGCCCTCTGAAAATCGCAGCGAACTTTCAATTTCCACTACGATGTCGGGATGGCTTTTCATCTGGAACACCAGCGTCGTATCCTCCCTGCCCGCTTCGCTCCCATCGTTTGCAATGAAGCCATGGTCGATGCAAAAACCCGGCATGGCGGGAATCTCCTCCATCTGGCGAGGGCGGATGGAGGACAGGATATCCCGGTAATAGGCAACGACTTCTGCGATCTCCTCTTCTGGATAATCCCTTCCCGGAAAACGAAAAGAAATATTCCCCGCCGGGATGAACAAAGGCATCCAGCGCGTAATCAGCCTCCTGGTAACGAGTCGCCTTGCTGACGAGGATCTGCTTGTCGCTGTTCTCCGGATATTCGCTGCGCAGGTAGGCATATTCCTCTTTTCTTGCCGCATCCCTTTTTTCGGCTTCCTCGAATTCCATCAGGAAACGCCAGTCCTCCAGGCGCAAATCCTCCTTGTCGGATTGCATCTTATGAAGTAGCTGCTCCACACTTTTTCTCGACTTTTCATCCAGGATTTCCTCGGGCACATAGGTTTTTTCCGCGCGCACGCTTTTTTGCCGGGCGAGGAAATCACCTCGCTTCCCCCTTTTTGCGTAAATACCGGATGCGCCATAAAAACTTTCCTGCAACTTCAATTCCGCGTCGATGGGGAGATCGACCAGATGACGCCCAAAGCAATAGGTCTTCCTTTCATCGGACATCGCGGCTCCTGCCGGAACGCCGTTCGCGCCGGAATGCGCAACCAGCGGAATCCAGGCGGACAGCAGCATACCCATTGAAAAAGGGAAAAAAGCGCGTTGCAACATGAATGGCTCCTTTATACAGATGGCTTTGTCCCGGGAACAGCGATTTTTTATGGGCCGCCAGTTTTTGCGGATGGATTATCGTAGCATGATAATTCCATTATCAAATTATCCATGACTTTGTCGACTTCGCCTTGCCGCGCCATGTATGCATTGTCTGCGGCTCGTCTTTGCGTCCCGTGCAACGGAAGGGGAAGACACGCGGGCGTGAAGCAAACGCCGCCCGCGAGCGGCTTCGACCTTTACATCGGCGTGGCGCTGTCAGGTTCGCGCCTCGTCCTTTCCCCTTCCGAACCTGTAGAACTGGAGTAAATCATGGCACTCGACAAAC
>JAITRP010000207.1 GCA_031288305.1 Zoogloeaceae bacterium
CGGTCTAACGTCATTGGGAAGGGGTTTCTCTCCCCTCCCCAATGGCTACGGATTGATCCCCCGGCCTTCAGGCCGGGGTCTCACCTTCGCACCGATTCTTCCGGGCGGGGTTTCAAACCGGAGTTGGTTTTACGATAAAGCCCCGCCGCAATCGCTCCTTGTTCGCGGGGTCGTCCTGCATGAGCGCGCGGACAAGGATGTTGGCGTCGACCGGAATGCGCCTTTCGCGCCAAGCAGGAGATTCCGGCTTTTCGGGAAGCGGCTCCTCCTGCCCGGAGCAACTTCCCAATATTCTCCAAGCCAGCATGCAGACGCAAACCATGCCATGCGCCCCGCCCAAGGCCATCGCCGCCCTCGCTTGCGAGGAAGATACGCGCAGAAATATTTTCGTTTGCGACGGACTTTTCAATTCCTGTGTTATTTTGTGCCGCTGTTGTGTACGCCGAGTGTAAACTGTGGATGCGTGAGTTATGTTGCGCGCGTCCATGATTTCGGCATGAAACGGATACCATGAACAACAAGGAGCAAACACATGATTGAATATACGCCCACGCCTCTTCCCACGGGCGCCTATGGGCAAAAACCGGGGCAGCCTTCCATGCCGTCCGCTCCACCGCGCGTGGTCATTGCCGACCTGACGACCGGCTTGCGGCTGATCGCCGGGTTGCCGACCGACTTTCCACAAAAGGCGCTGCTGGAGATTCGTTACATACTGGATTGCCTTGCGGAACAACCACCCGACATCGGGGTTTATCTGGATGTGCTGGAACAGGCGCGCGTGTCGCTCTACCCATGCTGCGAATCATTGGGTGATCGGTATCGCGACAGCAGTCTGCCCCTGCGCGAGCGGGATGAGGAATTTTTCCGGCACGTGACGGAAACGCTGCGCGCGATGGGGAAAGCCTACGAATACTGCGTACAGGCGCTGCTGCATGACCGGAGCGCTTACGATGAACAGGCGCGCGCCCGCAAACTGGCGCTGGCGCTGTATCGCGTCATTTACTACAGTTGCGCCATTCTCTGCGAACACTACGCCGCGCGGCAGGAAATGCCGGCGGGTCTCTGGCAACAGATCAACCAGCATTACGCGCTGGCGGAAGAGCATGAACTGGCGCAAAGAATCGTGCCCGAACCCATCCGCGAGGAAAACCAGGATGTCTGTCCGGCCACCGCCTATCTGGCTTTCTTGCTCATCGAAATTGCCAATCCCTACAATTACTCCCTCAATGATCAACGGACGATTCGCCGTCTGGCTTGGCGCTGGGCGTTGCTGGTCTCCATCCGCCCGGTGGATTCCCTGGAAGACGCGCCCGCGTTCGTCATCGATCTGAAAGAGGACAAGGGACTGCACCAGCCGCACAACGGCATGGTAAGCGATAGCGCCTGGCACCCGGACACCGCCTTCCTGGCGGAAAAAATCCGTGAAACGCAAACGCGACTGGCAAGCGGCGCTACGCCAGAACAACTGGGCTTGGGCGCGATCAGCGCCACGCGCGCGCGGCGCTTGCTGGGCAAGCTCTTGACGCCCTGGTCGCTGCTTTCCAGTCCGCGCCGTTTCCGGCGTTTTGCCGCCAAGGGCGAAGCCAGGGTAACGCTGGGCTTCGAGCCGATGTACACGGCAATCGCGAACGAAACATTCCGGCAGCCGGACAGCGCGGGGAAAAAAAGCGCGATTACGCCGATGGACAGCGACCTGTTGCCGCCTCCGGAAGTGGCGCACCATGATTTCATCTTCGATGCCTGGGATGTCATCGACTATTCCGGAAATGGATTTCGCCTTTGCCGCCCCATTGCCGGACAGCAGATTGCCTACAGTCAGTTGATCGCCGTCAGTTCGCAGGGCAGCGCGCGCTACCAGTTGGGCAAGGTCAGTTGGCTGATCCAGGATAACGAGAAAGATTGTCTCAATCTGGGGGTTTCCATGCTGCCAGGCAATCCTCAAGGAGTCGCCATGCGTTCGCTCGCGTCGCGCAACGAACTGGAGCCTTATACGCCGGCCTTTCGCCTGCCGCCGCTCACGCCCGAGGGCGAAACCATGCTGGTTTTGCCTGTGGGCACGTTTGCCGCGTCGCGTGGACTTTCGCTGGTGTGCGATGAGAAAATACTGCGCGTCAGCCTGCAAAAGATCGTCCAGCGCGGCCTGGATTTCGAAGTCGCCAGCTATCTTGCTGTGGAAACGATATGAAAAGCAGGGGTTTTGCTTTTTGACGCGCGCTTGCGGATCGTATTATTGGAACAGCAAGAAATTAGCGGCAGCCCTTCAGGGCTGCCGGTCTAACGCCATTGGGAAGGGGTTTCTCTCCCCTCCCCAATGACTACGGATTGATCCCCCGGCCTTCAGGCCGGGATTTCGACCTTCGCACCGCCCTGAAGGGCGGGGTTTCAAACCAGAGTTAGTTTTACGATGAGCGATGACAACCTGACCCACTTTGGCTTTCAAGAAGTGCGAGAAAGCGACAAGGAAAAAAAGGTGGCGGAAGTTTTTGATTCCGTCGTCCGTCGCTATGATCTGATGAACGACCTCCTGTCCGCGGGGATGCATCGCCTGTGGAAGCGTTTTGCCGTGGCGCAGAGCGGCGTCCGCAAGGGCGCGCGCGTGCTGGACATCGCGGGCGGCACCGGCGACTTGTCGCTGGCTTTTGCCAGGCGCGCCGGCGCGGACGGGCTGGTATTGCTGACCGACATCAACAACGCCATGCTGACGCGTGGCCGTGATCGTCTGCTGGATCGCGGCCACGCCGTTCCGGCCACGCAATGCGATGCCGAGCGAATTCCCTTCAGGGACGATGTTTTTGATTGCGTCATGGTTTCTTTCGGGCTGCGCAACATGACCCACAAGGACAAGGCGCTATCGGAGATGCGCAGGGTCTTGAAACCCGGCGGACGCCTCCTGGCGCTGGAATTCTCGCATGTCTGGAAACCGCTGGCGCCGCTCTATGACCTGTATTCCTTCAAGGTCATCCCGAAAATCGGCCAGATCGTTACCCATGACGCGCCCAGTTACCAGTATCTTGCCGAATCCATCCGCATGCACCCGGATCAGGAAAGCCTGAAAAGCCTCATGGAATCCGTGGGGCTGGAAAGAGTTGAATACTTCAACCTGTGCTTTGGCGTGGTGGCCCTGCATCGGGCATACAAATTCTGATGTCCGCGCGTCTGGCGTTTTCTGGATGAGCGTCTTGCCGATGAACTGGACGGCGGTCTGGCAGCGCAATTTCTTTGTCTGGCGCAAGACGGCCCTGCCCGCGCTCCTGGGCAATCTTGCCGATCCCATGATCTACATGCTGGGACTGGGCTACGGGCTGGGAGGATTGCTGCCTTCGCTGGAAGGGCAGACCTATGTGGCCTTTCTCTCGGCGGGCATCATCTGCGCCTCCACCATGAACGCCGCCAGTTTCGAAGCATTGTATTCAGCCTTTGCGCGCATGCGCGAACAGAAAACCTGGGAGGCCATCCTCAATACGCCGCTGGGTCTTGCGGATATATTGCTGGGCGAGCTGATCTGGGCGGCCAGCAAGGCGCTGCTTTCCGGCGCGGCCATCTTGCTGGTCATTGCCCTGATGGGGCTGACAAGGGATTGGCTGGCGCTCTGGGTGTTGCCGACGGTCTTTCTGACGGGGCTGGCCTTTGCGGCGCTGGGACTGATTTTCACGACGCTGGCCGCGTCCTATGGTTTCTTCATGTACTACTTCACCCTGTTCATCACGCCCATGACCCTGATTTCCGGCGTCTTCTTCCCGGTCGATCAATTGCCCGGCTGGCTGGCCGCCCTTGGCGCCTGGCTGCCGCTCGCGCATGGCGTCGCGCTGGCGCGTCCGCTGTTGCGCGGCAATGTTCCGCCGGACGCCCTTGTCCACATCGCCGCCTTGATTGCCGTCACGCTGATTGCCTGGCGCGTTGCCCTCCTGCTCGCCCATCGGCGGCTGACGCGCTGAGCGTACGCGAAGGAATGCGCGAAAAGTCATCGCGCGTTTTCGGCGTGAATTCATCCCGCCGCTGCTCTTTGTCGCGCATTTGGGTTAATATGCGTGTTCAGGGCGGTGCCGGATCGCACGTCTGGGTGATGAAAAAGATCTTCGCCAGCGGCTTTTGGCGGATTGCCCCTGATTTTTCTTTCTTACCTGGAGTTTGCTATGCAAAACGACGATCCCACCCCCCTGGCAGACAAAAAAGAGCGCCTGCAACGTTTGATTCAACGCACCAGGGATATTCCGCCAATTCCCGTCGCCGTGGCCTATCCCTGCGACAAGGAGTCCCTGCGCGGTCCGCTGATGGCGGCGGAAGCCAACATCATCCATCCCATTCTCGTCGGCCCGGAAACGAAAATCCGCGCGGTGGCGGAAGAATTCAGCCTCGACCTCAAGGGCTTTCGCATCGTCAATGTCAAGGACAGCCTCGACGCCGCCAATACCGCCGTGGCCCTGACACGCGACGGGGAAAGCGGCGCGGTGATGAAAGGCAGCCTGCACACCGACGAACTGATGGGCGCCGTCGTTACCCGCGCCAACAATTTCCGCACCAGCCGCCGCATCAGCCACGTCTTCGTCATGGACGTGCCGACCTATCCCCGTCTCATGCTGATTACCGACGCCGCCGTCAATATCGCGCCCTCGCTGGAAGAAAAGGCGGACATCATCCAGAACGCCATTGATCTGGGCAAGGTGCTCGGCATCGGCATCCCCAAGGTGGCCATTCTCGCCGCCGTGGAAACCGTCAATCCCAAAATGCCCGCCACGCTCGAAGCCGCCGCGCTGTGCAAGATGGCGGATCGCGGACAGATCAAGGGTGGTCTGCTCGATGGCCCGCTGGCGTTCGACAACGCTGTATCGCCGGAAGCCGTCGCCGTCAAGGGCATCGTCTCGTCCGTCGCCGGACAGGCCGATATCTTCGTGGCGCCCAACCTGGAAGTCGGCAACGTGCTGTTCAAGCAGCTTGAATATCTGGCCAACGCCCTGACGGCGGGCGTCGTGCTCGGCGCGAGAGCGCCGGTTATCCTCACTTCCCGCGCCGACAGCGCCGAAACGCGCACGGCGTCCTGCGTCATCGCGGCCCTGATCGCCCACGCCAACAGCCAGAAGAACAGGAGCTAATCGCCATGAGTCAAGCCATTCTCACCATCAACGCCGGTTCTTCTTCCATCAAGTTCGCGCTTTTCCCCATCGTGGAAAAAACCCTGGGGGACGCGGCGGTCATTTTCGGGCAAATTGACGGCATCGGCACCCCGGTCGCCAAACTGGCCGCCAAGAACAAAGAAGGGGAAAAAATCGCCAGCAACGACTTGCCGACTGCCAATCCCGATCACCAGAAAGCCTTTGATTACCTGCTTTCCTGGTTCACGGGCGAAGCCGCCGACTGGAAAATCATTGCCGTCGGTCATCGCGTCGTGCACGGCGGACAGCTTTTTTCCAAGCCCGTGCGCCTGGAAGGGCACACCCTCGAAGAACTCACGGACTTCATTCCGCTGGCGCCCCTGCACCAGCCGCACAATCTGGCGGGCATCTACGCCATCCAGTCGCTCATGCCCGATGTGCCGCAGGTCGGCTGTTTCGATACCGCTTTCCACCGCACCCAGCCCGACGAGGCGCAGATTTTCGGCCTGCCGCGCGCCTTCACCGAAGAAGGCGTGCGCCGCTACGGCTTCCACGGCCTTTCCTACGAATACATCGCGCGCGTCCTGCCGGAACATTCGCCGCGCGCCGAAGGCCGCGTCGTCATCGCCCACCTTGGCAATGGCGCAAGCATGGCGGCAATGGTGAAACGCAAAGGCGTGGCGACCACCATGGGCTTTACGGCAGTAGATGGCCTTGTCATGGGGACGCGCGTCGGCGCCATCGATCCCGGCGTGTTGCTCTACCTGATGGAAAACAAGGGCATGAACGCCAGGGAAATCACCACCTTGCTGTACAAGGAATCCGGACTGCTCGGCGTTTCCGGCATCAGCCAGGACATGCGCACGCTGCTTGCCAGCGACAAGCCGGAAGCGCAGGAAGCGGTCAATCTGTTCTGCTATCGCATCGCCCGCGAAATCGGTTCCATGGCCGCCGCCGCGGGAGGTCTGGACGCGCTGGTATTCACCGGCGGCATCGGCGAGAATTCCGCCGAAATCCGTCGCCGCGTCACCCTGCTTTCCGCATGGCTGGGCATCCGGCTCGATTCCGAAGCCAACGAGCGCCGCCACATCCGCATCAGCGCCCCGGAAAGCGCCGTTGACGTGCTGGTCATTCCCACCAACGAAGAATGGATGATCGCCCACCACACCCGGACGCTGTTGGACCTGTAACCGGCCTTGGCAAACATGCGGCGACAACGAAATCGCCGCATGTTTTTTTCTTTGATTCATTCTTGTATGTTCCCTTTGCTGCGTCTTTCGACATGCGTATCCTCGGCATCGATCCTGGTCTGCGCGTAACCGGTTTTGGCGTCATCGACAAGGAGGGCGCGGCCCTGCGGTATGTCGCCAGCGGCTGCATCCGCTCCAGCGCGAAAAAAAACCTGCCGGAACGCCTTGCCGCGCTGTTTGCCGGCGTGGGCGAGGTCATGGCGCGTTACGCGCCGGATGAGGCTGTGGCGGAGAAGGTGTTCGTCAACGTGAATCCGCATTCCACCTTGCTGTTGGGACAGGCGCGCGGCGCGGTCATTGCCGCGCTGGTGGCCGGAAAGCTGCCGGTCGCGGAATACACGGCGCTGCAAATCAAGCAGGCGGTGGTGGGACAGGGCAAGGCGGCGAAAAAACAGGTGGAACACATGGTCATGCGTCTTTTACATCTTTCCGGCGCGCCGCAGGCAGACGCTTCGGACGCGCTGGCCGCCGCCATCTGTCACGCGCACGCCGGCCTGGGACGCATGGCAAAACGCATCAAGGCGCTGGAAGGATCATGATAGGACGACTCTCCGGCCTGCTGGCCGAAAAAAATCCGCCGCAAATCCTGCTCGACGTGGGTGGCGTCGGTTACGAAATCGATGTGCCGATGAGCACGTTTTACAACCTGCCCGCGTTGAACGAGCCGGTCACCCTGCTGATTCATCATGTCATGCGCGAGGATGGACAGTTTCTCTACGGTTTCGGCGCGGTTGATGAACGCGCCGCCTTTCGCCAGTTGTTGAAGATTTCCGGCGTGGGCGCGCGCACGGCGCTGGCTGTGCTTTCCGGTCTGTCGGTCGCGGATCTGTCCGCAGCCGTGGCGCGCCAGGAAAGCGGGCTTCTCACCCGCGTCCCCGGCATCGGCAAAAAAACCGCCGAACGCCTGCTGCTGGAACTCAAGGGCAAACTTCCCGCCGCCTTCGACGGCGGCGGCAACGGCAATGCCGCGCCAGGAGCCGCCGCCGCGGATGACGTGCTGAATGCCTTGCTGGCGCTGGGCTATTCCGAAAAAGAAGCCCGCGCCGCAATCCGCCTCCTGCCGCACGACCTTCCCACTGCCGAAGGCATTCGCCATGCCCTCAAAACCCTGGCGCGTATTTAACCGGCAAAAAGTAAAAACCTACTTTTTGCCGGTTCAGTCAGCAAAAAAGGGCAAGCAGAGCTTGCCCTTTTTTGGAGTAAACCTAAATTCCTCCGTTACCTGTTATTCACCCCGATAACCTGATTGGGTAGAGCGAGAAAGAATGGACTTTCGGTTTTGTTGGCGAGGAATTGCCTGATGATGCAGCGCACGAGGGCGCTCCATCGTTCTGTTTTGGGCAACTGGGGAAAATAGGACCACAACGAGGCAGGCGGCACGGCATACGCCCTGAGCAAGCCAGCGGCGCTGGCGCAGTACGCCGCGACGGGCTGCCTCAACCATACCTTTTATGCGGACGCGACCACGCAACTGGACACGGTATTGGATCTGTGCGCGCAAAACGAGCCGGACTTCATCGCGCGCGCCGCGCTGTACGCGCGCGAACGCGGCGCGATGAAGGACATGCCCGCCCTGCTGTGCGCCGTGCTCAGCGTGCGCGCGCCGGA
>JAITRP010000135.1 GCA_031288305.1 Zoogloeaceae bacterium
AGACGGCGCAGTCAGGCCGCTCGATGAAGCAGGAACCCGCCGAAGCGAGTTATTCCAGCAATACGATGGAATAACCACAGTAGGAATCCCCTGCCTTCAGGCAGGGGAGGATGTCAAGGCAAGCAACTGTGCCAAAGGCGTAAATAATCAAACGCCGTTGATTTTCTGTCCAGATGTTGCCCGAACACTGCTCGCATGTTCAAGCGGTTCCCCTTCTGTTGACCGGGAATCGGAATCCATTGCTGTTTCTTCCGGCGTCAGGCGGCTGACGCCAAGGGAATGCGAACGCTTGCAGGGCTTCCCGGACGATTACACCCTTGTTCCTTATCGCGGCAAGCCCGCCGCGGATATGCTGCGTTACAGGGCTATCGGCAATTCAATGGCGGTGCCCGCCATGCGCTGGATCGGGGAAAAGCTGTGGGGAAACGACGGGCCACCCGCGAAGCCGTGGCGCTGACGGTTGGGAGCGCGGCATGACCTCCCCCAGTCTCTTTCTCTCCCCTGCGGACATAGAGGTATTGACGGGCCGGAAATCCCGCGCCCATCAGATCAAGGAACTACGGCGTCAAGGCATCCAGTTTTACACGAACGCCATAGGCCGTCCCGTGGTGCCCGTGACCGCGATCACCGGCGTGAAATCCGCATCGCCGGAGCCGGTGAAGTGGCAGCCTGCCATGTTGGGGGGATGAACATGCTTCATGCCGACCGCGCTTCCAGCCATTCGCGCAGGGCGTCATTGGCCCTTGTTTGCCAGCCCTTGCCCGTGGCTTTCAAGCCTTCGAGCACGTCGGCGTCGAAGCGGATCGCGGTCTGGATTTTGGGGTGCGCCTTGACGCTGCCGCGCGGGCGTCCGCGCCTTCTGGCGACAATCTCTTCCGGCGTGGAGACGCGGGCGTGTTCACCGCGCAGCGCTTCATCCATCGAACGCAGCAACGCCTGCTCGAAAGCATCCATTTCCGGATCGGGATGGGGGGAAAGTTCAGACATCGTATCGCTCCTTCAAATGTCGCAAGAATTCCGGGCGCAGATTGTCGAATTTGGCCTTGGCATACACCAGCAGCAAGACAATCTGCCCTTCCTTGTCGCGCAGGTAATAAATTACCCGCGCCCCGCCGCGTTTTCCCATGCCTTGCCGGGAGAAACGCACCTTGCGCAACCCTCCCGTATGCGGGATGACATCCCCGGCATCCGGGTTTTGGGAAATCCAGTCAACGAAAGCGTCGCGCTCATCGTCCGACCAGACGCTTGGTGCCCATGTCAGGAATTCAGGGGTTTCGACGACGGTTTTCATGATTTTATTGTAGAACCAAATAAATCAAAAAGCAAGGAAATATTTGACGAACCGCTGAAAGAAGCAATCGAGCTTGCCTATCTGATCGGGCAGCGCCCGTGCGACCTGCGCGGCATTTCGGAAACCGACATTCGGGACGGGGTCATCCATATCAAGCAAGACAAGACATCGGCGAAGCTGAGAGTGGAAGTCTCCGGCGCGTTGGCGGCGCTCATTTCCCGCATCCGGGCGCGCAAGGCGGGTATTTCAGGCGTCAAGTCGCTATCGCTGACGTGCAACGAGAAGGGCGAACCGCTTGGAAAATACGCCCTGCGCTATCGCTTCGACAAAGCGCGGAATAATGCCGCGCAGGCCGCGCCAGAAATGGCGAAGCGCCTGCTGTCTATTCAGTTTCGGGACTTGCGAGCGAAAGCGGCGAGCGATGTTGAAAACCTGGAACGCGCGCAAAAACTTCTTGGGCATACCAAGCGTGACATGACGGAGCATTACATCAGAGCCAGACGCGGCGATTCCGTGAAGCCTGTCCAGCCGAAAAATTGTAGAACGAAACCTGTTTTGTAGAATGAGCGCGATTGCCGAAAATCCCCGCAAACCAGCGCGGTAATTGGGGCGACATACCGGGATCGAACCGGTGACACCTGGAGCCACAATCCAGTGCTCTGCCAACTGAGCTAATGCCGCCATTGTGCATGGTCTTGTTTCCTGGCGCGCCCGGCGAGAATCGAACTCACAACCTACGGCTTAGAAGGCCGTTGCTCTATCCAGTTGAGCTACAGGCGCTGATTTTCCCCGGTCTCGCTGGAAACTGCCTTGACGCTTTGCGCTTTGGTCGGGGCGGTGGGATTTGAACTCACGACCCTCTGCTCCCAAAGCAGATGCGCTGCCAGACTGCGCTACGCCCCGAAAAGACGTGCATTCTATAGACCGCCCTTCGCCGCGTCAAGACTGGCTGCCATAGACTGACTGACTCGGAATATAGAGGACGAGGACAGAGGGCAGAAGACAGGGCGGCTGGCGCGACCTTCGTGGGGCGTACTGCGTACGATAAGCGGGCGAACGCCCTGTCTTCCGTCTCACATCTTTCCGCAGTTTGGTGAAAGCTGGCATTTACGGCATAATTGCCGTTCATATGAGTTCGGACAAATCTGTAGTGGCGTCCGCCAGCAGATGAACCAGATCAGGAGGGGGTATCCGATGCAATTCGATATTGAATCCATCCGTTTTCGCGGCGAATCCGGCTATGCCGGAGTATTGCGAAAAATGTCCGGGATCGAGGCGCTGGCGGCGAAAGTCCCTGCGGATTCAACACGCATCCGCCGGACGCTGATGGCCGAACGCCTGTTGCTCAGCAAACGCATGGCGCCCAACGCTTACCAGGTGGCGCGAGCCTTGAGCAAACGTTTTGGCCTGGACGCGCCCGTCGAGATCTATCAGGCCGCTGGCGCGGAAAACGCCCTCCTCCCCCTTTCCGTCGCGCCGCTCCTGCTGGAGATGCGCGGACACCTGTCCGCCCTGCTGGACGACGACGCGCTGGCGGCGCTGCTGGGGCGCGAAATCGGCCATTACCTTGCCCACGGCGCCAACAATCCCTACCGTATCCCGTCGCTTGCCGCCGCCTTGATCCTGCAAGGCGATGAAACGCAAAAAGAACGCCTCACCGCTGCCCGGCAACTTGCCATGGCGCAGGAAATCACCGCTGATCGCCTTGGCCTCATCGCCTGTTCCGGCCTGGAAGCCGTCTTGCGCCTGGAACTGGCAAGCGCCACCGGACTGCCGACCGATACCCTTACCGACATGGATACCGCAATCCATCTTGCCCAAACCAAGGCGTTGATGGAAACGGCGCTGGCGACAACCGATCCAGACAATACCTATCCAGAACACAGTCTGCGAACCTGGGCCTTGTGGCTGTTTTCAGAAACGGACGCCTATCAGCAACTGAGCGGACGCGGTCCAGGCTCGCGCAAACTCGCGGAACTGGACGCGCTCCTGATGCAGGCGCTGGGGAAATTCGGCGCCGTGCTCGGCGTGCCCGTCCGCCTGGAAGACCCGCCCGAGACGACGCAGGCTGTCGCGCTGGCAGCCTCTGTCCTGATAGCCAGCGCCGACGGCGAATTGGCGGATGCGAAAATACAGGTCATCGAGCGCGTCTTTGCGCCGCTGGCGCACGACTGGCGGCGTTACCTCACGCCGGATTCGGCGCTGGCCGAGTTCCAGCGTCTCGCGCCGGCACTCCTTGCAAGCGGCGCGCAGGCGCAACGCGCGCTCTTTTCCCTCGTCGCGCATGTGCTGGCAATCGACGGCGAGTGCAGTGTCGGCGGGGCGGAAACCCTTGTCGCCATCGGCGACGCGCTGGACTGCCGCAAACTCCTGTTTGAACTGCTGCCGCCAATCCTTGCCCGCTTCGATCTCAGTCTGGAGGAGGTTCTGGCGCGACCGGGACGCAGCCTTCCCATGCCGCCGCACAAGGCGAAAGCGGAGGACGCCCTGAACGTCCATCTGCAAAACGCGCTGCGCCGCGGCGGCGGCATGAGCAGCCTGCGCCATCTGTTGCAACTGCTGGGTTTGCAGCATGCCGCGCCCGAAGGCGTCGAGCGCCTGATTCGCGCCGTTCAGGCCAATGACCTTGCCATCGAACCCGCGCCGAATCGACGTCTGGATACGCTCCATCGGCTCGTCCCCTTGCCGGGCAAATCACTTCCCGCCATCGAACTGCCCAAGGCGCCGCCCGCGGGCAGCGGCTCCAACAACCTGCGTCTCGCGCAGGCGCTGACGCGCCTGCGCGAGCGGCTGATCGCCAGCGACGAACGCAATCCCATCCTTTGCCTGCACGTCTGCCGTCCTGGCCGCGCCATCGATTTGCACGAGCTGGAAAACATCTCCGCCGGTCTTGCCGGGCGCGCCCTGGCGCTTTTGCGCGACGGCAAGCACGCGCGCCTGTTTGACGCGGTGGAAGCCGAGGCAGGCGACGGCACGCGCCGGTTGGCGAAATCGCTGCTGCAACTGGCGCGCGAACATCTCTCCCAGCGCGAGGATACCGGCGTCAGCGACCTGTATCTGGGCTACCCCTTCCTTACCGGACTGGTGGGCGGTTATCCGCTGCGCGCGCCGCTGATCCTTCATCCTGTCGACATCGAGCGCGGCGTCCGAAACGGCGTCTTCGGTCTGAACATTCCCGCCCACGGCGCGCCGGTTGCCAATCAATCCCTGCTGCGCCTGGTTTTCCAGCGCAAGGGACGCCTTTACCCCGACGAACTGGCGGAAAAGGCCGACGAACTGGCCGCCGCTGGAGCCAAAGCCCTGTTGGATGAACTTGCCCTGACGGATGTGGGCGTCGAGGACGACGGCAAGCGTCTGTTGCCGTTTGCCGATCGGCGCGAAGAATTCTCCCAGCGGCAAGATGAGCGTCTGGAAATCGAGGAATGCGCCGTGCTGGGGTTATTCCCGCAATCCTGCTCCTGTCTCTTGCAGGATTACGACGAACTGCTGAAAGCCCTGGATAACGGGATGCCGCCGGAAAACCTGTTGGCGGGCGTCTGGGAACTTCTGCCGCAGGATTTGAAAGTGGCGCTTTCCTTTACCGACATGCCGTCGGGGCGCACCCTGCCAATGGGAATGCCGGCGCCGCCGATACTGCCTGCCGATCCCGCGCAACGCGCCGCGCTGGAAACGACGCGCGTCGCTCCGGCGCTGGTGGTGGAAGGGCCGCCCGGAACCGGCAAGAGCCAGGTCATCGTCAATCTGGTCGCGGACGCGCTGGCGCGCGGTGAAAAGGTGGCGGTGCTCTGCGAAAAACGCGCCGCGCTGGATGTGGTGGCGCAGCGCCTCGAAGATCTGGGTCTTCGGCATTTGCTGGCGGTCGTGCATGACGCGCGCGCAGATCGCCACGCGCTGTATCAGCAACTCGCCGCGCGGCTGGAAAACGCCGCGCCCAACGCGATAGTCCTGCCCAAGAATACGGCGACGGATGAAATCAACCGCTTGACGCAGCGCCTGAACCAGCGCGCCGCCCTGACCCGCATGACTCTGCCGGAACACGCAAGCGAAGACGCGCCGACCATGACGCTGGGCGCATTGCATACCTATGCCGCGGGATTGAGCGTTCCCCTGCCCTGCACGGATGAGCGCCTCTACACCCTGACGCCCGCGCGCATGGACGCGCTGGCGACGCAGATTGCCGACATTTTTCCCCAGGCGAATATCTGGCGCAGCGGCAGCATCTGGCGTCCGCCCGCCGCCATGCCTTCCGCCGCCCGCGTCAGTTTTGCCCATTTCGACAATGACAAGGCCAACGCCTTTTTGAAATACCTCATCACCGCCTGCGGCGCCGCCAAGGTGCTGGAGGACGCGCTGGCCGCCGCCGGGCTGTCCGCGGACCAGTCGGGATACGCCGCCCTGCGATCGGCCAGGAACGGCTTGCTGGCCGCCTACCATTTCCGCAAGCAACTGGAGAGCGCGGCGGGACAGGCAACGCTGACCGCCTTGCTGAGCGAGGACGCGCGCCTGGAACTGATTGAGCGCACCCAGCCGGTATGGCGCGCGCTGGCGGAATCCCGTTCCCGGCGTCAGGAAAACGCGTTCGGCAATCACTGGTTCGCGGAATTGACGGCAAGGCTCACCGTCCAGCCGGAAGGAGAAGAATCGCTGAAGAAACTGATTCGCCTCTGGCACAAGCATGACGCCATTATGGACGCGTTTCCGCAGCCCTTCGAGTTTCTCCCCGACCAGACGGTGTTGCAGGCGTTGAAGCAATTGCGCGCCAATGCGGGCAGCGCCATGCGCTTCTTGAGTCCGGCCTGCTGGCAGGCGCAAAAAACGGTACGCGCCTGGATCGAGCTGCATTGGCCGGAAAAAGCGGGCGCGGCCATCGACGCCGCCTTCCTCGATCACCTGGATGACAGGGCCGCGGCCGCTCGTTGCTGGCAGGGACTGATCAACATGCTGCACTGGCTGAATCCCCAGCGTGACGACATGCCCGAAAATATAAATGAAGCGCGCGCCTGGATCCGGGCAGCGACGGCGCTCATCGATCCGGCGCTCACCCTGATCCGCCATCGCGATGATTTGCAGATCATGGGATTCTGGCGCGGCACGCCCAATGCCGAAATCATTGCCGGATGGGATGAAAAGGCCGGTTACTGGATCGATTGTCATCACAGCGCCCAGGCGTTGCGCAGCGTGTTCGACACCCTGAAAAAAGAGGAAAGCGCCTTGCAGGCGCTCAACGCCTTTCCAAGCGGCTGGGACATCGAAGCCCTTGAGGAGTGGAGCCAGCGCGTGGAGCCGCTGGTCAATGCCGTTTCCTCGATGTCCAAGCTGGCGGCGGCCATCGATCCTGTGCATGCGGCGCTGCCCTGGCTGCCCAAACTGCCGACGACGCAATTGCTGAATACGTTGATCGCCGCCTGGCGGCGCGACGCCACACATCTGATCGGCACGGATCGCCGTCTGGCAAAGGCGCAGGCCATCGCGCCGCAGGCGCAGGTTTTTCTCGCCCCGTTGGCCGATGGCGCGGCGTTCAATACGCCGGAAGCCTGGGCGGACAGCGTGCGCAAGACCTGGGCAAAATCCGCGCTGACTGCCCTGGAAAAATTCAGCAGCGACTTTTCCGCGCTGGAGGAGAAAAGCGGCGCCGCCGAATCCCAATTGGCGGACTTGTACGAAGAAGAACGCCGTTTTGCCCTGGCGCGCATTCTCGCGCGTCAGGATCAAGCGCCCCTGCTGCGCACGCCGCCCGCGGAAAGAGGCGTGCGCCGCACCACCGAGCAGATTACGCGCGCCATCATGCTCAAGGAAGCCCAAAAACAACGTCATCCGTTGTCGCTGCGGGAATTCGCGCATCGCTTCTGGGACAAGGGGCTCACAGACGTGCTGCCGATCTGGCTGCTCTCTCCAGATGCCGTTTCACGGCTTTTCCCGCGTGTGCCGCTCTTTGATCTCGTCATCGTCGATGAAGCCTCGCAATGCGCCGTCGAAAGCAGCCTGCCGGCGCTGATGCGCGCCCGCCGCATGGTCATCGCCGGGGACGAACGGCAGATGCCGCCGGACAACGCCTTCAAGGCAACGGCGGAAAGCGAAGACGCCGCCAAGGCCAATGGCGAGGGCAGTCTATCCGCCGCGCGCGAAATCTTCGACGCGGAATCCCTGTTGACATTGGCGCGCCACCGCGTCCCGCGCGTGGCGCTGTCCTGGCAATATCGCTGCCAGCGCGAAGAACTGTTCGCCTTTTCCAATCACGCCATTTATGAGGGGAACCTGAGGACCATTCCCGCCGCGGAGAATCGTCAGGCGGCGCTGCGCTGGATCGACGTTCCCAATGGTCGTTGCGAGGCGGGCGCGAACATTCCGGAGACTTATGTTGTCGTCAATTTGCTGGCGCAGTTGCTGCAACGTCCCGACAAACCGTCGCTGGGCGTGATTACCTTCAACCCGGTGCAGCGGCGCGCCATTCTCGATGAAATCGACCGCCGCCTGGAAGCCGACGCGCAATTTGCCGAAAGCTGGCAGCAGGCAATGAGCCTACCGCGCCTGGATGAACGTCCCTTTGTGAAAAACCTGGAAAACGTGCAGGGAGACGAGCGCGACCTCATCGTGTTTTCGCTCGGACACGCGCCGGTCGAGCGTATCGGGCGCAATGGCGAAAAGAAAAGCCATATTCCCGCCTACTTCGGTTCGTTGGGACAACAAGGCGGCGAACGGAGATTGAATGTCGCCATAACCCGCGCCAAGAAAGAGACCTTCATTGTCGCGTCCTTCGATCCGCGCTTTCTTTCGGTTGCGCGCAGCAAATACGATGGCCCTCGGCTGTTCAAGGAGTTCCTTCTCTACGCGCGGCAAGTCTCCGCGGACCGGTATGATCGGGCGGCGCAGGCGCTGAACGTTGCGGGCAATGCCGCCGCCGTGGATCTTTTACGTCCGGAGACCGGCGCGCGCCCCGCCGCCTGGCTGCCGCTCCATGTCCAGGTCGCGCTGGCGCTGGAGGATTTGGGCATGGAATGCGAACTGGATGTCGGCGTTTCCGGTTTTCGCATTCCGCTGGCCATCCTGGATGCCGGGCATCCCGGTCGTTATCTCTTGGGTCTGCTGTTTGACGAAACGCTCTCCTCCGACGACGGATTTGAGCGGCACGCGCACATCCCCTTTGTGCTTGCCCGCCGCGGCTGGAAATTCAAGCGCATTTCCAGCCGGGAATGGGATAAACAACGTTCGCAGGTGCTGATGGATATCCGCGCGGCGCTGGAAGCGGCGCGCCAGGTCACCGGCAGCGAGACGCCCCTTGCGAAACTGGACATGCAGGCGCTGCTCGCGGCGCCCGTCATTGTGGAAAAACCCAGGCCCGTGAAAGCGCCGGAGACAAAAACAGCGCCAGAGGCGGAAATTCCGGTAACGGCGCTGGAGGCAGGGGCTAAAGCATCCGGCATAGAGACAGAGGCAGAAGCGGCGCTGGAAGCGGAAGCGCCAGAGGCGGAAACGCCCACGTCAAA
>JAITRP010000126.1 GCA_031288305.1 Zoogloeaceae bacterium
CACACAGTATAAAAAGCCGCCAAATCCCGCATCGGGAAGCTCAAATGGAAAAAACTACCCTTCCAACTTAAATGATCCGCTCCACTTACAGCGTCTGGAAAAAGAGTTTTGCAAAAGGCCCAGGAGACAGAGGACAGAAGATTTGCGGCTTCGCCGTGTGGGACGATGCTCTCCTCTGCCCAAACGAAAGGGGAAAAGGCAAGTGGCGGCGCTTTGCCTGGAAGGTAGGTCGCTCAATAAAAACTTTCATCGTAAAACTAACTCCGGTTTGAAACCCCGCCCTTCAGGGCGGCGCGAAGGTGAGACCCGGCCTGAAGGCCGGGGTTTCGACCGTAGCCATTGGGGAGGGGATGCAAACCCCTTCCCAATGACGTTAGACCGGCAGCCCTGAAGTGCTGCCGCTAATTTCTTGCTTTTCGATTACTCCTTGGGAGGCTACGAACCCCCACGGTCGGATGGGTTTTGCGTTGGGTTTACACGGTTTGAAACCAGGCTTTGCCTGGTTTCAAACCCAAGATAAACCGGCACAAGGCCGAAGGCCGCAGGACAGCCGAAGGCTGGTTTTACGTAGCAAAATGCGGCTTTGCCGCACAAAAAGCAGGTTTTTACTTTTTGACATACACTGCAAATCGCTGGGTAAATTGCGTGAATTCCTCCAGTTTGGCGCGCGCCGCGCCGCTGGCGATGACCTCCCGCGCTTCTTTTACCCCCGCGCCAATGTCGGCGACCTTGTTGGCGGCATAGAGCGCGACGCCCGCGTTCAGGGTGACGATGTCGAGCGCCGGGCCGGGCTGGTTTTCCAGCGTGGCGAGCACGAGACGCTTCGATGCCTCGACGCTATCCACCTGGATGTTGCGCACGGCCGCCATGCGGATGCCGAAGTCTTCCGGGTGGATTTCGTATTCACAAACCACGCCATCCTTCAATTCGCCCACCATGGTGGATGCCCCCAGGCTCACTTCATCCATGCCGTCCAGGCCATAGACCGTCAGCACATGCTTGGCCCCCAGACGCTCCATGACGCGCACCAGAATGCCGACCAGATCGGGATGGAAGACGCCCAAAAGCGTGTTGGGCGCTTCCGCCGGATTGGTGAGCGGCCCCAGGATGTTGAAGAGCGTGCGCACGCCCATCTCGTTGCGCACCGCCGCCACGTTCTTCATCGCGCCGTGATGCCGGGGCGCGAACATGAAGCCGATGCCGACTTCATCGATGCACTGCGCGACCTGTTCGGGAGTGAGTTCCAGGTTCGCGCCCAGGGCGGCGAGCGCGTCCGCGCTGCCGGATTTCGAGGAAATGCTGCGGTTGCCGTGCTTGGCGACCCGGATGCCCGCCGCCGCCGCGACAAAAATGGTGGCGGTGGAAATATTGAAGGTGTGCGAACCGTCGCCCCCTGTGCCCACCACATCGAGCAGATGCTCCCGCGCGCCCTTGACCGGCACGCTCGTTGCCAGTTCGCGCATCACCAATGCGGCGGCGGCGATCTCGCCGATGGTCTCCTTCTTTACCCGCAGCCCCGTCAAAATGGCCGCGGTCATCAAGGGGGAAATTTCCCCGGACATGATCTGGCGCATGAGCGAGACCATTTCATCGTAAAAAATCTCGCGGTGCTCGATCGTGCGTTGCAGCGCCTGTTGTGGAGTTATCATGAAATGTTCCTGGAGAATTCAAAAGGGGTAATAGTCTAAGGCGCGATACCGATCATGACCAAGGGCACAGAGGGTACGCCGCGTCCATTTCGGATGACATTATAGAGTTCCCCCTCAAAATAACCGGGGCCGGAGGACATTTCGGCTTGCAGTGATTTCATCGGAATGATTTCGATGCCAACGTCTATTTCATCGCGCACATAGAAAGCCAGATGCTTGACGAACAGGTCATAGGCAACGAAGGCATATTTGCCGAATTGCACTTCGAGCGCGACTCTGTCTTTTACGAAATCCGTCTGGTTGTAACTGAAGATCGGCTGTTCTCCCGCGGCTTCGATTCTGCTTTTTTGTTCATCGGGAGGAAGCGTCATGGTGCCACGAATCAGCTTTTCATCGTGCGTGACCCAATAGGACACCCGGCTTTCACGCCATTGTGCTTCCTGCAAATGCCGGGAAAACATTCTGTTCATTTCTATCGGGCTGAATTTCAACGCGCCCTGCATGCGAATTTCCTTGCTTACCTTGGTTCGGCAAGCATTCGCATCCACGTTGGCGATGACGCGCTTGATCTCCTCCCATAACCTGTTTTTATGCACCATGAGGTATTCAAGGCCATTCAGGTGCGAATAGGTTTTGGCGATTCTCATTTCTGCGCGCCTTGCTCGATGAAAACCTCCGATAGCGGAAGTTGTTGCGCCATGTGTGGAGCAGCGCGCGTCGTCAACGCGCGTCCTGCTTTCTGGGGATCGTAGATGGGTTGATTCATGGGTCTGGATTTCAGGAATCCCGATGCGCATTGGGAAATTCTTTCCCTGGCGATGGCGCAGTATTCCGAAGACAGTTCCGCGCCCACGGCGCGGCGTTCATTCTTGAGCGCCGCAACCAACGCCGAGCCGACCCCCGCGAATGGATCCAGAACCCAATCCCCATCTCGCGTCATGGACAGAACAAGCCGTTCGACCAGTTCAACAGGAAATTGACAGGGATGAACGGTTTTTTCCACATGATTGTTCTTGACGTTGGGAATTGCCCAGACATCACCGGGGTTTTTTCCCAGGGGATTGCACGAATACTGTCCGGCCTTTGGCCCTTTGAAGTATTTTTTCCCCGGATATTTCTGGGGAACCCGTATGCGGTCGAGATCGAAGAGATACTGCTCCGTCTTGGTAAACCAGAGTATCGTTTCGTGTCTGCCGGACAAGCGGCGCGAACAATGCAGACCATGCTCAAAATGCCAGATGATGCGATTGCGCAATTTCAGGCCGCGCCGGGCAAAGGACGGGTACAGCGCAATATCCAGCGGCACAATCGCGCCTGCCTGCACGAAATTTCCCACCTGCCAGCAAATGCTGCCCTCTGGACGCAAAACGCGGATGCACGCCTCGATGACTTTGTCCTGCCATTCGAGATAGCGATCCAGCGCGCTTTTCCGTTCATAGGCTTTTCCCAGATTGTAAGGCGGAGAAGTCACGATCAATTGCATGCTTTCGTCCGGCAGACTGGCAAGCAATTCCAGGCAGTCGCCTTCGAATAACACCACTTGTTCGCTTGCGGAAAAACGCGGCGCGGCGCGGGTCACTGAGCTTCTCCTCTTGTCTGGCGGCATTGCAGAAAATTTTTCAGCACCTCATGTCCGCATTCGGAGAGCACGGATTCGGGATGAAACTGTACGCCCTCGACCGCCAGGGTTTTGTGGCGCACGCCCATGATTTCGCCATCTTCGGCCCAGGCGGTCACTTCCAGGCATTCGGGCAGGCTTTCCTCTTCGATAGCGAGCGAATGATAGCGCGTGCAGACGAGCGGATCGGGCAGCCCCGCGAAGACGCCAACATGGTTGTGCCGGACGCGGGAGACCTTGCCGTGCATCAGCCGCTTGGCGTGCACGACCTTGCCGCCGAAGGCTTCGCCAATGGCCTGGTGCCCCAGGCAGACGCCCAGAAGCGGCACCTTGCCCGCAAACGCCCGGATGGCCGCAAGCGACACCCCTGCCTGCGCCGGGGCGCAGGGGCCGGGAGAGATGACCAGGTAATCGGGGCGCATGGCCGCGATTTTTTCTGGCGTGATGGCGTCGTTGCGAAAGACCCGCACCTCCTGGCCCAGCTCGCCAAAATACTGCACCAGGTTGTAGGTGAAGGAATCGTAATTGTCGATCATCAGGAGCATATCGAGCCTTGTTCCACTGTGCTGGCGTGGTGCTTCATGCCAATTGAACCCTATGAAATTCATCGTGGGGGCGAACTGCACCCACGGGCGCACACAGTGCGCCCCTGCAATTTCACCCTCCCGCCAAGCGGCAGAGGACGGATTGTCGCATGAATATCTGCCCGTCGCTCGACTGCTTTTGCGCAAAGTGCAGCAGGACAGGAAAAAGGCCGGAAACCTTGTATTTACCTGGTTTTCCGGCCTTTATCGGACGGCTTCGGATTGGTGTTTGGTGGCCAGTCGCGGAATCGAACCACGGACACGCGGATTTTCAGTCCGCTGCTCTACCAACTGAGCTAACTGGCCTTTCGAGGAGAGTGCGCATTATAGTAAGCGCGGCCACGAGGGTCAATCAAGAAAATCACTTGTCCGAAGCGGCGCTGGGGCGGCTCGTTCTGGTATTCGGTATTCGCCTCGCTTCCTGTCAGGATTTCCTCTGCCAGATCCACTTTGAAACGCTCCGCATCCATGCCATGCCTTTTGTTGTGGAAGGCGTAACACCTTCCCCGCCCACTGCGGCATCTCCGCATCGACTTCCTCCTCTTCCTCGCCGCCTTGCGCCGCTTTTTCCCTTGTGATTTTCTCCACCAGTTCCGCTTCGAAACGCCCCGCGTCCATGTAATACCGGCGGTCATGGTTGGCTATCAGCGCAGTTTCCGGAGGCGCGCATGCGAGAATGTGGTTGACCAGTTCCATCGAGGCTGGGTAGGTCAAGAACGGCTTGCCGGGATGAAAGTCATGCGCAATCTGCCAGGGGCGGCCTGATCCCGGCAAAAGCAATCCGGCTCCGGGAGCATGATGTCATGAGCCTTCCGTTTCCAAACGGCGAAGGCGAGATTGTACAGTCCGTGCGCGCAGGGCCAGAACATCTTGTGGAGCTTTTCGATTCCGAACTCCTTCACATGGGAAACCCCACGGCAATATTGATCGAGCTGGATGCCCGCTTCGGCGCTATCTTCATCCAAAAGCGCGAGGAGATAGCGAATGAGCGCCCGATTGATCGCCGGTGTTTTCTTGGCGTCCAGAACTTTCTTTGCCGTTTTGCGGCCTTCCTGCACGAAGTCGGCGCGCTTGTACCAAAGCGCCATGAGCAGATTCGTCGCGGGACCGTTGCGGCTCATCCCCGGTTTTTCCGGCAACAGCAGGCAAACTCACTCGAAAAGTCCTGCGGCGAGCGCGTTCAGCGCAATTCGGAAATTGGAACAATGGTCCATGCCAGAACTCGGGATATTTTTCGCGTGTTCGGTCGCGGCGGACTGGAACAGCGCGTCGTGCAGGCGTTCCGGGTCGTCGGCCAGGAAGGCTCCTTGTAGCCCAGCAAGTCCGGATTGCGCAGCAGCATAAGCCATATACGAATTTGTTCCTTTTGTGGTTTTTCTCGCAACATTCTCTGTAGGTGTCCAGGCATTCCGCGAGATAGGCCTCCCTATTGGGAAAAACAAGCCTGGTTCTCTCGTATTCCCGCGCATATTCCTGGCGGAACCGTTCTGAATTCATCATCGCCCCACTTCGAAATCACTCGCCGGGCGCGGGCGGTTCGTCCTGCTCCTTGCCGCCTTCCTCCTTGGCGTGTTCCGTTTCTTCCTCGCCGCTTTCCGCCACCTTTTCCAGGCCGGAGAGTTTTTCCCCCGCATCCAGCGCGATGAGGCGCACGCCTTGCGTGGCGCGGCCCAATTCGCGGATTTCGGCAACGCGGGTGCGAATCAGCACGCCGCCGGTGGTGATCAGCATCACCTCGTCTTCGTCCGTCACCAGCTTGGCGGTCACGACCTTGCCGTTCCGTTCGCTGGCGGCAATGGCTTTCACGCCTTGCGCGCCGCGTTTGGAACAGCGGAAATCGCCCAGGCGGGTACGTTTGCCGTACCCGTTTTCGCTGGCGACCAGTACGGTTTCTTCTTCATTTTCCGCCACCAGAAGCGAGATGATCCGCTGTCCTTTCGGCAGGGTCATGCCGCGCACGCCGCGCGAGGCGCGTCCCATCGGGCGCACTTCGTCTTCGCTGAACCATACGGCCTTGCCGCCGTCGGAAACCAGCACGATGTCGCTTTTGCCCGTGGTCAGTTCCGCGCCGACCAAGTAATCGCCCTCGTCCAAATCGACGGCGATGATGCCTTTTTGGCGCGGGTTGGAGAAACTGGCCAGCGAAGTTTTCTTCACCGTGCCTTTTACGGTACACAGGAAGATGTAGCGGTCGTCGGAAAATTCCTTCACCGGCAAAATGGCGTTGATCTGTTCGCCTTCTTCCAGCGGGAACATATTGACGATGGGGCGTCCCCGGCTGCCCCGGCTGCCCTGCGGCACTTCATAGACCTTGAGCCAGTAGCAGCGTCCCCGGTTGGAAAAGCAGAGGATGTAGTCGTGGGTGTTGGCGACGAACAGATGGTCGATGAAATCGTCTTCCTTCATCGCGGTGGCCTGCTTGCCGCGCCCGCCCCGGCGCTGGGCGCGGTAATCGGCCAGGGGCTGCGACTTGATGTAGCCGGTGTGGGAGAGCGTCACCACCAGGTCTTGCGGCGTAATCAGGTCTTCCATGCCCAAATCCTGGGCGTAGGGTTCGATTTCGGAACGGCGCGCGTCGCCAAACTGGTCGCGCACGGCGGCAAGTTCCGCGACGATGATTTCGGTGATGCGTTCCGGCTTGGCGAGGATATCCAGGAGATCGGCGATTTTTTCCAGTACTTCCTTGTATTCATGGACGATCTTGTCCTGCTCCAGCCCCGTGAGCCGTTGCAGGCGCAATTCCAGGATCGCCTGCGCCTGGGCGTCGGAAAGCCGGTAGCCTTCGGCAAAGAAACCGTATTCCGGCGACAGGCCATCGGGACGGGAGATGTCCGCGCGCGTCAGCATTTCGGCGACCAGGGCGCTTTGCCAGCTTTGCGCCATCAGTTCCCGCTTCGCGTCGGCGGGCGTCGGCGCCGCCTTGATGAGGGCGATGATCTCGTCGACGTTGGAGAGCGCCACCGCCAGACCTTCCAGGATGTGCCCGCGTTCCCTCGCCTTCTTCAATTCAAAGACCGTGCGCCTTGTGACGATTTCCCGCCGGTGCATGAGGAAATGCTCCAGCATCTGTTTCAGGTTCAAAAGCCGCGGCTGGCCATCGACCAGGGCCACCATGTTCATGCCGAAGCTGTCCTGCAGCTGCGTCATCTTGAAGAGATTGTTGAGCACGACTTCCGGCACTTCGCCGCGCTTCAATTCGATCACCACGCGCATCCCGGATTTGTCGGATTCGTCGCGCAAATCGGAAATGCCCTCGATGCGCTTTTCCGTGACCAGTTCGCCGATTTTCTCCAGGAGGCTCTTCTTGTTGACCTGATAGGGAAGCTCATCGACGATGATGGCCTCGCGGTTGCCTTTTTCCAGATCCTCGAAATGCGTCCTCGCCCGGATGACCACCCGTCCCCGCCCGGTGAGATACCCCTCGCGCACGCCTTTTACCCCGTAGATGATGCCCGCCGTCGGGAAATCGGGCGCGGGAATGTGCGTAATCAGTTCCTCGATGGAAATTTCCGGGTTTTCCAGGAGCGCGAAACAGCCGGCGATCACCTCGTTGATGTTGTGCGGCGGGATGTTGGTCGCCATGCCCACGGCGATGCCGGAAGAACCGTTGATCAAGAGATTGGGAATGCGGGCGGGCAGGATCAGGGGTTCTTCTTCGCTGCCGTCGTAATTGGGGCCGAAATCGACGGTTTCCTTGTCGATGTCTTCCAGGAGCTGATGCCCGATTCGTGCCATGCGCACTTCCGTGTAGCGCATGGCGGCGGCGCTGTCGCCATCCACGGAGCCGAAATTGCCCTGGCCGTCGACCAGCATGTAGCGCAGCGAAAAATTCTGCGCCATGCGCACCACGGTATCGTAGATAGCCGTGTCGCCATGCGGGTGGTATTTCCCCATGACATCGCCCACGACGCGCGCCGACTTCTTGTAGGCTTTGTTCCAATCGTTGCCGAGTTCGTGCATGGTGAAGAGCACGCGGCGATGCACGGGTTTCAAGCCATCGCGCACATCTGGCAACGCCCGTCCGACGATCACGCTCATCGCGTAATCGAGGTAGGAGCGGCGCATTTCGTCTTCAAGGCTGACGGGAAGGGTTTCCTTGGCGAATTGTTGTTCCATGATGATTTTCTGGCGTCGCCCCGCGACGCGCCCGTTCTACGGAATTGTACATTCTAACATGGCAATCACCGTCTTCTTCTCGATAAAAGCGTCCGCCCCGCACAGTACCGCTACTACCGCCACCACCAGCATCTCCACCAAGTCATGCTCCACCTTCCTCGCTTGTCTTGGTTCCCTCGCCGCGACAAAGAGACATCCTTCAACTTGAGTTCCCTTTCCGCTTTCATGGCTTATCTCCAAAAAGACAGAAAACTACACAAATTCCTCCCCTGTGAACAGCCCATCCGTATCTCTTTGATTGTTAACCACTTTTCGTTACCGCAACGACAACGGCATTCATGCGATTGCCCTGGTTCTGCCATCAGTCTTCTGTCTTCTGTAGAATAGCGCCCCGTTCCGGTTCTTTCGGGCGGGGCTTTTGCAAAACGAGGTGGGTTTTACGATGAATGCCTTGATGCTGCGTTTGAATGAGTACGAAAAGTTGATGCGCCTAGATTGGCCCATTGGCTCGCTGCTCCTGTTCTGGCCGACGATGTGGGCGGTCTGGCTTTCTGGCAAGGGCAGGCCGGATTGGACCGTGGCCTGGGTATTCATGTTGGGCGCGGTGCTGATGCACTCCCTGGGATGCGTCATCAACGATTATGCCGACCGGAATTTCGATGCGCATGTCGCCCGCACCCGCGACCGTCCGCTGGCCGCGCGGCGCGTCGCGCCGTGGGAGGCGCTGGCGCTGGCGGCCGTCCTGGGCGTGGTCGCGCTTTCCCTGATCTGGATGGTCATGAACCCCTGTCTTGCCTGGTTGACGGTCGTCGCCGCCTTCCTGGCGCTCACCTATCCTTTCGCCAAGCGCTTTCTCCCGATTCCGCAGGCGTACCTAGGCATTTCCTTTGGGCTGTCCATTCCGATGGCCTATGCCGCGCATCTGGGACACGTGCCCGACGAAGGCTGGATTCTGATCGTCGGCAACATGTTCTGGTCCATCGCCTACGACACGGAATACGCGATGGTCGACCGGCTAGACGATCTCAAGATCGGCATCAAGACTTCCGCGATCACCTTCGGCAAATACGACGTGGCGGCGGTCATGACCTGCTACGCGCTGGCCTTTTGCTACATCGCCTGGGGAGGCGCGCGTTCGGGCATGGGGTTTTTCTTCTTCGTCGGCATCCTAGCCGCCTGCGCGCTGGCCGGCCATCACTATCGCCTGATCCGCAAGCGCGAAGGCGCGGACTGTTTCCGGGCATTTCGCGGCAACAATGCGGTCGGCGCGGCGATTTTTTCCGGAATCGCGCTGGATTACCTCGCGCGCGGCATTTTTCCATTTTGAAAACGTAACCCCGCTACCCCGTCCCACGGTCGTAGCCGCCGTCAGCCAGAAGGCTCTGTACCCGATGGAGTTTGCCCTTGCCTTGGCGTAGCGCTGTAATGTGCCTAACGAAGCGCGGCCATGCGCGCCGCTTCGTGGATGGCAAGCAAAAGGCTCTCCGGGCTGGCCTTGCCGCTTCCGGCCAAGTCAAGCGCCGTGCCGTGATCAACCGAGGTGCGGATGATGGGCAGTCCCAGGGTGATGTTGATGCCTTTGCCGAAGGTCGCGTATTTCAGGGGCGCCAGGCCCTGATCGTGGTACATGGCCAGTACGGCGTCGCCTTCTTGCAGAATGGGTGGCGTAAAAAGCGTGTCGGCGGGCAAGGGGCCGATCAGGGTCATGCCTTGCCGGCGCAGGGTTTCCAGCGCCGGGGCGATGACCTCGATTTCCTCTTTTCCCAGATGCCCGCCCTCGCCCGCGTGCGGATTCAGCCCCGCCACCAGGATGCGCGGCGCGGCAAGGCCGTATTTTTTCTGCAAATCCCGATGCAGAATGGCAAGGACTTCCGTCAGCGTTTCCGGGGTGATGGCGCGGGCCACCTGTTCGAGCGGCAGGTGCGTGGTCGCCAGCGCCACGCGCAACATGCCCTTGCCGGTTTCGCCCGCCAGCATCATGACGACGCGGGGCGTATGCGTCTTCTCCGCCAGATATTCGGTATGCCCGGTAAAGGGAATGCCCGCCTCGTTGATGATGCCCTTGTGCACCGGCGCGGTCGTCATGGCGGCAAATTCCCCGCGTCGGCAACCTTCCAGCGCCGTATCCAGAAGACGCAGCACATAGCCGCTGTTGGCGGCATCAAGACGGCCCGGCAAAGAGGGCGCGCAAAGCGGCTGATGCAGCACATCCAGCGTTCCCGGTTGCCATTCGCCCGGCGGACAATCAGGCGCATAATCTTGCAGTTTTACCGGCAGATTGAGGCCGCGGGCGCGGCTGGCGAGCAAATTCCGGTCGGCGAGCGCCACAGGACGCGCGCCGCTATCGCGCGCCGCCAGCATGAGGCAAAGTTCCGGGCCTATGCCCGCAGGCTCGCCGGAAGTGACCGCGATCAACGGACGCGTCATTCTTCTTCCAGGCGGTATTCCACGTAGGTTCTGTCGCGCAGTTGCCGCAGCCAGTCCTGATAGGCCTCGTCCAATTTGCGCTCGCGCAACGCCTGACGGGCGGCAAAACGTTGTTTTTCCTGGCTCATGTCCTGAACGCGGCGTTCTTCCACCCGGATGACGTGAAAGCCGAAAGGCGACTGGATGACGGGACTGACTTCTCCTTCCCGCAAGGCGTCCATGGCGCGCTCGAATTCCGGAACGGTGTCGCCGGGATTCACCCAACCCATGTCGCCGCCATTGGCCGCCGAACCATCCTGCGAATACAGACGCGCCAGTTCAGCAAAATCCTCGCCGTGTTTCAGGCGTTCGCGCAGGTCTTCCAGGCGGCGTTTGGCCTCGGATTCGGAAATGAGTTCATCGACGCGGATCAGGATATGGCGGGCGCGCGTCTGGCGTACGCCGCCGTCTTCTTCCTTGTCGTCACCGCGCCGGGCAACGAGCTTGATGACGTGAAAGCCGTTCGAGGATTGCAGCAGGGCGATGTCGTTGGCCTTGCCGGATGCGGCATTGACGCGCAGCGTTTTTGCGGCTTTGGCAAAGAGGGCGGGAAGGGCATCTTCGGAACGCCAGCCGAGATCGCCGCCTTGCAGGGCGTCCGGCGTGTCGGAGTAGGCGGCGGCGAGTTCGGCGAAGTTTTCTCCGTGTTGGGCGCGATTGACCACGTCCTCGGCCCTGGCTTTCAGTCTTTGCAGTTGTTCGGGACTGGCGGCTTCCGGCGCGCGCAGCAGGATGTGCGCGATGCGCAGTTCTTCCCGCTTGCCGCCCGCCTGCGCCAGGAAATTGTCGATCTCCGCGTCGGAAATGGCGATGCGGCTATCGACTTCCCGTTCGCGCAGACGGGTGACGAGCATTTCGTTACGGATTTCTTCCTGAAACTGGGCATGGGAAATGCCGTCCTCTTGTTGCAGCGCGAGAAGAAATTGTTCGCGGCTCATCTTGTTGTTGGCGGCGATGCGCTCTATGGTCTGTTCGAGCTGCGCATCGCTCACGCGCAAGCCCTGGTCGTGCGCGGCCTGTATTTGGGCGCGCTCCATGATCATGCGTTCGAGCATCTGCCGTTCCAGCGCCTCCTGCGGCGGCAGGGGCGTGCCCTGGCGTTGCAGACGCTTCGCGACCCGTTGCAACTGCGACCTGAGGTCGAACAGGGTGATGGCTTCGCTGCCGACGATGGCGACGATGCGGTCGGCTTCGATCACCCGCGGTCGCGCGTGGACGGGCGCGGCCATCATGGGGAGAAGAAGGGAAAAAACAAGGGAGGAGACAAAAAGCGGTCTGGACATGGCGTTACTCGTTGGGAAGAAGCTCGCCGGAAGAAAGTTCCGGCAGTTCGTTGACAGTGGTGTACCCCGGCACGCTGCGGCGCAGCATCTGCACGGGATTGGCGCCAATACGCCCAAAATCGTTCAGTTCGAGCTGGAAGAACAGGCTGGTATTGGGCGATCCGGCCGTGGTTTCCAGCCGCTGGGCAACGAGGCGGACGACCCAGCAACCGGCATTATATTCCATGCCGGCAATGCCTTCGATCAGACGCGAGGCGTCAAGCGCGTAATTGTAGCGTCCCACGGCGTACCAGCGGCTGGAGAGCCGCCATTGTCCGGCAATGTCGATCTGTTCGGTACTTTCGACATTCTGCTGGCGGGTACTCCAGTTGATGCCGCGGTTGTAGCGATAGGCGACGGAAATGACCTTGGCGTAATCCGGCTGGTAGCGCGCGCTCAAGGTGACGCGTTCCGTGGTGCTGTGCTTGATGTTGTACTCCAGCGCGACATCGGCGTAGGTTTTGGGCGCGACCTGACCGGAAAGGGCGGCGAGGAAATCGGAATACTTGTCGTGATACAGGGTTTCGCCCGGCAGGCCGACCTTGAGCGGCTCGCGATAGTAACGCTGCCCGACCATCGCCCTGAGCCGTTCGCCGCCGCTTTCCGGATCGATCAGCCGGGAAGTCAGCGCCGCCGTCAATTGTTTGGCGTTGTTGATGCGATCATGACCGGAAAAACGGTTTTCGCTGAAAATCTGGGCAAAATTGAAATCCGCCAGGCTGGAATCAAACAACGGATAGCGGCTTTGATCCTTGTAAGGGATATTCAGGTAGTACAGCCGGGGTTCCAGGGTCTGCGTCCAGCGATTGCCCAGAAGCGTGGTCTCGCGCTCGAAGGTCATGCCCGCGTCCAGACTGAATATCGGCAGGGCGCGATGCAGGTTTTCCGGCAGGTTGGCGGCGCGCTGGTTCAGTTGGTAGCGCGTCACGTGCAGGCCGATTTTGGGCGTGACGTAATAACCGGAGCGAATGAAAGGCAGGGAAAGCTGCGGATAAAACACCGTGCGCTTGCCTTCTTCCCGCGTCGGATGCGTGAATCGGGCATATTGCCCTTCCGCCTGCGCTTCCAGCGCCCCAAAGGCAACGGGGCGGACATTGACGCTCACTTGCGGCTGAAGGAAATAGGGACGTTCCAGCCAGTAGTTGTTGTCGTCATTTTTTGGATTCAAGGTCTGGTAGCGCAGGGTGCGCAGATTCACGGAAAGCCAGTCGCGGCTGTAATTCAGCTGGAACCGGCGGGTAATCTGCCGCTGCGAGGTCTGCACCACGCGCGAGGAAAGGTCGGTGAAATAATCGTCGTCGGAAGCGCCGCCCCATTCGATTTGCGTGGAAAAGCCGCCACCCAGGTTTTGCGTGTGACGGAGATCGTAGGCGTAGCGGCGTCCGGCGTACTGTTTGTCCTTGGGCACGATTTCAAAGCGCGCTTCGCTATCGGCGTAATGATCCAGATAACGGACTTCCGCGCCGATTTGCAGCCCGCGCTTACTCATGACGCGCGGCGTGATGGTGGCGTCGTAATTGGGCGCTATGTTCCAGTAATAGGGAATGGACAAATCCAGCCCGGTGCGCGTGGAAGAAGAGAAGGACGGCGCGAGTATGCCGGACTTGCGTTGATTGTTGAGCGAAAAGGAAAGATAGGGCGCGTACAGGATGGGCACATCCTTGAAATACACGGTGGCGTTGCGCGCCACGCCGTCGTTTTCATCGTAATCGAGCTTGATGTCGCTGCTCTTGGCAAACCAATCCTGCTTTGCCGTCTCGTCCGGCTTGCAGGTGGAATAGGTGCCGCCTTCGAAGCGAAACTGGTTTTCGCCCTCGAAATGAATGCGTTTCGCCTGCCCGTAGCCGGTGCTCAAGCGCGGCGGCAACGCGGGCAGGGGTTCCGTCCGTCCCGGCAGATAATCGTGTTTGCCGCTCGAAGGCTCCAGCAAGCGGCTGATTTTGTAATGGGCTTCGTCAAAATAGCCAAGCCGCTCGTTGATTCTCAGTTGCAGATATGGCCCGCTGACCTCCGCGCCCGCTTGAATGACGCGCACATTGCCGACGGCGCGGATTTCATCTTCCAGCGGATGGTAATCCATTTTGTCCGCGAACATCCGAATGTCCTTGGCATGCAAGCGGACATCGCCTGTGGCGCGCGTGATTTCATCCGTCTGGCCGCTGATTTTCGCGGCGAAAATCGTAGTCTGGTCGGATGATTCTCCCGTGTCCTCCGCCATGCGCTCTTCGTCCTCACCATCGGCAGGCGTAGCGCCGCCGTCTGCCGGAGAGAGTCCGGAGGACCTCTGCACGAGATGCGCCGCGCCTTTTTGCGTGGCGCTGGATACTTCAGGCTCCGTCGCCGCCCGCGCCATCTGCGCCTTGGAAAAAAGACAGATCAGGGCAAGAAGCGTGGGGCGGCAAAGCGTTGGTTTCATGGTCGGACAGGGCAGTGTGACGGCAAATAAAAAGGCGGGCGCAAACAGAGCGGATGCTAAAATCCCGCCATTCTAACCCGAAGCCCATGTCGTACATGTCCCGCAATCAACAAATTCAGCAATGGATAGACCGGCATGTCGCCCCGCGCTATCCCGGCGCGGAAATCGGCATTGCCCCCGCTTCCGCCGACGCCAGTTTTCGCCGTTATTTTCGTCTCGTGCTGCCGGACGGCAGTACGCGCGTCCTCATGGACGCGCCGCCGGACAAGGAAGATTGCCGTCCCTTCATCCGGGTTGCCGGACTTTTTGCCGAAGCGGGCATTTGCGTACCGGAAATCGAAATCGCCGATCCAGAAAACGGTTTTCTGCTGCTTTCCGACCTGGGGCGCGCGGGATTGCTCGCCGCGCTCCAGTCCAAACCCGAACTTGCCGATACCTTGATGCGCCTGGCGCTCGATGTGCTGACGCGCTGGCAGCTTGCCTCCCGTCCCGATGCGTTGCCGCCTTACGACACGGCGTTGTTGCGGCAGGAATTGCAGTTGTTCCCGGACTGGTTCATCGTTCGCCATCTGGGAAAAACGCTTTCCGGGGCGCAGCGGCAGTCGCTGCAAACCCTCTTTCAACGGCTCATCGACAGCGCCCTGGCGCAACCCAGGGTTTTCGCGCATCGGGATTTCATGCCCAGGAACCTGATGGTCGTGGAAAGCGAACCTTCGCCAACAATCGGCGTGCTGGATTTTCAGGATGCGGTCTACGGCCCATTGACCTATGATGTGGTATCGCTTTTTCGCGACGCCTTCATCTCCTGGGAAGAAGAACAGGAACTCGACTGGGTGGCGCGCTACTGGGAAAAAGCGCGGGCGGCGGCATTGCCCGTGCCCGCCGATTTCAGCGACTTCTGGCGGGATTATGAATGGATGGGGCTGCAACGCCACCTGAAGGTGCTGGGCATTTTCTGCCGCCTCAACTACCGCGACGGCAGGGCGCATTACCTTGCCGACTTGCCGCGTTTCATCGCCTATGCAAGAAAAACGGCAGGCCGCTACAATGCGCTATCCTCCCTGCTGACTCTGTTGGACGCGCTGGAAGACATACACGCCCAAAGCGGATTGACCTTCTGATTTTCGGAGACTGCTACCGATGGCGGAAACATTATGAGAACCATGATCCTGGCCGCAGGCCGTGGCGAGCGGATGCGTCCCTTGAGCGACGCGACGCCCAAGCCGCTCCTGCCGGCGGGCGGCAAACCCCTGATTGTCTGGCAGCTCGAGCGCCTTGCCGCCGCAGGATTCCGGCATGTCGTCATCAATGTTTCGCATCTGGGCGATCAGATTCAGCGCGCGCTGGGCGACGGCGACGCCTGGAACCTGAAAATCATCTATTCTCCCGAACCGCCCGGCGCGCTGGAAACGGCGGGCGGCATTGCCCGCGCCTTGCCGCTTCTGGGCGCGCAGCCTTTTTTGGTGATGAATGGCGACATCTTCTGCGACTGGGACCCGGCGCAGGCGCTCACCCTGCCGCTGTACAACAACTGGGCGCATCTGTTGCTGGCCGATAATCCTGCGCACCACCCGCAGGGCGATTTCAGCCTGGATAAAAACGGCAAGGTCGGCAACGCAGCCGAGGATCGCCTGACGTTCGCCGGCATTGGCCTCTACACGCCGCGCTTTTTTGCCCGCATCGCCCCCGACCGCCCCGCCAAACTCGCTCCCTTGCTCTACCAGGCAGCCGCCAGGGGGCATATCAGCGGCGAACGCCATACGGGTCAATGGACGGATGTCGGCACGCCGGAACGCCTGTACGAACTGGATCGGCAACTCACGGAAAAGAATCCCGCGCCCTGAACGTTTTCCGGTATTTCCAGTCTGGATTTTGTTGTCATGGGCGCAGACCAAACAAACCAGGTAATGTAAAAACTGGCGCAAGCGGCGCGGTTGGTTTTTCCACTTATTTGTCAACCTGTTTTTTCAATGTTTCCAGCGCGCCGCATTCGCCAAGTTCGCAGGCTTTCCTTGCGTCTTTTTCCGCCGCTTCATGGTTTTCCAGCGTCGCATGAACCAATGCGCGGTTGTGATAGGCCACGGCGAGATTGGGATTCATCTTGATCGCTTGATCATAATCCACAAGCGCCGAATGGTAATCGTCCAGCCGGTAATGGATACGCGCGCGATTGAAGTACGCGTCGGCGGCATAGTCCGGGTCAAGTTCAATCGCTTTTGCGTAATCTTCCATCGCTTTGTCGTAATCATTCAAATTGTGATACGCGATTCCGCGATTTACGTGCGCGTCCTTGTCGTAAGGGTGGAGTTTTATCGTCGTCGTGAAATCCGCTATCGCTTTGGCGTATTTGCCCGCTTGCATATAAGCGATGGCGCGATTGTAATGAACCATCCACAGCGTGTCATCCCGCGCTTCCTGCCCGGTTTTGTTTCGCGCTTCCTCTATTGTTTTTGAATAGTATTCTATCTCATCCGCGCAGCAGCCCTGCGCATGCAACGCCTCCGCGCCGCGCTTGCTGGCGCAGCCCTGGATGAACAGGACGCCGCTTGGCAAAAGCAGCGCCAACAATACCGGTGTTATTCGCAATGTGTGCCTCATTATGCCATTCCTTTCCCATCGTCAGATTTTAGTGAGCATACACCGGAACGCAAGCTCTGGAAATGACGATTCATTCATCAGGGTACAATCAGGTGTGAAGAAAAACCGTTCGTTTCCTCACTCGAATCTACTTTTCCCAAATTGTTATACTTTTTCTCAAAGGAACACGTCCAAATTTTGCCATTTGTTGACTGCTGTTCCCTTTCTGTTGTTTGAGAGAATATATCTTTATGGGCGTAAAGCCAAATTGACAAGCCAATTCGGTTGATATAAAATCAACAGGAATAACCTCTCCGGAATAACGAACGTTATCATTTACAAATGCAACTCGCGCGCCTTTCTTGCAGATTCTAAATAACTCGTGGTAAATAAAGGACAATTCTTCAAAGTAGCCCTTTACCATTTTCAAAACCCCTTTGTTGTTGATGTCTCCGTTGTCATTTCTGATTTTTAATGCAGACAATACCTCTGATAATGCCGCGTTTGCTTTGATAGCATTTTTCACTCGGTTGAAGTCTTCCGATCTGCCAATAGAATCATAGTAGTCTCGCAAGAAATCGAGTTTCGTCTTGCTTTCAACTGTACAAGACAAAAGGTCTTGACGCGTTTGCCTGACTTCATCTTCGCCCATGCCCAAATACACTAATTCCAGCGCATAGATGCGAGTATAGTCGTATCTGTTGCAGTATGGCGGTGAAGTAATTACTCCATCAATCCCATCACTTTGCAATAACGGTAACTCAAGCAGTGCGCTTCCCCGCTTAAAATACATTTCCACGTCATTAGCCATATTATGTGGTCTTTTTTGAAAGTACAGAATATCGTCAATAGCCTTGTTTATTTCCTCAACAAGAACCTGTTTTACTGACGGCAAATCCCCTTTGTCAAGCTTCACTTTGAACGGCTCACGTCCGTTGGCTATCCGGCATGCATTTGCCTCGATCACTTTTTTCGAATTGATATCCCACCGCAAATACTGACCATCTTTCGATGTATAGCTCAATCTTTCGAGTGAATTCAGCAAGCAGAGACGCGCAAGCCCTTTTGCCTCGTCAGAAAACGGAGAAATTGCGATTTGCTCGGTGTAATATGGAATGTCAAGCGCAGTTTCATCAGGGTAGGCGCTATCCGTAATGGTTATGCTTTCCGCTCTCTTTTTATAGTCAGGCGGACGTTTCATGCTGGTAATATAGTCAGCAAGGTTGCGCAATTCTGAAATGTCATAGCGAGCGATATTGCCTTTTGCAAACATTGCTACTTCTGTCATTGGCATGATATCGAATCCAACGCTGTTTATCCCGTGCATTTGGGCTACCAGCGAAGTTGTGCCAGAACCGAGAAATGGATCGAGCAGCATATGGCCCTTCTTGATTCCCATTTCCTTGAATAGCGTTTCAACCAAATCAGCGGAAAAGCCCTCTTTATATTTTAACCAGCGATGCAAACGGCCTTTCTTGCTCAACTGATGGCTGACGGACTGCCGACTGAATTTATCGGTTATTTCCGTCATGCCAATGAACTTGTCTTCAAGTGATTGCCTCGCGGATTCTTCACAAAAGGCATTGGCGGAGAACTGCTCCACCTTCCAGTCGGAGTTATCTGGATTCATATCGAACAAGGTCAGTTGCTGTGCGCTTGATGTGTTCATTTTGTGATTTTACTCCTTATAATGACAATAACCACTTGCAATACTCATATACTTGTTCAGGTTTTGTGAGATTTGCCGCGAAGGACAGTTTTTGGGTTTGCAGTTGAGAAAATATTTCTTCGGCCATGCTGTTTTCAATCGCCGCTCCTATAAAAGATGTTTGTATGGATGGGTTGCCATTACGAAAAGAATTGCGGATTCCATCAAGCGCGGTGCTGGCCGTTTTCCAGTGTTCGTCAGCTCCCGCTGGGTCAATTCCGCCTTTCAATTCCCCAAGCATAATTGCTGCCGTCACTTGCGAAACAATATCGCCGTTGGCGTAATGTTCGTGGTTACAATTAAACAAACATAAATCAATATTTTTCCCAACGACCGGGATGTTGAGATTAAAAGCAAAAGTACGACTGCCGTGTTCATTTTCCCAGGAGACTGCTTTCATCTTGTTTCGATTTCGAAGTCATCATCGGGTTTGGTTTTCCATGTGGCTCTTTTTTCGGTTGGAAGCCAATGGTAATCCATGCCAATTCCCGATATTACAGACAACAAAGAACGAATGAGTTTTTGTTGGGCAAAAGCGCCGATGGCATTACGCATACTTCCGCCGAGAGTATCGCCTTTTATCAGCAGGTAACGATAAACAACTTCTTCGATAAATTCGTCGCCTGCCGGTTCAAGGAAATTCCTTATAAGCTCTTCAATGGCGAAGACTTTATCTTCGTCAGTAAAATATTTAAGGGACTTATCGGACAATCCCGATGCTGTCAAAAGTGGTTCTCTGATTTCCCTTATTGCCAAGAGTTCCAACGGCGTTCTCGCCCGCATGGAAAAATGACGAAACGCTTTTGCGCTTTCAATAAACGGCTTTGAGCGTTTGTTCTTTTCCAATGCAAATTCAATGAATCCTGTTCTCGTTTCTTGTCTTGAAGTAACGAGTTCAGTCGCGAAAGAATAGTGCATATTCGTTTGCCTTATTCATCGGTGTTTTTTCTGGGATGGATCGCAATGTCGGGTACTTCGGAAGACGCCACGCAATCCACGTAATACCGCCCGTCCTCGCCTTTGACCAAGCCATGCACGTCGGTTTCAAACCCAGGAAAAGCGCGGTTGAAATCGCGGGCGAATTGCAGGTAGCGGACGATGGTGCGATTGAAGCGTTCGCCGGGAATGAGGAGCGGAATGCCCGGCGGATAGGGCGTCAGGAGGACGGCGGTAATGCGGTTTTCCAGATCGTTGATCCGCACCCGCTCGATTTCCCGGTGCGCCATCTTGGCGAAGGCGTCCGCCGGGCGCATGGCCGGTTCCATGCTGGAAAGATACATCTCCGTGGTGAGCAGCGCCACGTCGTTTTCCTTGTACACCGTGTGGATGCTTGCGCACAGATCCCGCAATCCCACCCGCTCGTGGCAGGGATGCTTGGCGACGAATTCCGGCAGCGCCTTCCACAGCGGCTGATTCCGGTCGAAATCGTCCTTGAACTGTTGCAGGGCGGTCACCAGCGTGTTCCAGCGTCCCTTGGTGATGCCGATGGTGAACATGATGAAGAAGGAATAGAGGCCGCATTTCTCCACGATGACGCCGTGCTCGGCCAGGTATTTGGTGACGATGGCCGCCGGAATGCCGCGCTCGGCGAATTCGCCGGAAACGTCCAGTCCCGGCGTGATGATGGTGGCCTTGATGGGGTCGAGCATGTTGAAGCCGGGCGCGAGATCGCCAAAGCCGTGCCAGCGTTCGCCGGGCTTCAGCATCCAGGCTTCGCGTTCCTCGATGCCTTCCTCGGAGAGATCGTTCGGCCCCCAGACCTTGAACCACCATTGCTTGTCCTGGTTCTTCGCCCAATCCTGTTCGACTTTGCGCATGGCGCGGCGGAAATTCAGCGCCTCGGCGATGGATTCCTCCACCAGCGCCGCGCCGCCGGGTTCTTCCATCATCGCCGCCGCCACGTCGCAGGAAGCGATGATCGAATACTGCGGCGAAGTGGAGGTGTGCATCAGGTAGGCTTCGTTGAAGACGTTGCGGTCGAGACAGTTGTTCCTGGCGTCCTGCACCAGAATCTGCGAGGCTTGCGAAAGCCCCGCCAGGAGCTTGTGCGTGGATTGGGTGGAAAACACCATCGAATGCTCGCAGCGCGGACGGTCGGCGCCGATGGCGTGGTAGTCGCCATAGAAATCGTGGAAGGCGGCGTGCGGCAGCCAGGCTTCGTCGAAATGCAGGGCATCCACCTTGCCGTCCAGTTCCGCCTTGATGGCCTCCACGTTGTAGAGGATGCCGTCATAGGTCGATTGCGTGATGGCGAGCGCCCTGGGCTTGCCCTTCGCCTCGCGGGCAAAGGGGTGGGCGGCGATTTTCTTCTCGATGTTCTCCCAGCGGAATTCCTCCTTCGGAATCGGGCCGATGATGCCGTAATGGTTGCGGGTCGGCATGAGGAACACCGGAATCGCCCCGGTCATGATGATCGAATGGAGGATGGACTTGTGGCAATTGCGGTCGACAATGACGACATCGCCGGGCGCGACGGTGGAATTCCAGACGATCTTGTTGGAGGTGGAAGTGCCGTTGGTGACGAAATAAAGGTGGTCGCAATTGTAGATGCGCGCCGCGTTGCGCTCGGAAGCCGCCACCGGGCCGGTATGGTCGAGCAGTTGCCCCAGTTCTTCCACGGCGTTGCAGACGTCGGCGCGCAGCATGTTCTCGCCGAAGAACTGATGGAACATCTGCCCGACCGGCGATTTCAAAAAGGCGACGCCGCCGGAATGGCCGGGACAGTGCCAGGAATAGGAGCCGTCCGCCGCGTAGTGGGTCAGCGCCCGGAAAAAGGGCGGCGGCAGGGCGTCGAGATAGGCTTTCGCCTCGCGCGCCACATAGCGGGCGATGAATTCCGGCGTGTCCTCGTACATGTGGATGAAGCCGTGCAGCTCGCGCAGCACGTCGTGCGGGATATGCCGCGAGGTGCGCGTCTCGCCGTGCAGGAAGATGGGAATGTCGGAATTCCGGCAGCGAATCTCCCGCACGAAGGCGCGCAGATCGGCGATGGTCTCCTCCGGCTCCTGCACCAGCTCCTCGTCATCCACGGAGAGGATGAACGCCGACCCGCGACTCTGCTGCTGGGCAAAGGAGGTCATGTCGCCGTAACTGGTGACGCCCAGCACTTCCATGCCCTCCTTTTCGATGGCCTCCGCCAGCACGCGAATGCCAAAGCCGGAAGCGTTCTCGGAACGAAAGTCCTCGTCGATGATGATGATGGGGAAGTGGAATTTCATGGTCTCGACCCTGCAAAGTCTCGCGGACGGCAAATTTTCACGGTGTCGCGCTTGTCAGGAATGGGGCTGCGCCGCTGTTCCTGGCAACGGTTCCGTGTGTGGAAAACCCCGCCATTATAGAGGGAATCGCGGATGAACAAGCCGGGAAAGAAGAGTGCAATCGAAAGTGAGGGGAAACCTGTGTGCTTGCCTCCCACCTCGCCATTGCCAGGCACGAAGCGATGTGGCAATCCAGGCTGCGGTTCAGTTTTCTGGATTCTGGAATCGCAAGGCAAGCTGAAGGCCAGCTTGATTCCGGTGCTGAAGGAAGAAAATGGCCTTATTTCAATCCTGCCGACTGACGGTCAATTGACAGGCTCGAATATCAGTTCCGGTTTATGAATATACCCGGTAATGGCCGTGCCGGAAGAATATGGGTCTTCGCTTCCAGGAACCGATTTTATATATAACTTGAATTCTTTGGTCTAGACCATTACAGGATTCCTCAATGGGTTTGCGAATTTCTGGAACGGAAAGAAAAATGAAAAGTGAAGGGTGGAAAATTCGCTGAAAGTGAAAAAAGAAGCGAAAGATGGAACGGCTGAGGACAAAAAGATTTTCTGACCCCCCAAAAAGCGGCACCCCGTATGAGGTGCCGTTTCCGGGGAAATGGGGGGTGATTTACATCATGTCGCCCATGCCGCCCATGCCGCCCATGCCGCCGGGCATGGCGGGGGCGGGCTTGTCTTCCGTCAGTTCGGCGACCATGGCGTCGGTCGTGAGGATGAGACCGGCCACGGAGGCGGCGTTTTGCAGCGCGGTGCGCGTCACCTTGGTGGGATCAAGCACGCCGGTCGCCACCAAATCGCCGTATTCGCCGGTGGCGGCGTTGTAGCCGAAATTGCCCTTGCCTTCGACCACCTTGTTGACCACCACGGAAGGCTCTTCCCCGGCGTTGGCGACGATTTCACGCAATGGTTGCTCCAGGGCGCGCAGCACGATCTTGACGCCGGCTTCCTGATCGTGGTTGTCGGCCTTCAATTTGCCCGCCACCGCGGCGCGCGCGCGCAGGAGCGCCACGCCGCCGCCGGCGACGATGCCTTCTTCCACAGCCGCGCGGGTGGCGTGCAAGGCGTCTTCCACGCGCGCCTTCTTTTCCTTCATTTCAACTTCGGTCGCCGCGCCCACCTTGATGACGGCCACGCCGCCGGCGAGTTTCGCCACGCGCTCTTGCAGTTTTTCACGGTCGTACTCGGAAGTGGTTTCCTCGATCTGCACACGGATTTGCTTGACGCGTCCCTCGATCGCGGAGGATTCGCCCGCGCCGTCGATGATGGTGGTGTTTTCCTTCGCCACTTCGATGCGCTTGGCCTGGCCCAGGTCCTTCAAGCTCGCCTTTTCCAGCGTGAGACCGGTTTCTTCGGAAATCACCGTGCCGCCGGTCAGGATGGCGATGTCTTCCAGCATGGCCTTCCTGCGGTCGCCGAAGCCGGGGGCTTTCACCGCCACGGTCTTCAGGATGCCGCGGATGTTGTTCACCACCAGTGTGGCGAGCGCTTCGCCATCCACGTCCTCGGCGATGATGAGGAGCGGACGGGACGCCTTGGCGACCTGTTCCAGGATGGGCAGGAGGTCGCGGATGCTGGAAATCTTCTTGTCGAACAACAGCACATAGGGACTTTCCAGAACCGCCTGTTGCTTGTCGGCGTTGTTGATGAAGTAGGGCGACAGGTAGCCGCGGTCGAACTGCATTCCTTCGACGACATCCAGCTCGTTGTCCAGGGACTTGCCGTCCTCAACGGTAATCACGCCTTCCTTGCCGACCTTTTCCATCGCCTTGGCGATGATGTCGCCGATGGAGACGTCGGCGTTGGCGGAAATGGAACCGACCTGGGCGATTTCCGTATTGGTGGTGCAGGGTTTGGAAATCTTCTTCAATTCCTCGATGGTGGCGATCACCGCTTTGTCGATGCCGCGCTTCAGGTCCATCGGGTTCAGGCCGGCGGCCACGTAGCGCAGACCTTCGCGCACGATGGATTGCGCCAGCACGGTAGCGGTCGTGGTGCCGTCGCCGGCAATGTCGGAAGTCTTGGAGGCGACTTCCTTGACGAGTTGCGCGCCCATGTTGGCGAACTTGTCCTTCAATTCGATTTCCTTGGCGACGGAAACGCCATCCTTGGTCACGGTGGGCGCGCCGAAGGAGCGCTCCAGCACGACGTTGCGGCCCTTGGGTCCCAAGGTCACCTTGACGGCGTCGGCCAGGATGTTGACGCCTTCAACCAGACGGGCGCGGGCGGTATCGCCGAATTTGACTTCTTTTGCTGCCATTTGAATCTCCTGTTGTTAAACAATGAAAACGGTGGTGGAAAATGCCGCAAGGCTTACGCTTCCAGTACGCCCATGATGTCTTCTTCCCGCATGACCAGCACTTCCTGGCCATCGATCTTGACGGTTTGTCCAGCGTACTTGCCAAACAACACCTTGTCGCCCACCTTCACGTCGGGGACAATGATCTTGCCCGCGTCGTCACGCTTGCCAGGCCCTACCGCCAGCACCTCACCCTGATCGGGCTTTTCACCCGCGGAATCGGGAATCACGATGCCGGAAGCAGTGGTGCGCTCGGCTTCGACACGCTTGACAATCACACGATCGTGCAAAGGACGGATTTTCATAAAGACTCCTTGTTCATTCAAAAAATTACAAACCTTGTCCAACACACAGCGGCTGGACAACCAAAAAAGGGAACAGTATGTTAGCACTCATCCCCAACGAGTGCTAACAATAAGGCCGATTTTTCACATTTCAAGCCCCATGCGTCAGGGATCAGAAGATCAGCCGCTGCGCGGCCTTGCAGGAGCACCTGCTTTTCTTCCCCTCCCCCTCTGACAAGCAGGGCGATTGCACCTGAATTTCATATTCTTTGGGCATTGTCCTGAGCCTGCTTTCCCCACACCTCTTGTAAACTGCGCAGAAATCTCGTCTACTCTCCTCT
>JAITRP010000140.1 GCA_031288305.1 Zoogloeaceae bacterium
TTTCACTATTTCTCTCAGGTTTCGGAAGGAATCATTGTAATTCCTCGGGGATTCTCAGGGGGTGAAAATCAATGCGCTTCCGCTTGGAAAAAGGAAGTAAGGTATTTCGCAGGGACGACGACGTACAGCCAACCGGCGGAAGACGCCATCGAAAACACGACGCTCCTGGAAGTCATCGGCAACCACTGGGAACTCGACGGAGGGGCGTAATCCTTCTCTTCTTCCCTCGCCAAGGCAAAAAAAACCACGGCACACCTATCCCGTCATTGCGAGGGCGCGCTGTGGCAATCCAAACGGCCTTTTCGGTTGCTTCACTGCTCCAGAAGACGGAATCGCCGCATGGATTGCTGCGAACGCTGCTCCACAAACAGACCACAGATTACAAAGCGAGCACAGCGAGCGCTCTGTCTTCTGTCCTCTGGATTGTCGCAACGAGGGAAGAATGTCACGGCGTTTCGTCCCTCACGATGACGAAGGCGGCGGCAATTTTTCCAGTATTTCCTGGATTTCCAGCCAGCGGCATTCGGCGGCCTCTTGCGTTGCCGCGATTTCCTTTTGCTGGCGCGCCAGGGCTTCCTGCCGCTGGCAGTCGGCTTTGGGCGCGTACAACGCGGGGTCGGCGAGGCTGGTTTCCAGCGCCTGGGCTTCTGCGGCGAGCGCGGCCAGTCGCGTTTCCAGTTTTTCCAGCTCCTTTGCAAGCGACCGCCGTTTTTGCAGGATTTCCTGGCGCGCGGCGGCGCTTTGCGCACGCTGGCGGCGGCGTGCGGATTTTTCTTCCGCTTCCATTCGGGCGTTTTGCCGGAGGGCGCGTTGCGTCATGAGCCAGTCGGCGTAATCGTCCAGGTTGCCTGCGAACGGACGCGCGCCGCCATCGGCGACCAGCCAGAGTTCGTCGGCGACGGCGGCAAGCAAATGGCGATCGTGCGAGACCAGCACCACGCCGCCGACGTATTCCTGCAAGGCAAGACAGAGCGCCTCGCGCATTTCCAGATCGAGATGGTTCGTCGGCTCATCGAGCAGGAGCAGGTCGGGCTTTTGACGGATCAGGAGGGCAAGGACGAGCCGGGATTTTTCCCCGCCGGAAAAAGCGCCAACGGGCATCGTTGCCATGTCGCCGCGAAAATCGAAGCCGCCCAGATAATCCCGCAGCGCCTGTTCCGGAGTCTCGGGTTCCCGGCGCAGCAGGTGTTGCAGGGGCGACGCATCGGCTTGCAATTGTTCCAGTTGATGCTGGGCGAAATAACCAATGACGAGCGTCCGCGCCTTTTGGCGCTCGCCGCAGAGCAACGGCAGTTCGCCCGCCAGCAGCTTGACGAGCGTGGATTTTCCCGCGCCGTTGCGGCCAATGAGGCCGATGCGGCTGCCGGAGGCAATGCGCATTTCCAGTCCGGCGAGCGTCTCTTCGCCGTGATAGCCGGTCGCCGCCCGCGTCAGCGTCAGGAGCGGATCTGGCAATTGCGCGGGCGCGGCAAACGAAAAACAGAAGGGGGAATCGATGTGCGCGGCGGCGATGACTTCCATGCGGGCAAGCGCCTTGAGACGGCTTTGCGCCTGCCGCGCCTTGGTCGCCTTGGCGCGGAAACGTTCGATGTAGCGGGTCAGGCGCGCGATTTGCCGCTGTTGCGCGGCATGGGCGGCCTGTTCTCCCGCCAGGCGCTCGGCTCGCGTCTTTTCATAGGTGGAATAGTTGCCGCCATGAAGGGTGATCCGCCGGTTTTCGATGGCGAGGATATGTCCGGCAACGGCATCGAGGAAATTCCGGTCATGCGAAACGACGATCAATGTCGCGCTGATATTTCTCAGCCAGCCTTCGAGCCACAGGATGGCGTCCAGATCGAGGTGGTTGGTGGGTTCGTCGAGCAACAGGAGATCGGCGCGGCAAAAGAGCGCCCGCGCCAGATTGAGCCGCGCCCGCCAGCCTCCGGAAAATTCCGCAGCGGAACGCGCGCAGTCCGCCTCGGAAAAGCCCAGTCCGGCAAGCACTTCCGCGGCACGGGCGCGGGCGGAATAACCGCCGATGTCGCCATAACGGACATGCAGCGCGGCAATCCGCTCGCCTTCCCCGTCCATTTCGGCGGCGCGCATTTCCTCTTCCAGCCGGATGAGTTCGGCATCGCCCGCCAGCACGAAATCGAGGGCGGAATCGGCCAGCGCGGGCGTCTCCTGAAGGACTTGCGCCAGAACCCAGCCTGGCGGCAGCAAGACATCCCCTTTTTCCGGGACAAGCGTTCCGGAAAGAAGGGCGAACAGGCTGGATTTTCCCGTGCCGTTTGCGCCTGCCAGCCCCACCCGCCAGCCGGAATGAATGCGCGCGTTCGCGCCTTCGAAGAGTATTTTGCCCGCGCGCGCGAGCGAAAGGTTCTGGAGGGCGAGCATGTTTTTTTGCGAAGCGGTAGTTGAAGGGGAGATTTTACCCGCGCTTCATCGGAGATAGGTTATTGGTATGACATCCACCATTTTTAAATTGCACTCTGTTCAGTATATTCCTGGCGATCCTTGGCCAAAGGTCGAATAGAATATGTGCGCGAACCTTTACCTTTCTCTTGCCCGAATGCGATTCATGTTGAAACAACGGATACACACCACGATTACGCTTCTCCTCATCCTTTTGTTGGCGATTTTTAGCGACTGGACGGGGATCGTCGTCCTGCTGATGGCTGCCGTTGCCGCCTGTGAGTGGGGCGGATTGGCGGGGTTGGAACCGCGCGGACGCATTGCCTTTGGCGGGTTTCTGTTTTTCCTCTGTCTGGGCGTGAAGGTATTTTTGAGTTATCAGTGGCTGACCGAAGTCTGGTTGCCTTTGGGTATAATGGCGGCGCCCTTCTGGTTCCTGATCGCGCCCATCTGGCTCCTCCGCTGGCGCTTGAACCGAACGGCATGGGGACAAGCCCTCTTGCTTTTCCTGGGTGTCTATCTGATTTTTTCGGCTTGGGCGGCGTTCGTCTACTTGCAGCTCATCGGTAAAGGGTTTTTGCTGTGGGTGCTGGGGATCGCCTGGGTTACGGATGGTTCCGCCTGGTTTGCCGAGCGCCGGTTTGGCGGCAAAAAGCTCGCACCGGAACTTCACTCCAGCAGAACCTGGACAGGCGTCCGCTGGGCGCTGGCGGGGACTCTGCTCTATGGGCTGGTCAGCATGGGATTCCTCATGCGCTTCTATCCATCTGTCGGCTGGCTGGCCGGTGCTTTCGCCTTCTTTCTTCCGCCGCTCCTGCTCGTGCCGGGGATGCTGGGCAATCTTTTTGAATCGTTCGTAAAGTGCCAAGCGGGCGTCAAGAACAGCAGCCGTTTCCTGCCGGGGCATGGCGGCCTGCTTGATCGCATCAGCAGCCTGATGGCGATATTGCCTTGTTGCGCGTTCTACACAATCTTCTTTATGCTGTTTGGTGATTGACAAACCATGCTGAAACAACGAATCCTCACCGCCGCGGCGCTGCTCCTCGGCCTCCTGGCCGCGATATTCTATTTGCCGCCGCCTTACTGGGCGGGACTGATGGCGCTGGTGGCCGCTGTCGCCGCCTGGGAATGGGGCGGATTGGCGGGATTGAAAATGCCTGGACGTCTCGTTTTTGGCGGGCTGCAGCTGCTCCTTTGCGGGCTGCTCATGCACACGGGCGTACCGCTCGATGATTTTGGCTCCGGCGGCGTCATGCCCTTGCTTTTGTGCGCGGCGGCGCTCTTCTGGTGCCTGATCGTTCCTTCCTGGCTGTGGCGGCGCTGGCGCCTGAACCAGAGCGCATGGGGGCGCGGCCTTTTGCTCTTCCTGGGCATCGGCCTGATCCTGGCAACCTGGGTGGCGTTCGTCGGCCTGCGCGCCCTGCATCCGGGGCTGCTGTTGTGGACGCTGGGGATTGCCTGGGTCTCGGATATTTCCGCCTATTTCGCCGGGCGCGGATTCGGCGGCAGGAAACTCGCGCCGGAAATCAGTCCCGGCAAGACCTGGGCGGGCGTCTATGGGGCGCTGGCGGGAGTCCTGCTCTATGGGTTGCTCAGCCTGGTCATGTACGACGCACCCTGGGGGTACGCGATTCTTCTCCTGCCGCTCCTTCTCTTGACGATACTGGGCATCCTGGGCGATCTTTTTGAATCTCTCCTGAAACGCCAGGCGGGGATCAAGGACAGCGGCAATCTCCTGCCGGGGCATGGCGGCGTGCTGGATCGCGTCGACAGCCTGTTGGCGGTGTTGCCCTGCGCCGCCCTGATAGCCTACGCCGCCTACGCCGTGCTGGTCGCGATCATGAGGAATATAGGGAGTTTAGGCAGATAACGTTTCTGAAAGTGGATTGATGTCCCCGCAAACCCTCACCCTGCTCGGTTCCACCGGCTCCATCGGACAAAGCACCCTGGCGGTCGTCCGCCTGCACCCGGAGCGTTACCGGATTTTCGCCCTCTGCGCCCATCGGCAATGGGAAAAACTGCGCGAGCAATGCCGGGAATTCCAGCCCGATTACGCCGTGGTGGGGGAAGCAAAAGACGCGCTAAGCCTGCAAGACGAGCTGCGCAAGATGCGCCTGAAAACCGAGGTGCTGCACGGTCCGGAGGCGCTCTGCCAGGTGGCGGCGGCGGCGGAAGCCGATATGGTGATGGCGGCCATCGTCGGCGCGGCGGGCCTGCCCTCGGCGCTCGCGGCGGCGCGGGCGGGAAAGAAGATCCTGCTCGCCAATAAAGAATCGCTCGTCATGGCGGGCGCGCTCTTCATGCAAACGGCGCGGGAAAACGGCGCGCGCGTCCTGCCGGTGGATAGCGAGCACAACGCGATTTTCCAGAGCTTGCCGCATGATTTTTCCGGCGATTGGGCGCAAGGCGGCATCAGGAAATTATGGCTTACCGCTTCCGGCGGGCCGTTTCTCGATTTCTCGGCGGACGCGCTCCTGCGGGTTACGCCAAAACAGGCAATACAGCATCCGCGCTGGTCGATGGGACAAAAAATCTCGGTCGATTCGGCAACCTTGATGAACAAGGGGCTGGAAGTCATCGAGGCGCATTGGCTGTTCAACGCGCCGCCGGAAGCGATCGAAGTGGTCGTGCACCCGCAAAGCGTCATTCATTCGCTGGTCGAATACGTGGACGGCTCCATGCTCGCACAACTGGGCAACCCCGACATGCGCGCGCCCATCGCGCACGCGCTCGCCTGGCCGGAACGCGTGGCATCCGGTGTGCAATCGCTCGATCTTTGCCAGATCGCCCGCCTGGATTTTCGCGCGCCGGACAAGGCGCGTTTCCCCTCCCTGCAACTGGCCTACGACGCATTGCGAATGGGCGGGGCGGCGTCGGCAATCCTGAACGCCGCCAACGAAGTCGCCGTCGCCGCTTTCCTGGAAGGCCGGCTTTCTTTCCCCGGCATTCCCCGTTGCATCGAGGCCGTGCTGGACGCGATGCTTCCCATGCCCGCCGGCACGCTGGAAACCATCCAGTTCGCCGACGCGGCGGCACGGCGCGAAGCGACAAAAGGCGTCAAAAAGTGATCCCCCACTTTTTGCCGGTTCAAATCACAAAAAAGGGCAAGCAAAGCTCACCCTTTTTTGGCGTAAAGGCAACGCAACCCCAAGGCCGGACGGGTTTCATGTCAATAACTTGTCCTGAATCGAAGCACGGCCAAACTCCCTCCCCTGCTGGAGCCGAAGGCGGAAGGACCGCCGCAAGCTGGTCTGGCGAAGCCAGATGCGGCAAAGCCGGGTTTTTACTTTTTGACGCACACTAACATGTCCATTTTTACCCTCATCCGCTGGATATATGTCGCGATCAATATCGCGCTCATTGTTGGCCTGTACTGGAATTTGCGGCGCGTGGGCTGGAAGCGCCGCTCGAGCGCGGGCGCTGGTCTGCTGGCGGTGGCGCTGTCGCTGGCGTTTCCGGCAGCAAGGCTTCTGGATGGCAATGAACCGTGGGTGCGCGGCGTGGCGTTCGCGGGAACGTTCTGGCTTTCCTTCGTGCTGCATGCGATGCTCCTGCTGGTGTTGTTGGGCATGTTCCACGGATGCGCGCGGATTTTTCGCAGGCGGCGCGTCTGCCCGGAAAGCGCGCTGCGCTGGCGCAAGCGTGCGCTTTGGGGCGTCATGGGCGGCGCGTTCTGCGTCTCGCTATTGGGGTGGGCGAATACGCAGCAGCCGGTGGTGCGCGAACCGCGTCTGGAAGCAGCGACGGCGCAGCCTTCGCAGGCTGCAAGACCCTTGCGGGTGGTGGCGCTTTCCGACCTGCATCTGGGGCGATTGGTGTCGCCCGCGTACTTTTCCAGTCTCATCGAGGCCATCGAGCCTTTGCGCCCGGATATGCTGTTGCTGGCGGGCGACATCCTGGATGACTATCACGGCCTGGATACGCGGGCGATGCGCGCGGATCTGGAGCGGCTTTCGCCGCCCCTGGGCGTGTGGGGCGTGTTGGGCAATCACGAATACATCGCGGGAGACGCTGACGTCAGCCGCCGTTTGCTGGAGGCGGGCGGTGTTCGCATCCTGCGCGACGAGTGGGCGGACGCAGGTGGGAAGGTACTGTTGGTGGGGCGCGATGACTATTCGCGCAGCCGCTTTATCGGCGATGCGCGCAAGAGCCTGCCGGAGATTCTGGCGGATATGCCCGTCGCCCTGCGTCAACAGCCGATGATCGTGCTGGATCACCAGCCTTTCCATCTGGAGGAAAGCGAGGCGATTGGAGCGTTCCTGCAAATTTCCGGGCATACGCACAACGGACAGCTTTTTCCGTTCAATTTCGTGGTGCGCTGGATATACGAAAACGCCTATGGCTATTCACGGCGCGGCCAGACGCATTACTGGGTTTCCGCAGGCGCGGGCACCTGGGGGCCGAGAGTCCGCACCACGAGCCGCCCGGAAATCGTGCTGATTCAGATGGGCATGTAGAGGCGCTTGGTCAGCCTACGCACACGATCTGGTAGCCTTCCTGTTTCTTGGCCAGATACATGCGGTGGTCGGCGAGTTCGATCAGCGTGCGCTGGTCGGGCGTTTCGTCCTGGAGGCGTTCGGCGATGCCGATGCTGGCGCTCAGGTATCCGTCGTCCGGGCGTTTGCCCAGTCCGATGAGGCGCAGGCGGGAGAGGGCGATTTCCGCCTGGCGGATGTTGGTGTTCGGCATGATGATGATGAACTCGTCGCCGCCCCAGCGCGCCAGAATGTCATTGCTGCGCAGGATCTGGGCGAAGGTGGCCGCCGCCTGGCGCAACACCAGATCGCCCGCTTCGTGTCCGGCATAGTCGTTTATGTCCTTGAAGCGATCCAGATCGACGAAGGCCAGCGCCAACGGCATGTTGCTGCGTTGGGAAATGGCGTATTGCAGATTCAGAAGTTCCTCGCCGCTGCTGCGGGTGAAGCATCCGGTCAGCGGATCGCGTACCGCCTGACGCACCAGGGTCAGCATGAAAGCCAGTTGACTGCATCCGGCGATGGTGGAAATGCCGGTCAGTAGAATCAACAGCCAGAGAGTGACGCCAAAGGACATCATGTCCAGATTGTTGGGATTGAACAGCAGCGCCAGTACCTGGGTCAGGATGACGATGCAGGAAAACATCATGTTTTCCAGGATGCTCAAGGGGAAAACGGATAGCCCGCAGATGAGGATGAAAGGCAGGAACGCGTACCCCACGGCAATCGCGTTGGAAGCGCCGCTCAAGGTATACTGGACGAGCAGGAGATAGGCGGCCAGGTGGAAAGCGCTGGGTATCAGAAAAAGGATGGCCAGCGCCCGGTAGGCGCTGGCAAGCGTCGTGTCGGGGCGGGCGAAGAACACCAGCGCCAGGAAGGCGCAACTGGCGGCAAGCCGCATGCCGATCAGCGGCATGCTGATTCCGGCGGAGAAAACCAGATAGTCGATGACGCTCCATGTGGGCGTCAGAATGGCGAACAGCAGGGCGAAGAAACGGGTGCGGCTGATGATGATCGCGGCGCGCTTGGAAGAAAGCAGGGGCGAGTGCTGCAAGGGCGTGAGCAGACCCAGGTATTCGTCCGCATGCAGCTCACTGGCCATCGACGAGAATACCCGCCGCCAGCCGGTTGGGGTATAGATTGCGTCGGATGGGAATTTGATTCGCATAAAGTGAAAGGAAGGCTCCGCAAAGTGATCGATAGTATAGAGTAGATGACGGAAGATAGTGCAAAGGCGACGGAAAATTTCAGTTTTAGAGAACAGAAGACAGAACGGTTGCTGCGTGGCCTTGCAGGAGGCGTACTCTCTGCGCCCGCAAGCAAACACAGTCCGCTCTCACAGAACCCACGGAGTACATCACGCTAAACACGCGCCCACTGCCCACTGATAGACCTCAAAGTGAGCGCTCAGTCCTCCGATCCCCTGAACCCCTGTTGCCGCCAAGCTTCGTATACGGTGACGGCGGCGGCGTTGGCGAGGTTGAGGCTACGGTTGCCGGCGCGCATGGGCAGGTGGAGGCGTTGTTCCGACGGGAATTTATCGAGGATATACGCGGGCAGGCCGCGCGTTTCCGGGCCGAACAAGAAGACATCGTCGGGCAGGAAGGCGGCATCACTGTAGCAGCGCCCGGCCTTGCTGGAAAGCGCGAAAATCCGCCGCCCTACCAGCACCGCGCGGCAGGCGCGCCAATCGGCATGACGGCGCACCGTGACGTATTCGTGATAATCCAGCCCGGCGCGGCGCAAGGACCTGTCGGCAAAATCGAAACCCAGCGGCTCCACCAGATGCAACTCCGCGCCCACATTGGCGCACAGGCGAATGATGTTTCCCGTATTGGGTGGAATTTCCGGCTCGAACAGGATGAGAGCGAACATGATCGGAAGAAGAAGATAGGGGACAGAAGACAGAAGACTGCGCGCTGCGTTAGTATCGCACGGCTTGTCCTCATGTTGAGGGCGGTGTGGCGGCGATCTCCTGTTGTCTCTTGCTTCGTGCCTCGATACGGGCTACTTCGGCTTCTCGAAAGAGGCGCGTGCGTTCTTCGAGCGTCAAGCGTTCTAGGTTGGCGTAGTCTTGTTTCCATTCGCCATTATCGGCCCAGGTTTGCGGCGATTGCCAGGTGGCGCGCGGCGTCCTGGCTTCGACGAGGAAACGGCGCGCAATTCAGGATTGTATGACTTCGATCAACCTCGTTTTCGCTCCGCTTCTGGGAAGCGATCCGAAGGGGAGCACACTGACGGCGGGGCGAAATGCCAGGAGTTCGCGGATGCGTTGCGCCAGCGCCTTTTCCAGTTCCGGCCATTCCGAAGCCGCTATGCCTTCCCCCGCCTCGACGGCGAGTTTCAGGGGCGGATTGATTTTGGGCGGCGGCGCGTCCAGGCGGATGCGCAGTTCTCCGGAAAGACGGGGCAGGAATTCGTGCACGACCTTCTGGATGGCGGCGGGATAGACCTTCACGCCTTTTACCATCAGCATGTCGTCGGCGCGGCCGATGATTTCCATGCGCACGCCGAAATGCCCGCAGCCCGGACATTCGCCCACATGCAGGCGCAAAATGTCGCCGGTGGCGTTGCGAAAGGCGGGCGCGGCCTCGTATTCCAGGCCGGTGTGAATGGCCTCGCCTGCCGCGCCATCCTTGATTTCCAGGGGCGCCTTGGTTTCCGGGTCAACCAGGTCATAACGAAAGCAGTAATCCTCGGCCATGCAGTGCATCCCATGAGCGTCTTTCGCATCACAGGTGATGGTGCCGTTGTGCCAGGCGCCGCCCGTCATGTCGAAGGTCTGCGCGCCGAAATGCTCGCGCACCCGCGCGCGAAAAACCGGCTGGCTGCCGCCGGGTTCGCCGCAGACGACCAGGGTTTCGATGCCGAGCGCCCGCACGGGTTTGCCGATTTCATCCGGCGCGCGCTCGATCAACTGATTGGCCATCGACGGCGTGGCAAACAGCACCCGCGGACGAGTCAGTTCGATGTAACGCAGGATTTTCGGTACGCCGCCTTCCGCGCCGACCGCAACCGGCCTTGCGCCGTAGGCTTCCAGCGCCTGTATGTACGTAATGCCCGCAAGCCAGAGCGATAGCCCAAAGGCATGAAACGTCGTCTCGCCGGGCCGGATGCCCGCGAGGCGGAACATGCGTCCCAGCACCTTGCAGGTGATTTCCAGGTCCTTCTTGCTGAACACGTAGAAGGTCGGCGTGCCCGTGGTGCCGGAAGTCGCGGCCAGGTGAATGGCGGCCTCGGGCGCGGTCGTCAGGTGCAGTCCCAGCGGATGCCCGTAGCGTTCGAGAGATTCATTCTGGGAATCCCGGTGCCGCGCCTTGTCCAGAAAGGACGGAAGCCGGCGGAAATCGGCCAGGCTCTGGATGTCCTCGGGCGAACGGATGCCCGCTTCCCGGAAACGCTGGCGGTAATAGTCCTCGTTCCCCCAGACGTAGCGGATCTGTTTCTTGAGTTTTTCCCAGCGCAGGACATCGAGCGCCGCCAGGTATTCGGCGGGGTCACGGGTGTCGATGCCAGTGTAGTTCAGGATGTTCGTATCATTCATCGTAAAACTAACTCCGGTTTGAAACCCCGCCCTTCAGGGCGGTGCGAAGGTGAGACCCCGGCCTGAAGGCCGGGGTTTCCCGTAGCCATTGGGGAGGGGAGAGAAACCCCTTCCCAATGACGTTAGACCGGCAGCCCTGAAGGGCTGCCGCTAATTTCTTGCTGTTGTTTGTGTACGTCAAAAAGTAAACCCCTGCTTTTTGCCGGGTTGGTTAGGGTTTGAAGGCAAAGGAAGCGTCGCCTGCAAACCGTGAAAACCCAACGAGAAACCAGCGCGATCTTGGTTTCTCGTTGCCCTTTCTTGCTGTCTGGACCGGCAAAAAACAGGGGTTTATTTTTTGACGATTCCATCAGAGTCCGGCTACCCAGACGGTTTTGAGTTCCAGGTAATCGAGAATGCCGTGGCGCGAACCTTCCCGTCCCTGACCGGAAGCCTTGACGCCGCCAAAGGGCGAGGCTTCCGAGGCAATGACGGGAGTATTCACGGCCACCATGCCGTATTGCAGCGCCCGCGCCACGCGAAAGAGGCGGCCAATGTCGCGGGTATAAAAATAGGAGGCCAGCCCGTATTCGGTATCGTTGGCAAGCCGTATGGCCTCTTCTTCATCGGCGAACGGCTGTATGGCGACGAGCGGCCCGAAGATTTCCTCGCGCAGCGCCCGCGCGCCGGGCGCGGCATGGGTAATGACGGTGGGTTCAAAGAACAGGCCGCCTTTCGCATGGCGTTTTCCGCCGGTGACGATCCGCGCGCCGCCTGCCACGGCATCGGCCGCCAGCGCCTGGATACGCGCCAATGCCCGCGCGTGGATGAGCGGCCCGACCTGGGTATCGGGGGAAAGACCGTCGCCGACGACGAGCGCCGCCGCTTTTCTTGCGAAGCGTTCGGTGAAGCGCGCAAACAATCCTTCCTGTACCAGGATGCGATTGACCGCCACGCAGACCTGTCCCGCGTTGCGGAATTTGGCGGCAAGCGCGCCCGTTACGGCGGTCTCCAAATCGGCGTCGTCGAAAACGATAAAGGGCGCGTTGCCGCCCAGTTCCAGCGTCACCTTCTGCACGCCCTGGGCTGCCTGGGCCAGCAGGCGTTTGCCGACGCGGGTGGAGCCGGTAAAGGAAATCTTGCGGATGGCCGGATGTTGCGTAAAAACCTCGCCGATGCCGGCGGGTTCGCCCAACACCACGTTGAACACGCCGGGCGGAAAACCAGCCCGCTGGGCGAGTTCGGCCAGGGCCAAGGCGGAAAAGGGGGTGCTCTCCGCCGGTTTCAGGATCAGGGAACAGCCCGCGGCCAGCGCCGGAGCGGCCTTTCGCACGATCATGGAACTGGGAAAATTCCAGGGCGTGATGGCGGCGCAGACGCCCACGGCTTCCCGGAACACCAGGAGGCGCTGGTCCTCTTGCGGCGGCGGGATGATCTCGCCATAGACTCTTTGGCCTTCCTCGGCAAACCACTTGGCGAAGGCCGCGCCGGAGCACACTTCGGCGCGCGCTTCCGCGAGCGGTTTTCCCTGTTCGAGCGTCATGATGCGCGCCAGGTCTTCGGCGTGTTCCAGGATGAGCGCGTGCCATCTTTCCAGGCTTTCGCCGCGCGCCTTGGCGGGCAGGGCGCGCCAGCCGGGCAGGGCGGCTTCGGCGGCGGCGACGGCAAGAGATACACTTTCGGGCAGGAAGGTTTCTACTTGTCCCAGAAGCTGCCCCGTGGCGGGATTGGCGATTTCCAGGGGCGTGCCGTCGCCTTGCGTCCATTGGCTGTTTACATAGGGTTGATGGCGCAGGAGGCTGGGGTCGCGCAGGGAGAAGGGGTTGTCGGTTTTTGCGTTCATGACGTTTCCCGCAGAATCAGGTCGGCGGCCTTTTCGGCGATCATGATGGCGGGCGCGTTGGTGTTGCCGGAGATGAGCGTCGGCATGATGGAAGCGTCCGCCACGCGCAGGCCGGAAAGTCCATGCACCCGGAGTTCATGATCGACCACGGCCTCCTTGTCCTGCCCCATCTTGCAGGTGCCGCTGGGGTGATAGAGGGTCTTGCCGCTGTTGCGGGCGAATTCGAGAAGTGCCGCGTCACTGTCGGTCGCCACTTCGGGGCCGGGCTGCGTTTCCGCGGCGATGAAAGCGGCAAGGGGCGGCTGGGCGGCAATCCGGCGGGCGTGGCGCAGGCCTTCGACGATCGTCTGGCAATCATGCGCGCTGGAAAGATAGGCCGGGCGGATGGGCGGCGCGGCCAGCGGGTCGGGCTGCTCGATCAGGATTTCTCCCCGGCTTTGGGGACGCAACTGACAGACGCCGCAGGTCAGCCCCGGCGCGCGTTCCACCGCCCCGGTCTCGAAATTGAAGGCGCCGGGCATGACGTGGAACTGGATGTCGGGATGTTCCGGTTTCTTCCTGGCCGGCAAAAAGGCGTTGATCTGCGAGGCGCTCACGGTCAGGAGACCGCGGCGGAAGAAGGCGTAGCGCAAGGCTTCGCGCACGGCCCGCCAGCCTCGGCTGGCTTCATTGAAGGTTTCCACGCCCTGGATGCGATACGTCAGGCTCACCATGTAATGATCCTGGAGATTCCTGCCGACGCCCGGCAGGTTCGCCTGCACGGAAATGCCCAATGCCTGTAGCCGGGAAGCTTCTCCAATGCCGGAATGCTGGAGCAGGGCGGGCGAACCGATCGCGCCCGCGCTGACGATGATTTCCCTGGCGGCATCGAGGGTCTTTTCCTGATTCTGGTGACGGATGCGGATACCCCTGGCGCGCTGCCCCTCGAAGAGGAGAGAGAGCGCCCGGGCGCGGGTAAAGACATGCAGGTTGGGACGTTTTCTGACCGGACGCAGGTAGGCGTTGGCGGTGCTGCTGCGAATGCCGTTTTTCACGGTCATCTGGAAATAGCCGACGCCTTCCTGAAGGTCGCGGTTGAAATCCTCGCGCAGGGGAAATCCCGCCGCCTGGGCGGCGGCCAGATAGGCTTCGCACAGTGGATGACGATCAGCGGGATCGCTGACCTGCAACGGCCCGTCCGCGCCATGCCAATCGTCCCCGCCGCGCGCCTGGCTTTCCGACTTGCGAAAATAGGGCAGCACGTCCGCCCAGCCCCAGCCGGGATTGCCCAGATCGCGCCATTCGTCATAATCGCGCGCCTGTCCCCGGATGTAGAGAAGGCCATTGATGGCGGACGATCCGCCCAACACCTTGCCCCTCGGCCAGAGGATTTTCCGGTTGCCGGAGGAGGCTTCCGGCTCGGTGTAATACAGCCAGTTGCCGCGCGGATGGGCGCGGTTCCAGACGTAGCCCACGGGAATGTGAAACGAGGGATGCCGCCCCTCGCCCCCGGCTTCGATCAGGGCAACCCGATGACGGCCATTCGCGGAAAGGCGGTTGGCAAGCACGCAACCGGCGCTGCCGCCGCCGATGATGATGTAATCGTAAGAGGACATGGGAAGGAAGTTCAGAGCGTGGAAAGAAAAGCGGCCTCCTCCTCTTCGCGCGCTTCTGCCTTTGGCTTTTGCGCGCGCGGGGAGGAAGCGCGGGGAATGCGGTCGGCGCAGGGCAGCCAAGTGAGGCAATGGCCACAGGAGTGATAGCCCCAATCCTTGAAGAAGTCGCCCACCACGTCCCGTCCCTGGATGACGCAACGGGCGTTGTCGCGCCAGTTTGCGCCGAATTGCGCGCCGATGGCCTGCGCCGGGCAGCGGGGAATGCAGGCGCCGCAGCGATCGGGATAGGGACAGTACTCGTAAATCTCCCGGTAGGGGCGCCGCGTGGGCGAAAGTTCCAGATCGGTGATCACGCTGCCGATTCGCCCGGCGCACCCCAGGCGGGTTATCAGTGCCCCGTGAATGCCAAAACTGCCCAGCCCGGCGATGAAGGCGGCATGACGCTCCGACCACAGGGGAATCATGCCGATGGCTTGGTATTGCGCCTCGTTGCTCGGCGCGACGCCTTGTCCGCCGTGTTTTTCCAGAAAGCGGATCACCGCGCGGCGCAATACGTTGTTGAAGACTTCTCCATTGCGCCGTCCCGAAACCCAGGCCAGCGAGGGCAGGGGAGATTTTTTTGGATAGCTTGCGCGCACGGCCTTGCTGTAGGGCAGGAACCAGGAAATGACCGATTGCGCGCCGGGCAGCCATTCCTTTGGCGAGCGATGCAGCGGGCCGACCACGCCGGGCGTCTTCAGCCTTGTGAAGAGCGGATCGCCGGCGGCGGCGACGCCCAGGAGCGGCGGTTCCCAGATGCGCGGACGCCCGCCTTCCGGCAGGGCGTTGCGCGGGTCTTCCTCCACGAATTGGCGGACGAAAGCGGCAAGATGTTCCGCCGCCTGCCGGGAGTCCCGGCGCGAGTCTTCTTCCGGGGCGGCCGGGTCAAGGAGATAGGCGTGTTCGGGCGCGGCGTTCATGGCGCGTTCATGCCGCTGGTCGAGCGGGCGAAATCGTAGGCGATCCAGATTTGCAATTGCGGCCAGATGCCGTCCAGCAATTTTTCCGCCCGTTCCCGCGGCGTTTCGCCGGCTTGCAGACGGGTGGCGTTCTTTTCGGAAAAAAGCTCGCCCTCGATGAAATAGAACGCTTCCCCGCGTACGGGCGAGGAGACGTCCCGCAGCCAGGCTGTGCGATCCGTCTTGCGCACCGACAGGACCTTCTTGCGATCCGGCTGGTAGGCGCCGTGATTGACCTGCAACAGGTAATCCGCAACGGCGTCCCGCACGGAAGGATAATCCAGCGGGATGCGGGGAACGGGCGATTCGGCCATCGTCGTCATGGAACAAGGCGCTCAATCGACCCGCGCTCCGGAATCCCGTACTGCCTTGCCCCACTTGGCGGCTTCCGCGCGTAAAAAATCTTCTTCCGCCGCGCGGGAGCGTTCCGGGAGAAGCTCGATCCCCAGGGATTCCAATTGCCGCACTGCCGCGTTTTGCCGGGCGCGCGCGAGATGCCGGGCAAGGGTATCCAGGATGGCGGGCGGCGTGGCGGCGGGGGCGAAAAGTCCCCACCAGGCGGTGGCTTCCGTTTGGACGCCCGCCTGGAGAAAGGTGGGCACTCCCGGAAGTTCCGGCGAAGGCCGCGCGGAGCTGATGCCCAACGCCTTGAGTTTTCCGGCGCGGATATGCGGCAGCACGGATTGCAAGGGGTCGAAGGCCAGCTCCAGATGTCCGCCCAGCAGGTCCTGCACGGCGGGCGCGCTTCCCTTGTAGGGCACGTGGGTCAAGGGGATGCCGCTCGCGCTCCTGAACATTTCCCCGGTCAGGTGGCCGGGCGTGCCGTTGCCTGCCGTGCCGAAGCGCAGAGCCTCTCCTGCCGCCAGTTTTCGCAATCCGGCCACGGTGTCGGCGGGCGTCGAAGGATGCGCCGCCAGCGCCACGGGCGCGGCGGCGAGCAGTGCGACGGGCGTCAGCTCGCGCGGGTCATAGGAAAGATGCGGGTACAGGCCGGGATTGATGGAAATGACGCCAACCGTGCCTAGAAGCAGGGTATATCCGTCGGCGGGCGACTTGACCACTGCCGCCGCACCGATCGAACCGCCCGCGCCGCCGCGATTCTCGATGACGATGGCTTGTCCCAGGGATTGCGACAACGCCTCGGCGAAAGGCCGCGCCACGATGTCCGTGGGGCCGCCGGGCGGGAAGGGAACCACCAGCTTGATTGGGCGATCCGGATATTCCGCGCTCCATGCGTCTTGCGAAGTGAAGCACGCCAGGATCAGGAAAACACCCAAGAGGAGGAAGCGCGCGGGATTTGCGCGGGAATGAAGACGCCGGGCTGGATGGCAAAGGGACATGGGATTTCAAACCTTTCGTTTTTGAGTTTCAGGCCGGATCAGTGCTGAAGATGGCGTTCCTGGATCAGCTTGCGCCAACGGGTGTTTTCGTTCTCCAGGAAGCGGGCGAAATCATCCAGGAAAAGACCGGGATTGACGGCTTCCATGGCGTCATAACGACGAATGACTTCCGGGTCTTGCAACGCTTTTTTCAATTCGGACGCCAATCGGTTCAAAAGTGGAGCGGGCGTTCCCGCCGGGGCAAAAATGCCCGTCCAGGGCAATACGGAGGCTTCTGGATAACCCAGTTCGCCCACCGTGGGAATTTCGGGGTAATTCTTCAGGCGTTTGTCGTAACTGACCGCAAGCGGGCGCAACTTGCCGGCGCGGACGTGGGAAGTGGCGAGTCCCGCGGAAATGAAGACGAAATCCAGTTGTCCGTTCAGTAAATCCGGAATGAAGGGCGGTTGTCCCTTGTAACCGACCAGCATGAGATCGATATTGGCCGCCAGCATGAAAGCTTCCGTTCCCAGGTGGTTGGAACTGCCGACGCCAGGATTGGCCGTATTCAACTGGCCTGGCCTGGATTTGGCGAGCGCGACGAATTCCGCGAGGTTTCTTACGGGAAGCGAGGCGGGAACCGCCAACAGGTTGGGCGGAACCCCCAAGGAGCCAATCGGCGCGAAATCCTGGCTGCTGACCTTGACGGTATCGTCTAGAAGAGGATTCGTGACCAGGAAGGTGGAGCCGACGAGAAGCGTATAGCCATCCGGCGCCGCGTTCTTGACCGCGGTCGCGCCAATATTGCCGTTGGCGCCCGGACGGTTTTCCACGAGGATGGCCTGTCCCCAATGCTGGGCAATCCGCTCGGTGACGATGCGAGCGGCGATATCGATGATGCCGCCCGCCGGATAGGGCACGATGACCTTGACCGGACGTCCGGGGTAGGTCTCCGCGTGGAGGACGGTGGATAGTCCCAACAGAAAGGAAAAGCACAGCGCGCGGCAAAGAATCCTGGTTTGCATGCAATGCCCCCTTCAGAAAGCGACGCCAGTCACGAGCATGCCGACATAGCTGGAACGCGCCTGCACTCCCCAACGTCCCTGTTGCCGGGTCAGGACGTAGAGCGCCTGGAATCGTCCCTGCGCATGGTCATTCGCGTCATAGCGGGTAAATTGGACGGCAAAATGCAATTTGTCCGCGTCCGCCTGCACGAGATGGCGAAAATCCCAGCGGCTGTGATGCCAGCCCGTTTTCCGCAAAAGCGAAATGTCATTACTGGAGGCATAGTCTTCCGGGCTTTGCCAGATCGTGACGCTCCCTCCCGCGATACGGATGTGCGGGTAATGCAGGGTCTTGCTCCAGCGCGGGGAATCCTCGGCATTGAAGGCAGCCATGAATTCATCCAGCACGGCAAGCCCTTCCTTGATGGTGGAATCTTCTGCTTCTTGCAGCAGGGAAACTGCGGGAGCAGGCGTTGTTGTTGTCATTTCAATTCTCCTGGAAGGCAAGATCGCGGGCTTTGCGCGCCTTGGGCCAGGCCAGGACGCAAAGGAGCAGGGCGGAAGCGATGAGCAGCGTGAGGCTGATGGGGCGCTCGAAAAAGACGAGCGCGTTTCCGCGCGCGAGAAGCATGGCCCGGCGCAGGTTTTCTTCCATCATCGGGCCGAGCACGAACCCCAGGAGCAGCGGCGCTGGTTCGCAGTTGAGCTTGACGAAGAGATAGCCCAGCATCCCGAAGAAAAGCGTCAGCCCGACATCGAAGGCGCTGTTGTTGATGCTATAGACGCCGACGCAGCAAAAAAGAAGGATCACCGGATAAAGAAGCCGGTAGGGCACCTTGAGGAGACGCGCCCACAGCCCGATCAGCGGCATGTTGAGCAGCACCAGGAAGAGATTGCCGATCCACATGCTGACGATCAGTCCCCAGAAGAGGGCGGGACGCTCCTCCATTACCTGCGGGCCGGGCACGATGCCGTGGATCATCATCGCGCCCACCATCAGGGCCATGACCGCGTTGGAGGGCAGTCCCATCACCAGAAGCGGAATGAAGGAAGTCTGCGCCCCCGCGTTGTTGGCGGCTTCCGGCCCGGCGACGCCTTCGATCGCGCCCTTGCCGAAACGCGAAGGATCACGGGCGATGCGCTTTTCCAGGGTGTAGGCGGAAAAGGAGGAGAGCACCGCGCCGCCGCCGGGCAGGATGCCGAGGAGCGATCCCAGCGCCGTGCCGCGCAGGATGGGTTTTACGGATTGCCGCAGGTCCTCGCGTTTGGGCAAGAGGCTGCCGATACGGGTCGAAAACACGTCCCGTCCGCTGCCGCGCTCCAGGTTGATCATGATTTCGGCAATGCCGAACAACCCCATCGACAAGACGACGAAGCTGATGCCGTCGGCCAGTTCCGGCATGCCGAAGGTGAAACGTTCCGCGCCTGAACTCACGTCCGTGCCGACAAGCCCCAGGATCAGCCCGGCCACCACCATGGCGATGGCCTTGAAAACGTCCCCCTGGGCGAGCACCACTGCCGCGATCAATCCCAATAGCATTAGGGAGAAGTATTCCGCCGGGCCGAATTTGAGCGCGAATTCCGCCAGCGGCAAGGCGGCGGCGGCGATGACCAGGGTGGCTACCGTTCCCGCGAAAAATGACCCCAGCGCCGCGATGCCCAGGGCGACGCCCGCGCGTCCCTGGCGCGCCATCGCGTAGCCGTCCAGGCAGGTGACGACGGAGGAGGATTCGCCCGGCAGATTGACGAGGATCGCCGTCGTGGAGCCGCCATACTGCGCGCCGTAATAGATCCCGGCGAGCATGATGAGGGCGGAGAGCGGCGGCAAGCCATAGGTGACCGGCAAGAGCATGGCGATGGTCGCCACCGGCCCCAGCCCCGGCAGGACGCCGATCAGGGTGCCGAGCAGGACGCCCAGAAAGCAATACCCCAGATTCTGCCAGGTGAGCACCGCTTCCAGGCCGATGCCCAGATGGGAAATCAGTTCCATGCCAAATGGATCAGGCGGGCAGGAGCGGCAAGGGAAGCCCCAGCCCCCAGACGAACACGCCCGCGCCAAAGAGCGCCATGGCAAGTCCCAGCGGCAAAAGCTCGCGCATTCGGGATTCCTGATGCGCAAGACCACTCAAGGCGATGAGCAGGAAACTTGCCGCCGCAAGTCCAATGCTGCCCAAAAGACCGGCAAAGGCGAGCACTCCCGCGCCGATCAGCAGCATGGGCTTGAGCATCAGGCGTTCGACAAGATGTTTCTGCCGCGAAAAAAACGCGCGCAACAACACCGCCGCGCCCAGGATCGCCAGGAAACCGCCCAGCAACAGCGGGAAATATCCCGCGCCCATGCGCATGGCGGAACCCAGCGGATACTGACAAGCGCCAGCCGCCACCACTACGCCAGTCAGAAGGAAAAGCAATCCAGCGGCGACATCCCGATGTTTGAGAAATGATAAAGACATGTTGCAGGCTCCAAGGGCAAGGACAATGTGGAGCGAATGATGAAAGCCTTGCCGCCGGAGGGGAAATACGAATACTCGCTTTGCTTATGGTGCGCCTGTTTCCTTGCTTATTCAGAAAAGGCATAAACCTTGCGGGAAAAGGGAGGACATCCGAGGTTCCCGGATGCCGGAGACGGCGCGGCGTGATGGCGGATCATCCTGAATTTTGGACAAATACCTTCAATGTGTGGGCATGAAGGCTTTCAGCATTTCCGCGTAGGCTTGCAGCAGGCCGGGGCCGGGGTGAATGAAATGGTCGGCGTCGAAACCGACGACGCGGACATCGAGGCTGGGAGCGAGCATGCGGCAGGATTCGGCGGACTGGCTGCCCAGCGCGACCACGATTTCCGGTTTTGCTTCCATGATCAGGGTTTCTATATCGGCATGACGGACTTTTTCGGCGCTTTCCGCGACTTCAAAGCCCGCCTGCGTGAAAATGTCGCCGATGAGGTGTTTGCGGCCAAACGCGTAGGGTTCTTCCATGCAACTGGAAAGCACGAGCACGCGCTTGCCGCAGTTTTGCGCCGCGAGTTTTTTTGCCGCCTGCCGCCACGCCTTGCCAAAGGCGGCGATCCTGGCCGCGCCGTTCTTGGCGCGGCTGGCTTTTGCCAGCGTCCTCAACATGCTTTCGACATCCGCGAGCGAGGTAAAGCCGTCAAGGCGCAAAAGACGCGCGCCAGGGGGCGTGGCGCTTGCCATGCGTTTTGCGTCCGCCCAGTTGGAGGCAACGATGAGGTCCGGCGCGAGCGCGCGGATGGCTTCGGCGTCCGGGTCGAGGATGCCGCCGGTGCGCGGAAGCGCCATGTCCTCGCGCTCGTAGCGGGAGACGCCGACGATGCATTCGCCGCGTCCCAGCCATTCCAGCGCCCGCGTCAGGTAGGGCGACTGACTGACGATGCGCGGACAATCGTTGGCGAGGACAACAGGCATGAGGCACGAAACGCCAAGGAAAACAAGCGCGAAGACAAAGGCGAAGCAGGAGCGTGTCATGATTTCCTCCATGAATCAGGGATCAGGCGTCAGATGTATGCAGGGATGGCCTTGAGCCGTTCCCGCGTCTGGCGCCTTCCCTCTCTCTATTTGATCCCTGAATAGCGCAGGCCGATGAAGGCGTTGAAGCCGTCCGTGCCGTAATATCGAGCCGTTTCGTATTGCTTGTCGAAGAGGTTGTTCAGGCGGGCTTCCAGCGCAAGGTTCTTGCCGAGCGCGTAACGGGCGGTCAGGTTGGTCAATCCATAGCCGCCAAGCTCTTCCTTGTCGGCGGCGGTTTTCAGATAGTTTCTGTCATAGCGGCGTCCGACGCCGATTATTTCCATGCCGGTTTCCAGCTTGCCCCAGGCGCGCGTCAGATTCAGCGTCGCCTTGTCGCGCGCGCGGCGCGCCAGGCGTTCGTAGCCGACGCCATTTGCGTCCTTGCTTCTGTTTTCGGCATTCAGCCAGTCATAGACCGCTTCCAGGCGCCACGCGCCGAATTGTCCGGCATAGGCAAGCGTGACGCCTTCCAGCAGCGCCTTGTTGACGTTTTCGTTCTTGCAATTCCACAACGCGTCGCACGTATAGGCAATCAGATTCTCGACGCGATTGTTGTAGTAGATGGCGGAAGCCCGATGCGCGCCCCGTTCCCAGGTCAGGCCGGCTTCGCTGTTTTTTGCTTCCTCTGGTTTCAGGTCGGGATTGCCGCCCCAGCCAGGACGAAACAGGTCGATGACGGTGGGCGCGCGAAAGGCCGTGCCGTAGCCGATATGCGCGCGCAATTCCTCCGTCAGTTGATAGCCATAGGCCGCGCTCCAAGTGGTTTTGCCGCCGAATTCGGAATGCCGATCGCGCCGCGCGTTTGCCTGCCAGCCATGCTTGTCCGTGTGCGCCGTCCAGCCGCCGAGAAAGGATGTGTTGCTGATTTCGGGCGTATGACCGGGATACTGGTTCGCGCCGCTATCGTCATGGCGCGGCCCAATGCGCTGCGTTTCCCTTTCCACTGCCGCCATTGCCTTGCCCAGCGGCAGCGTGAGGTCGTTCTGCCAGGTGATCTGCCGGTTGCGGGTGCGCGTCCTGGCGATGGATTCGGCGGGGGGGAGCGCCCAGTCATTCCAGCTGTAATCCGTATAGTCGTTCTCGCTTTCCCCGTAACGCAGGACGCTCTCCCAGTTTTCCAGGAAGCGGTTTCTGGAAAACAACTGCCATTGCTCGGTTTCAAAGCGCGAGCGGACATCGTAGCCGCCCGCGGGCGGCGTATTGCCGCTGTCGTAATTCACCTGGCCCTTGTTGCGATGGTAAATCAGCCCGATTTCATGGCCTTGCGCGGGCAGGAAGGAAAGCGCCGCGCCGCCGCCGATGTTGCGGTAGGCGTCATCGTCGGCGTCCTTGTTCCTGGCGTGGCGTTGCGCGGAAAAACCATCGCTCCGGTGATGGTTGGCTTCTACCCGGAAGCGCCACCGCGCGCTGCCGCCGGAGAGTCCGGCGCCGGCCTTTTGCGTGTCATGGCTGCCGTATCCGATAAACCCATCGGCGGCAAGTCCCGGCTGACCGCGCCGGGTGATGATGTGGATGACGCCGCCGATGGCGTCCGCGCCATAGAGGGCGGAAGCGGGGCCGCGCAGGATCTCGATGCGCTCCACGTTATCCAGCGAAAGAAAACGCAGGGGCGAGTCGCCGTTGGCGGCATTGATGGCGATGCCGTCCACTACCACCCTGGTCTGGTTGGAATTCGCGCCGCGCACGAAGAAACTCGCCACTGTTCCCGGCCCGCCGTAGGTCGCTGCCTGTATGCCGCCCTGACGGGCGAGGAGTTCGGTAATCGTGTCCTGCCCGCTTTTTTCGATTTCCTCGCGCGAAATGACCGTCACATCGGCAAGCGTTTCCGTAATGCGCATCGCCTGCCGCGTGGCGGTGACGACGACGGCGTCCAACGTGTTGTCGTTGCCGGATTGCTGGGCAAAGGCGGGCGTCAGCGCGAGCGGCGTCAGGAACAGGGTTGCCAACGCCCGGAAGACCGGGGTTGGGATAAATGAAGACATGGCGCTTCCTTTCTCGTCCGCGTCCCCGCAGACGGAAAATGATGAAAAGGGAAGCGTTGCCGGGAAAACGGCGGGGAACCCATGCGGAAGGATTCCGGCGCCGCCGCCCCGCAACGCGTCCATCAGGAGTTGACAGGCCGGTCTCCGGGCTTGCGAGTCGAAAGGATTCTCACGTCATTGCCTTCCCGGGTGAAAACCCAGTGGCGTTCAATGACGTTGCACTCGCCTACCGTTGCGGGGGCAGCAGCGGCATTGCGTCCAAGGGACGCGCACCGCTTTCCCGTTTCACCGCCATCCAGAAAGAATGCGCGGCACCTGAAAACGGACGAAGCATAGCAGAAATCAGAGGACAGAGGACAGAAGACAGAGGACAGAGAGCGGCTACTGAACACTGAATACAGTCCGCAAAGCGCGCAACGCGCGCGTTCTGTCCTCTGATCAGCGCATCCCCGGACGGAAGAGCGCTTTCTTGTTGATGATGGCGCCGGAGAGCATGAACACGCCATCGCCTTTGTAGTGCAGGGTTTCGGGATGTTCGGGCAGCGGGGCGACGTGCGCCTTGACCACTTCGAAGATGAAGAAATTGTAGCGGTCGACCAGCGCGTCGTCGTACAGGCGGCACTCGAGATTGGCGTGACATTGTTCGATGAGCGGCGCGCGGACGCATATGGCCTTGTCGGCGCTCAGGCCGAATTCCTCGAATTTATCGATGTCCGCGCCGGAAGTGTTGCCGATGCGCACCACTGTATTGGTGAGCGCCGTGGTTGGCAAGTTGAGGACGCATTCCCCGCTGTTGCGGATGAGTTCAAAACTGTAATTGGCGGCGGAAATGAGACAGCCGACTAGGGAGGGTGAAAATTCCATGACGGTCTGCCAGCCCATCGTCATGACATTCCTTTTTCCTTGCCACTGCGACGACACCAGCACAATCGGCCCCGGTTCCAGGTAACGCCGAACCTCGCCGACCGGGAAATCCTTTTTGGGAATGCGCATATTCGTATCCATGTTGCCTGCCCGGACGCCAAAAGGCGTCGAAAGTGAAGAAAACCCGCCGTCCGCAAGCATATGCCGCTTGCAGGGTACAATGAAAAGTGGAGGAAAACCCACCCAGTCTGTGCGGTTGCCGGGCGCGCACAGTGCGTCCCTACAGGATCGTGCAGATGGGTAGTGGATTGCGTTGCCTCCTTGAATACCCCAGATCCGGGCGCAGGCGTTGGGCATAGATGTGATCGAACTGTTCGGCCAGCGCGGGGTTTGCGGTGCGGATGGCGTTGACCACCGCGTTGGCCCATTCGCAGTATTCGCGCCGCCGTTCAGGCGGCCATGCGGAAGGCGGCGAGGCGACGAGATCGCGCAGGTTGCAGATTTTGTCGGCCAGTTTGATGTGTTGCGCCGGTTTCGAGATATGGGGCGCGCGTTCAACTTGCAGGCGTTTGCGTTCGCGCCAGTGCAGACCCTTGTCGTCGGAAACCTCCCGCACCAGATGGGCAATGGCCGCGCCAAAATGCCGGCGCAATTCCTCTTCCGTCGTTTCCGTATCCTCGAGCGTGTCGTGCAACAGGGCGGCGCACAGTGTTTCCGTATCCGTCACGCCGCCTTCATTGACCAGCACGTTGGCCAGCGCGATCGGGTGGTTGATGTAGGGCGTTTTCCCGGAGTCCTCGCGCCGTTGGTTGCGGTGTTTTTCGGCGGCAAAGGCCAACGCCTTGAAGATCTGTCCGATGGCGGGTTGCGGCGTGTTCAAAAGAGATTCCACCAGGCTTTTTTGGGATCCAGTCCCTGCGTGTAGTAGATGCTGTTGGGAAAATTCAGGCGCATGACGCGCTCGGCGTCGTCACGCAGTTCGGGCATATTCAATTTGTCATAGGCAAGCACGAGAATGTAGCTGGCCTCTTCCAGCGCGGGCGTGTTGGGATAGGTTTTGATGGTGTGCTGGCTGCGGTTGGCGGCAGCCAGGTACGCGCCGCGCTTCAGGTAATAGCGGGCGACATGCACTTCATGCGCGGCCAGCGTATTGACCAGATAATCCATGCGGGATTGCGCGTCCGGCGTGTATTTGCTTTGCGGAAAGCGCGTAACCAGTCCCTTGAAGGCGTCAAAGGATTCCTGCGCCGATTCCGGGTCGCGCTCGCTCTGATCCTGGGAACTGAAGTAGCCCATGTAGCCCAGATCGCCGTTGAAGGCGATCAGTCCTTTCAGGTAATACATGTAGTCGACGCTGGGATGATTGGGATGCAGGCGGATGAAGCGTTCGCAATCCGCCAGCGCGGCGGCTTTGTCGCCGTCCTTCCAATGGGCGTAGGCGACTTCCATCTGCGCCTGCTGGGCGTGGCGACCGTAGGGATAGCGGGATTCCAGCTTCTGGTAATACTTGAGCGCCTCTTCCCAGTTCTTGTCATCGAACGCGGATTTGGCTTCTGCGTACAGGCGGATGGCGGACCAGTCGGCGGTCTGATCGATTTCCGCGGGCAAAAAGCCGCAGGCGGCGAGAACCGGCAACAGGGCGGAAAACACGAGAACACGCAGGCGGAGGGGGAAAGGGGGACTTTGTCGTCCGCTCCGGGCGATAACGGGTACACTTCGCATAATGGAATATCCTGAAGAACACTCCGTGGATTATAAGACACCTGTGCGCCAAATACTGTCATGTCCTCCGGAAGCGGCGGGACAGCGCCTGGATCAGGCGCTGGCGCGGCTCCTGCCGCAATATTCGCGCAGCCGCCTGCAAATATGGATCAAGGACGGACAGACGCAAGTCGATGGCGTTACGACGCGCGATGCGCGTAAAAGAATGCGCGGCGGCGAAATCCTGACGCTCTTTTTCTCGCCCGCTCCCGGGAGCCTGGCCGACGCGCCGGAAGACATCGCTCTCGATATCCTCTTTGCCGACGCCGATCTCTTCATCCTCAACAAACCCGCCGGACTGGTGGTGCATCCCGGCAATGGCAACCGCAGCGGCACCCTGTTGAACGCCTTGCTGCACCATGACCCAAGGCTTGCCGTGATTCCGCGCTCCGGCATCGTGCATCGGCTGGACAAGGAAACCAGCGGCCTGATGGTTGTCGCCCGCAGGCTGACGGCGCAGGCTTCGCTGACGCGTCAGTTGCAGGAAAGGAGCGTCCGGCGCGAATACCTGGCGGTGGCGCTGGGCGAGATGACGCGCGATGGCGTCATCGACGCGCCCATTGGCCGCCATCGCCAGGCGCGCACCCGCATGGCGGTGACGAGCGCGGGCAAGCCCGCCGTCACGCATTATCAGGTCGTGCGCCGTTATCGCGGCGCAACCCTGATCGCCTGCCAATTGGAAACCGGGCGTACTCACCAGATCCGCGTGCATATGGCGCATCTGGGGCATCCGCTCCTGGGCGATCCGCTCTATGGCCGTGGCCGCGCCGCGCCGCCGGGTCTGCCGGCGTTTTCCCGTCAGGCGCTGCACGCCCTGCGCCTGACGCTGCGCCATCCAGCCAGTGGCGAAGACATGTGTTGGGAAGCGCCGCCGCCGGAGGATATGGCAAATCTGCTGGCAGACCTGGCGGCGCAGGCGTCGTCATGACGGAAACTGCCGCCTTTGCCGCGCCTTTTGGCGTCGCGCCGCAATTCATCTATCCCGACTGGCCTGCGCCGCAAACGGTGGGGAGCGTACAGACCACGCGCATGGGCGGCGTCAGTATCCAGGCGTATGCGAGCTTCAACCTGGGCGAGCATGTGGGCGACGCGCCGGAAGCGGTGCGCCGCAATCGCGCCCTGTTGCAATGCCTGTTGCCTGCCGCGCCCGTCTGGCTGGAACAGACGCATGGCGCGCAAGTGGTCGAACTGTCGGAAACCTTGCGCCTTGCGAATGCCGCGCCGCCGCGCGCCGACGCCGCCGTGTGCCGCGCGCCGGGCCTGGCCTGCGCCATCATGACGGCAGACTGTCTGCCGGTGCTGTTCTGCGATATCCGGGGCGAAGTCGTTGCCGCGGCGCATGCCGGATGGCGCGGCTTGCTGGCGGAAGTGCTGGAAAATACGGTGGCGGCCATGCGTCTTGCGCCGGAACGGTTGCTGGTCTGGTTTGGCCCCGCCATCGGCCCGAACGCGTTTGTCGTCGGCGAGGAAGTGCGCGCCGCCTTCCTTGCCGGGAATCCCGCCGCCGACGCCGCGTTTCGGCAGGCCGCGCCACATGAGGCGCAGGATGGAACGGTAAAGAAATACTACGCCAACCTCTACCACCTTGCGCGCCAAAGACTTCATGCGCTTGGCGTCACCCGGATTTTCGGCGGCGATTTCTGCACCTGCCTTGATGCCGCTCGTTTCTTTTCCTGGCGGCGCGAACGCCAGACCGGCCGCATGGCAAGCCTGATCTGGATTTCAGGGGACAGAGGACAGAAGACAGAGGACTGAGGTAACGAAACTCACTACATCGTCAAAAGCGAGGAGCGAAGCGACGCGGCAATCCAGGCGGCGGTTCAGTTTTTGAAACGGCAAAGCGCCATCTGGATTGCTGCGGTGCGCACGCCCTCGCAATGACGAAACTTCCCTGCTTTGAATCGCGCGCAAGGGCATGGGGCACGATTAAAAGTGGAGGATGTCAAAGTAATACCAACCCAATAGGCCTGCCGTCTCTGGTTTGCGGAGGTTGTGTATGGCCTGGGCGTATCCGGGGAAGCGTGGTTTGCCTCCCCC
>JAITRP010000162.1 GCA_031288305.1 Zoogloeaceae bacterium
GACGAACTCGCCAAAACGTTAAAAATCGAAGCCCTGATGCGCGGAAGACGCTGACCAAGTGTTGCAAAAAAACAACAGCAACCCGAGATAAACCAGAACCGATTTATCTCGCAAAAACCCTGGAATTATCTCGCGCGGCTTCAACCGGCAGCCCTGAAGGGCTGCCGCTAATTTCTTGCTCCCGTATTTTATGTATCTACAAAGCATGAATTTGTAATTTTTTTAGATCGTGCCATTAACTGGAAAGCGGCAATTTAACAATGTATGATAATCAGCATTCTTCTGGTAGTGCAAAGGCTGTTCAGAACGATTGGAAAGATGCCATACGCAACGAAATTTTTGGGAGGTAATCATGAAGAAGACATGGGCTGAAACATTTGAGGCCGCAACCCCGTGGGTTGAATTCCTGCAAAGGGATAACCTGTTTGACGTGCCTTACAGCGGGAACACCGGTGGCGTGATGGTGGTTACGGATGCCAATATTGCCAACAATTTTGCAGGGGCGCAAACTGACGAATTTGACTATTGGCCGGATGTAAGTGAGTCTGAGCATGATTTTCTTGAAACTTTTGAGTGGGATTATAATCTGCACTCACGACTTCGAAAAAAATACAACGACTATTTCGGCCTTGAGTCTAAAAACTTCAATGGCGCGGATGAGAAATTTTTTCAGGCATCTGGCCAGGTCTGTAGTCAAGTGATCGAGCTGATGTTCAGGGACATTAAAATCATCTTCAATTGCTACGCCAATGACTACTTTCCTCCCCTCTGGAAAAGGATACTGGATGTGTATTTACACGATGGTTTTCCTTGTGGGTGGAATGGTCATTATCCAGAAGGGCGCTTGGTTGTTTTCTCAAATTTTTAGTTGTCCTGTCCAAGTGTATAACCTCTAAAGGAAGATTTTGCATTGCAAAGATCAATGCGTGCTTCTTTGGAAAAAGGAGCGCCTATTGTTGGCTCCCAAGGTGCCAACCAAGCGCAATGGGATAACATCTTGTCATCCTTAACGAGGAGGAAGTAAATATCCCCCGGCAGAGCCGGGGGCTTTGGATTGTGAGCCGCTCAAAGCGGCCCCAAGGTCTTGCGCCGCCTGTGGGCGGCACCCTCCTGCATCAGCCTGATCTGATCGAAACGCTCGTCTCTCTTTCCTGATCTCGTATGTAGCGCCGTATCACCGCCTCATCTCGACCTGCCGTGGACACAAAAAACCTCGCGCCCAGAAATGCTGACCCACAAAATTGCGCTTGCGCTCTCCAAACTCCCGCGCTATATCTATATGGATCGCACTCTTCCCCTTGATGTACCCCACTACCTGCGATACCGCATACTTCGGCGGTATCGACAACAGCGTATGAACATGGTCCGACATCAGGCGCCCTTCCAAAATCTAACTCTCCTTGCGTCGCGCCGTTGGGTCGTTGAGCGTACCCACAGTTGGATGAATCGCTTTCGCCGGATCCTCGCGCGCTGGGAGAGACTCCCCCGGACTTTCATTGCCATGCCGCGCCTCGCCCGCGGCATCATCACCTGGCGCACTACCGGCCTGATGAAATAGGCTCTTGGCAGCAAAATACGGCCTTGCCGCACAAAAAGTAGGTTTTTACTTTTTGCCGCCTCCCTACACCACGATGCGCCCGCGTTTTTCCGCCAGGGTGATGACCGCTTCGGCGCCGGAGTTGAAAGCGAGGAAATCGCTTTCCATGCCGTCGCTGAAAATCACCCCGTTTTCGCCCATCAGGGATTCGATTTTGAGCGGCTCGTCCCTTGAAATCTTGCCGAAGACGAGGCTGGTGCCGGTCGTCTTGCTGGGAAAGGGTTCGCGCACCGCGAAGAGGAGTTCCTCGCTCTTCCATTTGCCGATGACGCTCGATAATTCCGAAAAGCCGTAGCTTTGCTTTTTTCGTGTTCTGCGCAGGAAGCCCTTGAACAGCGATTCCTTTTCGCGCGTCATCGGCGCTGCGTCGGGTATGTCGGATAGGCCGATCAGATCGGGGGGTTCCTGCGAAACTTCGTCCGGCGGCGGCGCGGCGGCGGCATAGAGGAGCTCGTCTTCTTCCGGAACTGCCGCGCCCGCGGCGGCATGGGCGATGTCGTCTTCCACCTCCGCGAGCAGCCGGTCGTTTTCCTGGCCGCCGCCGTAGGGGTGGCCGATGACGGAAGAGGAAATGCGCGAGGCTCCGGCGAGGACGCTTTTCATCCAGCCGGTGGAACCCAGGCCGGTCGAGACGATGACGCCGCTTGAGGATTGCGGCTCCTTCAATCCCCCGTGCTTGATCACGTAGCGGGCGGAAACATGGGTACGCTGGCCGATGAAGAAATCATTGACCGCGAGCAATTCCTGCCCGTTCTGGATGCGCGCCTTCGCCATGCTCACTTCTTCCATTTTCCGCCATCCGCGCAGCGTCTCCCCGACGATCTTCGCCATGTCCCGCGGGACAAAGGGCAGGAGCACGCCATCCCAGCGCCCGGGGTCGGGATTGACGCCGATCACCGGCTGATTGTCCAGGTATTTGAGCGTGTTCGCCACCAGGCCGTCCTGGCCGATGACGACGACAAGGTCATCCGGCGCGAAGATGAAATTGGGCAGGTATTTGCGCTCCAGAAGCTGGAGATTGCCCAGTCCTTCCATGTTCTTGCGCGCAATCCGCACCGATTCGTTGTATTGCTGGTGTTCTTCCTCGTATTCGCCAAAATCGCCGCCCAGGCTGTTGATGTAGAACTTGGCCTGCGAGAGCGTGTTCTGGCTTTCCAGAACCGCCTTCAGGCGGGTTTCCCGGATAATGACGACAATGCGGCGGTCGGATGGCTTCATCGCATCAACTCCGCTTTAGCCCCCTGCCGCATTTGAAAACACGACCAGTTTCCCATCCGGATATCTGCTGCTCCAGCCGCAAGGAAAGCCGTTGCGCAGATAAACATCGAGCATTTTTTCCCAAAAGGGCGGGAAATGGTTATTTGCGTAGCAGGTAAACAACATATCCATGTCCCTGAGCATGATCTCTATTACCTGGCATGAGAGACCATCGGCAGCCTTTATCCATTTTTCATAGACTCCGTTGGAATTCTTGGTTTCTATGTCGCGAGTAAACGTGGTTTTCCTGTCGAGCCTTCTGGTCAGGCTGCCGCAGTCGAAATCAAAATCCGGCGGATACTCCACCATATCGAGATCCCCTTCGCTCCACGCCTCAAACTCGTCCGTTTGCGCGGCGGCAAAATGAAAGGCCACGTCGACATCCGTCACGACCATGACGTCTTCCGCCGTTCCGTTGCAAGGCGTGTCAAAGAAGCTGTCCCTTTCCAGAAACCGCACCAATGGCGCGGCGCGTATCAATATTCCAGCTGCCGGTATCATTGCACTCCTCTCTTCTAACGGGTTCGGACATCGGCGGCCTTGCGCCGGAACAGGCGCGCCCATGCCCAGCGCCAGAGCGCGCAGGCGGCAAAGCAGAGCGGCAACAGGATGAAGGCGTACAGGACCGTTTCAATCACCACCACCACGCCGCGCGAAAACCGCTCCCACATCTCGGCGAAGCGGCGTGTAAAAGAATCCTCGGATGCGCCTTCCCCGGCAAGATGCAGGGTAAGCAGATGCGTCTCGATGCGCCGGTTTTGCTGCGCGGTCTCCTGCGCGAGGGCTTCGCGCTTTTGCTCGACATCGGCCTGTTCGCGCGCCAGGGCAATCAAGTCGGTCACGGTGATGCCCGGACGCTTGCCCAGCGCCTTCATGTTTTCGGCGTAGGAAGCCAGCAACGCCTCCTGCCGCTGGTTATCCTGTACCGCCTGCGCCAGATCCTCGGCTTTCGTCTCCCGGCGCAGCACCTTGCCGTCTTCCCCGTTCGCCAGGGCGATCAAGGGTTCGACGCCCGCGGGCGCAATGCGCATTCTCAACTCGGCGACATTTTCTTCATCGCGCCAGAAATTGAGGAGATGACAGGAACCGAAACGCGCCGTCTCGCAAGCCGCCTGCGCCTCCGCCACGCGCGCATCCAGTTGCCCGTTCGGAAGTTCGATGCGCAGGTAGTGTTCATAGGCCAGCATGGCGCTCGGGTCTGCCCGCGTGCCTGCCGCCCTCGCGTCCGCGCCCCCTCTGTAGGACGATTCCCCGCTGCTGCATGCCGTCATGACCAGCAGCGACAGCGAAAATATCGCGATGCGCATTTTTTGTGTCATTGTATTTTTTCTTTTCTATCGTCAAATGGATGCGTTTACTTTGCGTTCTTCTTGGGCGGACGGGAAACGATGGCGTTCAGCAGATCGGGCGTGATGTTGAGATTGCCGATCTTTTCCGCCTGATCGGCGATGCCCTGGAAGGCTTGCGCCAGGAGATGCCCCGAATCCAGTCCGGCGTTCGTCAGCACCTTCAGGACTTCGGGATTGGCGCGCTCGTAGACTTCCATGATCGCCTTCAGGGCGTAAGCCTTGGCGTCGGCCTCCGTGCGGCTGTTGCCGGCCTTCAGGGCGACGAGCGCCTGGTTCTTTTCTTCCTGCTGGATCTGGAAGGCAAGGCGTTCCTCCGCCATTTCCAGTTCCTTCTTCATCGCCCGCCGGGCGGTTTCCAGCTTGGTTTCCTGGATTTCCCGGTTCTTGTTTTCCACGGCGATCTCGGTATTCAACTCGCTTTCGCGGATGATGCGCTCCTGCTCCACCGCGTAATTGCGCCGCAAGAAGATGGCCTGGTCGGATTCCTTCAGGATTTCCTCGCGCGTCTCGGCCTCCAGCGCCTTGGCGGTTTCCGGATTGGGCTTGATGGCGGCGATGGAAAGCCCCAGGATTTCCACCCCCAGCGCCTTCACCATCTCATGCCCGGCGAGCGCCTGATGCGCCTTTTGCGCCACCTCGTCCGAGGAAACGATGGCTTCCTTCAGGGAAAGGTTCTTGACCGCGCCCTTGATGACCACCAGCGCCAGATTGACGAGCCGTTCCGGGAGCTTTTGCGGATCGTCGGAGACGTAGCCCTGCGCCTTCTGCTCGGTATCCACGGTGTAGTTCAGCATTTTCGCGGCCTTGGCCGGCTCCGAGATGCGGTAGGTGATTTGTCCCTGGATGGTCAGTTCCTGGAAATCCGCGGAGGTTTCCGAGAGCATGAAGGGCGCGTCCTCGCTGCCGACCGGCACGATGACGAGCGTGGTCGTGGGCGCGAAATAGAAAAAGGAAAGCCCCGCCCCTTCCGCGGTGATTTTTCCGCCCCTGTAGCGGAACACGTAACGATTCGGCGCGAATTTCGCAAAGCGCAGCAGATTCCAGAGGAGTTTCCTGACGAGCCAGATGACCACGAAAAACCCGATCAGTCCCGCCAACAGCGTCATTGACCATTCCATTTTTATTTTCCCTTTCGTGAAAATGCGTAGTGTATTCTTTTTTCTTCTTTCCGGGCGTCGGTGCAACCACCGGGAGAACTCCCAGAGGAATGCGTTAGAATCCGTTCTTTAATCTGACGGGGACACGCCGATGTGTGGCATTGTGGCGGCAACGGCGCGGGACAATGTGGTTCCGGTGCTGATCGAGGGACTGAAGAAGCTGGAGTATCGGGGTTATGATTCCGCGGGGCTGGCGGTATTGCAGGGCGGGAAACTGGCGCGGCAGCGTTCGGTGGGGCGCGTTCTGGAACTGGAAAAGAAGGCAAGGACGCTGAACGCCCAGAGCGGCATTGCCCATACCCGTTGGGCGACGCACGGCGCGCCCGCCGAACACAACGCGCATCCGCATCTTTCCGACGGCCTGGCGGTCGTGCATAACGGCATCATCGAAAACCACGCCGAACTGAAAGCCGAACTCATTGGGCAAGGCTATGTCTTCACTTCGGAAACTGATACCGAAAGCATTGCCCACCTGATCAGCGCCTGCCTGAAAACCGCGCCCGATCTGGCGGAAGCCGTGCGTCTGGCCTGTCTGCGACTAAAAGGCGCGTATGCCATCGCGGTCATTTGCGAGGCCGATCCGGGAAGAGTGATATTGGCGCGCGAAGGCGCGCCGCTGCTCTTGGGCGTGGGGGAAAACGGCAATTACGCGGCTTCCGACACCTCCGCGCTGCTACAGGTCACGCGCCAGATGATTTATCTGGAAAACGGCGATCTCGCCGATTTGCGCGCGGATCGCCTCGACATTCGTCGCCGGGACGGCACGCCGGTCAATCGTCCCATGACGCTCTCCCAGCTTTCCGTCGACGCGGTGGAATTGGGCGCGTACCGGCATTACATGCAAAAAGAAATCTTCGAGCAGCCAGAAGCGCTGGCCAACACGCTGGAACTGGTGGGTGCGGCCAGCACGCTGCAAGCCGAAGTGTTCGGGACAGAAGCGAAAACCCTGCTGCCGCAGGCGGACGCGGTGCTGATCCTGGCCTGCGGCACCAGCAATCACGCGGGGATGGTCGCAAAATACTGGCTGGAGGGCATCGCTGGCATGCCGACGAGCGTGGAAATCGCCAGTGAATACCGTTATCGTGATTCCGTGCCCAATCCCCGGCAACTGGTGATCGCCATTTCGCAATCGGGCGAGACGGCGGATACGCAAGCGGCATTGGCGCACGCCCGCGGTCTGGGGCAGGCGCTGACGCTGGCGATCTGCAATGTGCCGGAATCATCCCTCGTGCGCGAGGCGGTGTTGCGCTTCATCACCCGCGCCGGGCCGGAAATCGGCGTGGCTTCCACCAAGGCGTTTACTACCCAACTGGCGGCGCTGTTCCTGCTGACGCTCGTTCTTGCCAAATTGCGCGGACGCCTCACCCGCGAAGAAGAAGCCGCGCATCTTGCCGCCTTGCGCCATCTGCCGGTAGCCATACAGAAGGCGCTGGCGCTGGAGCCGGAAATCGCCGTCTGGGCGCGGGGATTCGCCGACAAGGAACATGCGCTGTTCCTGGGACGCGGACCGCATTATCCGATTGCGCAGGAAGGGGCGCTGAAGCTGAAGGAAATTTCCTATATCCACGCCGAAGCCTATCCGGCGGGCGAACTGAAGCACGGCCCGCTGGCGCTTGTGGACAAGAACATGCCGGTGATTGCCGTCGCGCCCAAGGACCCGCTCCTGGAAAAACTCAAATCCAATTTGCAGGAAGTCAAGGCGCGCGGCGGAGAACTGTACGTCTTTGCCGATCAGGACAGCCGGATTGACGAAAGCGCGGAAAGAAACGGCATTCACGTGCTTTGCCTTCCCGAACACTACGGCCCGCTCTCGCCCATCCTGCATGTCGTCCCCTTGCAGCTCCTCGCCTATCACGCGGCGCTGATCAAGGGCACCGACGTAGACAAACCACGCAACCTGGCAAAATCGGTCACGGTGGAATAGGTTCGGTAAAAAGTAAAAAAACCACTTTTTACCGGGTTAGTCAGCAAAAAAGGGCAAGCGAAGCTCGCCCTTTTTTGGGGTAAAGGCAACGCAACCCACTACCTCTTGCACGATCCCGTAGGGGCGCACGCAGTGCGCCCCTACGGGAACCCCAAGGCCGCGCTGGTTTTGCGTTGGGTTTATGAACCGGCAAAAAATGGAGAAGTGCTTTTTGCCGCGCCGGGAGACAATAATGCTTACCAGCAAGAAATTAGCGGCAGCCCTTCAGGGCTGCCGGTCTAACGTCATTGGGAAGGGGTTTCTCTCCCCTCCCCAATGGCTACGGTCGAAACCCCGGCCTTCAGGCCGGGGTCTCAACCT
>JAITRP010000188.1 GCA_031288305.1 Zoogloeaceae bacterium
CCCGCCGCTTGTCCAGGCCTTTTTGCCAATGCCTTGCTTTTCATTCCCTTTTCACCCATCGGGCGTCCCTCCTTTATCGGCTATGACCCGCTCTACTGCCCGCTTTGCGCCAGTTTACCCGGGCAACCGAGGAAAATAGGATGATTCTTCTACGAAGTCGACCGGATAGTAGTGATTTGAAGCAGAAAAAGCAGGTTCTTACTTTTTGACACATCTACGTTTCCGTCGGCGGAGCGGACTTTTTGCGTAGATGCAGCAGCGCCAGCGCATAGCCGGACAGGGCATAGACGCAAAACAGGCCAAAAAGGATTTCGGCGGTGAAAGGGGAGGAGACCACGGCGAAAATCAGCACGATGATCAGCACCGCCACGAAGGGAACGCTTTTCTTGAGATTGATGTCCTTGAAGCTGTAGAAGCGCACGTTGGAGACCATGGAAAGTCCCGCGAATACGGTGACGAAAGCCGCCAGCCAGCGCGTTTCCGCGCCTGGCGCCCCCTGCGCCATCATCGCCCAGACAAAGCCGACGACCAGCGCGGCGGCGGCGGGGCTGGGCAAGCCCTGGAAGTAACGCTTGTCCATGACTTCCAGCGTGGTGTTGAAGCGCGCCAGACGCAGCGCGGCGCCCGCGCAGTAGATGAAGGCGGCAATCCAGCCCGGACGGCCTATGCCCAGCAAGGCCCATTCATAGACTACCAGCGCCGGGGCAACGCCAAAGCACACCATGTCGGAAAGCGAATCGTATTCCGCGCCGAAGGCCGATTGCGTATGCGTCAGCCGCGCCACCCGGCCATCCAGTCCATCCATGATCATGGCGATGAAGATGGCGGAGGCGGCTTTTTCAAAGTCGCCCTGTATGGCCTGCACAATGGCGAAGAAACCGAAGAACAGCGCCGCCGTGGTAAACAGGCTGGGCAGAAGGTAGATGCCCCGGCGTTTCAATTCCGGATTGAACAGGGCTTTGCGCGGTTTGCGTTCAGGCATGGGGAACCCTGGAAAATTCAGCAAGAAGGGTACTCGCAGCATACACCTTATCGCCCAGGCTGACGCGCACGTCGGCATCCAGCGGCAGATAAACATCGACGCGCGAACCAAAGCGGATGAAGCCGTAACGTTGTCCGCGCGCGAGCTTCATTCCGGGTTCCGTGTAATTCAGGATGCGGCGGGCAATGAGACCGGCAACCTGTACGCAGGTGACATCCTGTCCGTCCGTGCCTTTCAGGTGCATGGCGCAGCGTTCGTTCTCGCTGGAGGCTTTGTCCAGCGCGGCATTCACGAATTTTCCGGGGCTGCGCCACACCTGCCTGACCTCGCCATCTATCGGCGAACGGTTGGAATGCACGTTGAACACATTCATGAACACGCTCACCTTCAGGGCGCGGCGGTTCAGATAGTTGTCCTCGCATTCCTCGATGGCGACGACGCGCCCATCCGCGGGAGAAACCACGCTGCGCAGTCCGTCGCCCAGCCCGACCACACTGCGCGGCGGATCGCGAAAGAATTGCAGCACGAAAAAGACCGCCAGCCAGAAAGGAAAAGCCCACAAAGGGCCAAGCCCCCACTGCATCAGCGCCGCCATGAGCAGCGCAATCAACAGGAAAGGCCAGCCTTCCCTGGCGAAAAGAGGATGCGTGTCGTCCATGATCGGCTCAACCCCCGCCCGGAAAAATAAAAAAAGGATCGAACATGACGCCTCCCAAGCACATGGAAAAGAAAAGCAAGCGTGCGTCAAGAAGCGGATTCTACTTTCTTGACGCCAACTTCGAGTCCGCGTTCCGGCAAGACAAGCCGCAGGTTCCAATGCCGCGTTGCGTTCTAAACCGCCGCCATCCCCTTAGTTCCTCGACCGGTCCACCAGCTTGTTCTTCTTGATCCAGGGCATCATGTCGCGCAACTGCGCGCCGAACTTTTCCACCGGGTGTTCGGCGATCAGGCGGCGGCGGGCCGTCATGGCCGGATAGTTGGTGCGGCCTTCCAGGATGAATTCCCTGGCGTAGTCGCCGTTCTGGATGCGCTTCAAGGCTTCCCGCATCGCTTCGCGCGAAGAGGCGTTCACCACCTTGGGGCCGGTGACGTATTCGCCGAATTCGGCGTTGTTGGAAATGGAATAATTCATGTTGGCGATGCCGCCCTCGTAGATCAAATCCACAATCAGCTTCACCTCGTGCAAACACTCGAAATAGGCCATTTCGGGCGCGTAGCCAGCCTCGGTCAGGGTCTCGAAACCCATCTTGATGAGTTCGACGAGGCCGCCGCAGAGCACCGCCTGCTCGCCGAAGAGATCGGTTTCGGTCTCTTCCCGGAAGGTGGTCTCGATGACGCCGCCCTTCGCGCCGCCGTTGGCGGCGGCGTAGGAAAGAGCGATGTCCTTCGCCTTGCCGGATTTGTCCTGATGCACGGCGATGAGCGAAGGCACGCCGCCGCCCTTCAGGTATTCGGAACGCACGGTGTGCCCCGGCCCCTTGGGCGCGATCATGATGACGTCGATGTCATCGCGCGGCACGACCTGGTTGTAATGGACGCTGAAGCCGTGCGCGAAGGCGAGCGCCGCGCCCTTCTTCAGGTTCGGCTCGACATCCGCCTGGTATACCGCCGGGATGTTCTCGTCGGGCAGGAGCATCATGACGACATCCGCGTCCTTGACGGCCTGGGCGATTTCCTTCACCTTCAGCTTGGCCGCCTCGGCCTTCTTCCACGAAGCGCCGCCCTTCCGCAGGCCGACCGTCACCTTGACGCCGGAATCGTTCAGGTTCTGGGCGTGGGCGTGGCCCTGGGAGCCATAGCCGATGATGGCGACTTTCTTGCCTTTGATGAGGGAAAGGTCGGCGTCCTTGTCGTAATAAACTTTCATCTTTGTACTCCTTGTTGAAAAATTCAGATCCGATGGGAGGCGCTGGCGTGTGGATTTTCCACGAAACCAACGCGCCAAAGCCCTTTGTTGCCTAAATTTTCGGGCTTACGATCTGGCAATGGATGAGCGGAAAATACCGGTTGTGGGTGTAGAAATCATACAAATCCAATTTGATTTGCCCGACGATCTCGACTTTCTGCCCTTTCATGTCGATCAATTTTTCGCGCACATCTTCCGTCCCCTGACGCTCAGCGCCCGGCGGCGACGGATCGTGTCCGCCCAGCATGCCGCTGGCTCCGGCCTGGATACAGGCCAGTTTCTTGTCGAGATAAATCGCGGGATACTGGTAGATATTGACGGAGAATTTACCAACTTCCGTCAACTTGCCGGAGAGGCGGCACCATTTGCCATCATAGGTTTTCTTCGCGGTGATTTTGTTTTTCTTTTGCGCGGCGCTTACCGTCCGGATCAACTGATCCGGCGCGCCACAATCTTCTGCGGCAGGGATGCTTTCCGGGATTGGCAGCCTTGTGGCAGTCCGCACGGGGGAATTGTCAGTGTCATTGCCATTGCCGAGAATCTGCACGGCATCCTCAAGCGTCTTGCAGCCGGAGAACGCCAGCATGGCGCATGCCAGAAGAATGATACGGGAAGATTTCATGTGATGAACCTTTCTTGACGCGGAAAAATGGGAAATCAGATTTTGAGAATGCGGTCGCTGCGGCCAATGCCGGAAACGCCGGTGCGCGCGGTTTCCAGGATCAGCCCGGTATCGAGCGCGTTGATGAAGGAATCCAGCTTGGCGCTGGTGCCGGTCAACTCGATGACGTAGGTGGAATCGGTGACATCGAGGATGCGCCCGCGGAAAATATCCGACATGCGCTTCATTTCCTCCCGGTCCTTGCCGATGGCGCGCACCTTGATGAGCATCAGTTCGCGCTCGACATGCGCGGATTCGGAAAGATCGACCACCTTCACCACATCCACAAGTTTGTTCAACTGCTTGGTAATCTGCTCCAGCACCTCGTCGGAACCGCGCGTGACGATGGTCATGCGCGACAATGAAGCGTCCTCGGTGGGCGCCACGGTGAGCGTCTCGATGTTGTAGCCGCGCGCGGAAAACAGCCCCGCCACATGGGAAAGCGCGCCCGCTTCGTTTTCCAGCAGAATGGAAATAATGTGTCGCATGCTTTTGTTCCTGCCTTACATATCGTCCGCGAGTATCATTTCGGTCAGACCCTTGCCGGTCGCCACCATGGGGAACACATTGGCCGTCGAATCAATGATGAAATCCATGAACACCAGCCTGTCCTTGTACTGCGTAAAGGCTTTTTCCAGCGCGGGCCGCACGTCTTCCGGCTTTTCGATTTTCATGCCGACATGCCCATAGGCTTCGGCGAGCCTGACGAAGTCGGGCAGCGAGGTCACATAGGACTGGGAATAGCGTTTGGAATAGAACATCTCCTGCCACTGCCGCACCATGCCCAACATGCCGTTGTTCAGATTGACAATCTTGATCGGCAACTCAAACTGCTTGCAGGTGGAAAGCTCCTGGATGCACATCTGGATGGAACCTTCCCCGGTTATGCAGGCAACGGTCGCCTCCGGGTTGGCAAAGCTCACGCCCATCGCATAGGGCAATCCCACGCCCATGGTGCCCAGTCCGCCGGAATTGATCCAGCGCCGGGGCTTGTCGAATTTGTAATGTTGCGCGGCGAACATCTGGTGCTGCCCCACGTCGGAGGTGACGAAGGCGTCGCCTCCGGTCACTTCGTAGAGTTTTTCCACCACGAACTGCGGCATGATGCGCTCGCCCTGCCGGTATTTCAGGCCGTCCTTCGCGCGCCAATCCTCGATTTGCCGCCACCAGCCGGAAAGTTCAATTGTGGGCGCAAGACCTTCATCCAGCAGTTTCAACATTTCTTCCAGCACATCCGGCGCGTTGCCGACAATCGGCACATCCGCCTTGACGCGCTTGGAAATGGAAGAAGGATCGATGTCGATATGGATAATCCGGCGCGGCGCGGCGCAGAAATGCTCGACATTGCCGATTACCCGGTCATCGAAGCGCGCGCCGACGGTCAGGATCACATCCGCGTGGTGCATGGCCATGTTGGCTTCATAAGTGCCGTGCATTCCCAGCATGCCCAGGCTTTGCCGGTCATTGGCGGGATAGCCGCCCAGACCCATCAGGGTATGGGTAACGGGAAAACCCAGACGCCGCGCCAGTTCGGTAAGTTTTTCCGCCGCGTTGGAAAGAACCACCCCGCCGCCGATGTAGAACAGCGGACGCCTGGCCTCCAACAAAAGCTGCACCGCTTTCTTGATTTGTCCCAGATGCCCCTTCGTCACCGGGTTGTAGGAACGCATCGCCACCGCCGCCGGATAGGCGAACTCGCATTTGTCCGCCGTGATGTCCTTGGGCAAATCCACCACCACCGGGCCGGGACGCCCCGTAGTCGCGATGTGGAAGGCTTTTTTCAGTGTTATCGCCAGATCCTTGACATCCTTGACCAGAAAATTGTGCTTGGCGCAGGGACGGGTGATGCCCACCGTGTCGCATTCCTGGAAAGCGTCCTGCCCAATGTAGGCGGCGCCGACCTGGCCGCACAGCACCACCAGCGGCACGGAATCCGAATGGGCGGTAGCGATCCCGGTCACCGCGTTGGTCACGCCGGGTCCGGAAGTCACCATCGCCACGCCCACCCGGTCGGAGGAACGCGAATAGGCGTCCGCCGCATGCACCGCCGCCTGCTCGTGCCGCACCAGAATGTGCTTGATCTGATCCTGCTTGAACAGTTCATCGTAGATGTGCAACACCGATCCGCCCGGATACCCGAACACATGCTCGATCTTTTCTTCCTGAAGGCACCTGATGATGATCTCTGCGCCGCTAAGTATCATGGCTCAATCGCTTGACGTGAAAACGCGCAAAGATAACCCCGCCCCGCCCATTGGTCAACGTTCGCCGCAGAAGATCAGAGGACATAGGACGGAAGGCAGAGCGGCGCGGCGCGCCCTTGGAGCCTGTTCATAGTCTCTGATTCCTTCTGGCGCGTCTTCCCTCACCTCGTCAAAAGCGAGGGAGCGCAGCGACGCGGCAATCCAGACGGTCTTTCAATTTGCCTTGGCGTTTCGGGTAACGGAACCGCCGTCTGGATTGCCGCGGGCCTGCTGTCCTCGCTTTTGACGAGGCGGGAGAGATGGAACAGAGGCCGCAAGGAACAGAGACCATGAACAGGTTCTTACTCCAAGTTTGACGGCGCGCGGATGTGCTCGCCATCCGCGTTGGCGCGCGCTTGGGTCATCGGCGGCGGCGTTCCTTGCGTCGCAGGAACGCGTGAGGATTTCCTCGCCCTGCCTGTTGATATAGCCGGGCAGGGTAAAGCCGCTCTCGTCCCGTATGCCGACCCGCGCCAGGCCATTGTCAGCGAAGTCGTCCGCATACTCAAAGCGCGACGCGATGACCTCCTTGCCTTGTTTATCGATGTATCCCCAATTGGGGGAACCCCATTCGTCATCCACGCTCACCCGCGCCAGACCGTTGGCGAAGTCTTTCGCGTCGTCAAAGCGTGGCGGGATGACGAATTCGCCCTGTTCGTCGATGTATCCCCACTTGCCATTCCACCTGCCCGCCTTGACCCGCGCCAGGCCATTGGCGGCAAAATCCTCCGCCTGATCGAAGCGCGGCGCGATGACTTCTTCGCCCCGTTCGTTGATATAACCGTACTTGCTGTCCCCATAATCATCACACCCGTTCTCGCCACATGCACCGAACAGCGCCAGGCCGTTGGCGGCGAAGTTGATCGCCTCGCGGAAATGCGTGTCCCAGGCATTGACCGCCAGGCAATAATCCTTTGCCGATGTCTGGGCGAACAATGGCAACGCCGCGCAGCATATCGCGCCGGCGAGCGCAAGGCGCGCGGGCAGGATCATTCGCATGATGCTTCTCCTGTTTTCGTTTCCAGATTCGGTAACTGGATATAGCCCCATTTGCCGCCCGCCATGGCCGCCTGGATCGGGTAGGGGTAGATGCCGTCCACCAGACCGCCCACCAGCGCCAGACCGTTGGCGGCAAAATCCCCCGCAGCGCCAAATTGCGGCGGGATGATTTCCTTGCCGCGCGCGTCGATGTAGCCATAGCGGACACGCCCCTGTTCATCTTTTTTCCCGATCACGGCCAGACCATTGGCGGCGAAGCTCATGGCGTCATCAAAGCGCGGCGGGATGACTTCTTCGCCGCGCGCGTCGATATAGCCGTATTGGACGCTGTCGCTCTTTTCGTCCCACACGCCGAACCACGCCAGTCCGTTGGCGGCAAAGTCTCCCGCGTCGTCAAAACGCGGCGGGATGATTTCCTCGCCCTTCGCATCGATGTAGCCCCATTTGTCCGCCACCTGCACCCGCGCCAGGCCATTGGCAGTGAAGTCCTCCGCGTCATCGAAACGCGGCGGGATGACTTCCTCGCCCTGCCCGTCGATATAGCCCCATTTGCCGTCCGCCATCCTGACCCGCGCGAGGCCATTGTCGGCGAAGTCCTGGGCCTGGAAGAAACGCGGCGCGATGACAAGCTCGCCGCGTTTGTCGATGTAGCCGTAATTGTCCCAGGAGCGCGTCTCCGGCCTGCTTACCCATACCCGCGCCAAGCCATTGGCGGCGAAATCAGAGGCTTCCTCGAAGCGCGGCGGGATAACGAATTTGCCACGCGCATCGATGTAGCCGTATTTGTCCGCCACGATAACGCGCGCCAGTCCATTGTCGGCAAAGTCCATGACCGCGTCGAAACGCGGCGCGATGACAAACTTGCCCCGCGCGTCGATATAACCGTATCCCCACCGCTTGTTTCTCCAGGCTGGCGCCAGCCCATTGGCGGCAAAGTTGTCCGCATAGTCGAAACGCGGCGGGATGACAAACTTGCCCTGCGCGTCGATGTAACCAAAGCGGTATTCGCCCAGCTCGTCGCTTGCGGCCTTCTGCTTTACGCCAACCCGCGCCAGACCATTGGCGGCGAAGTCCTCCGCGTAATCGAAGCGCGGCGCAATCGCCCAGGAAAACGAGCAGTCCTTTACCGGCGTCTGGGCGCAGAGCGGAAACGGTACGCAGCACAACGCGCCGGTAAACCACGCGGCAAAATACATCTGTACGGACTTCATGGACAACCTCCAACAAGAAATTAGCGGCAGCCCTTCAGGGCTGCCGGTCCAACGTCATTGGGAAGGGGTTTCTCTCCCCTCCCCAATGGCTACGGATTGATCCCCCGGCCTTCAGGCCGGGGTCTCAACCTT